>DATGRS010000198.1:0-3509 GCA_035303365.1 Ornithinicoccus sp.
TGTAGACCAGGGGGGGATGGTCCACAACGCCCGCGCTACGACCCTTGCGGGGAGCGCTGTACTGACAAGTATGCACCACGCCGACCCGCGCAAGCAAACTCTGCGCGGACTCCAAGTTACGCACTCGTGACCACCCGGGGCACGGTGGTCGAGCAAGCTCCTGGTCAGAGGGGCTGGACATGGGATGACGCCCCTTGCGAGGCGTCATCCTCCACGGTGGCCACCCGGTGAACAGTGCGTGCATCTCAGTTGTCGGGTCCGGACCAGCCGGGCCTCGAACGGTCCACCAGTGGACTGCCCGCGCGTGGGTACCCGGGTCGTCACCGTCGGTAGCAGAGCCGAGGCCCTGTTACCTGCTCTCTTTGTACCTCACTTTGGGCCGGTTAGCCACTTCTCGCGGCGCACCCCAGGACCCGGCTCAGGGAGCCGCGGTCAGGCGTCCGGCGAGGACTGCCTCGGCGATCATCGTCCCGGCTCCCGCGCCGGTCACGGCCGCTTCGGCACAGTGCAGCAACCACAGCCGGACACCCTGCACACCACCCTGTCCGTATGCCGCGAGGGCGCCCCGGTAGTCCGCCCCCACCTTCTGGCTGTGGCCGAGCTCGGGCACCGCGACACCGGTCGGGTCCAGGCCCCCCACCCGGTGCACGACTCGCTCGACGGCCCTCGCCACCAGCCCGTTGCCGGTCACGAAGGGCCGCACGGTCACCAGCTCCGCGTGCACGAGCGCCGCAACGGGGAGCGCGCCGGTGCCCGTGCGAATCAGGCCCAGCAGTTCGTAGATCAACGCCAGGCGATCCGGCAGCTCCTCGGCGGCCGGCGCCGGTCCGAGGTCGCCGAACTCCGTGCACTCTTCGCCCGGACCCCGCGGCCGCCCCACCTGGTCAGCCGGGAGCAGGTCCGCGGCCGCCGCGACGTGGAGACGCGCCAGCAGCTGCGCGGGTGTGGCCAGGACGGTCGACCCCATGGACTCCGTCGCAGCGGTCACCTGGACAGCGGCCTTGAGCACGCGCTCGACCGGGTCCGCCTCCGCGGGCCAGGCCGCCGCGCCCCGCACCAGGTCGCGCACCAGGTCGACGGTCCCCTGGGACCCGGCCGGCTCGGAGCCCTCGAGCAGCGCGGTGGCGGTGGCGCCGCGCACTCGCGACTCGGCCGCCGCCTCCGGGATCCGTCGGCGCAGCGACTGGTGCCAGCGCAGCTGGGTGCAGGCCTCCCGGGCCTCCTCGACCGCGTCTGCGACACCCGGCAGCTCCACCAAAGACCGCACCTGGTCGGCCAGGCCCGTACCCGAACTCACCCGTCCAGCGTAGGTGCACCGACCGGCGCCCCGTCGGCACGTCATACCCGAGCGGTGGTGATGGACTGCTCGTCCCATGGCGACGACCGCTGGCCCCGTGCGGGCTACCGGTCGTCGCCGCACGCACAGCATGCTGTTGCCTGACAGCCGGGGAGCGTGTTGAGTGGCAAAGGACACCCGCGATTCGAGGAGGCACCGTGGCCGAGGAGACCCTGTCCAACCTGCTGCACGAGGAGCGGACGTTCCCGCCCTCGGAGGAGTTCGCCAGCACCGCGAACGGCACGCAGGAGATGTACGACCAGGCTGCGGCCGACAGCGAGGGCTTCTGGGCCGAACAGGCTCGCAAGTACCTCGCGTGGGACACGGACTTCGGCCAGGTCCTGGACTGGTCGGAGGCACCGGTCTCCAAGTGGTTCGTCGGCGGCAAGCTCAACGCAGCCGTCAACTGCCTGGACCGACATGTCGCGGCCGGCAACGGCGACCGGGTCGCCTTCCACTTCGTCGGCGAGCCGGGTGACACCCGCGACATCACGTATGCCGAGATGCATGACCAGGTGCAACGCGCCGCCAACGTGCTCCAGGGCCTGGGCGTGCAGACCGGCGACCGCGTGGCGATCTACCTGCCCATGATCCCGGAGGCCGTGGTCGCCATGCTCGCCTGTGCCCGGCTCGGGGCGCCGCACTCCGTGGTCTTCGGCGGCTTCTCTGCTGACGCCCTGCGCAGCCGGATCTCCGACGGCGAGGCCAAGGTGGTGATCACCGCGGACGGTGGCTACCGGCGCGGCAAGGCATCGCCCCTCAAGCCCGCGGTCGACGACGCGATCTCGGGTGAGACCACGGTGGAGCACGTCCTGGTGGTCCGCCGCACGGAGACCGACGTCGACTGGACCGACGGCCGGGACCACTGGTGGCACGAGGAGCTGGAGTCGGCGGAGCCCACCCACGAGGCGGAGTCCTTCGACTCCGAACACCCGCTGTTCATCCTCTACACCTCGGGCACGACCGGGAAGCCGAAGGGCATCCTGCATACGACCGGCGGCTTCCTGACGCAGTGCGCCTTCACCTCCCACGTCATCCACGACGTCCACCCCGAGAGCGACGTCTACTGGTGCACCGCCGATATCGGTTGGGTCACCGGGCACAGCTACATCGTCTACGGGCCGATGGCACTGGGGGCCACTCAGGTGATGTATGAGGGCACGCCTGACACACCGCAGAAGGACCGGTGGTGGGAGATCATCGAGGACAAGAAGGTGACCGTCTTCTACACCGCGCCGACGGCTATCCGGGCGTGCATGAAGTGGGGCGAGGAGTTCCCCAACGCCCACGACCTCTCGTCCTTGCGCCTGCTCGGGTCGGTCGGAGAACCGATCAACCCCGAGGCCTGGATGTGGTACCGGAAGGTCATCGGCGGCGACCGCACCCCGATCGTCGACACCTGGTGGCAGACCGAGACCGGGGCGATCATGGCCAGCCCGATGCCGGGCGTGACCCCCGCCCGTCCCGGCTCCACCCAGCTGGCCATCCCGGGCGTCGAACTGGACGTGGTGGACGAGATGGGTGAGTCGGTGCCCAACGGCTCCGGCGGTTACCTGGTGGCGCGCAAGCCGTGGCCGGCGATGCTGCGCGGCATCTGGGGGGACCTGGAGCGATACAAGGAGACCTACTGGTCCCGCTTCCCCGGGCTGTACTTCGCCGGTGACGGCGCCAAGAAGGACGAGGACGGCAACCTGTGGGTGCTGGGCCGGGTGGACGACGTCATGAACGTCTCGGGTCACCGGCTGTCGACGACGGAGATCGAGTCGGCTCTGGTCAGCCACCCCAAGGTCGCGGAGGCCGCCGTCGTGGGGGCCACCGATGCCATGACCGGCCAGGCGGTCGTCGCCTTCGTCATCCTGCGCTCGGAAGCGGTCGAGGAGGCTGACGAGGTGGGAGAGGGCACCGAACTGGTTGCCGAGCTGCGCAACCACGTGGCGAAGGAGATCGGCCCGATCGCCAAGCCGCGACAGATCCTGATCGTGGCGGAGCTGCCCAAGACCCGCTCCGGCAAGATCATGCGCCGTCTGCTGCGAGACGTGGCTGAGAAGCGCGAGGTCGGGGACGTCACCACCCTGGCGGACAGCTCGGTGATGGATCTCATCAAGACCGGACTCTCCGGCGGTTCCGGCAGCTCGGAGGGCTGACCTCGCGAAAGGCAGCCGTTGGGGGTCGT
>DATGRS010000199.1:0-21004 GCA_035303365.1 Ornithinicoccus sp.
CTGTGGGCCCTGGCACGGGAGGCCGGGGTGCCCGCGGTCCTCACCGCCGCGGTCCGGCACGCGACCCCCGACCAGGCCAGGGTGGTCGACGTGCTCGACGCGGCCCGGCGCATGGTCACCCTCGACGAGCGGCACCTCGACCGGGTCTCCTCGGCCGGCCACCTGACCGGCACGCCCGCCATGCACGCCCTGGCCCGTCAGCTGGAGGTGGCCGGCGGCAGCGACGCCCGCGCCGCCGACCTGCTCCGGGACACCCTCACGCTCGCGGCCGAGTGCCACCAGGACGCCCGCGGCGACCTCGGGATCGGGGCGGTCCACCTGCCCGAGCCGGAGGTGCTCGGGGTGAGCGGGGTCGGGCAGGCGCACCGGGTGCTCACCGAGCGGTGCACCCAGGCGGTCGCCACCCGCTACCCCCGGACCGGCCCGGCCCGGCTCGAGCAGGTCCGGGCCAGGCTGGCCGACGAGCTCGGCGTCATCGCCGGGCTGGGCTACCCCACCTACTTCCTCACCGTGGCCCAGGTGTGCGACCTCGTCCGGGAGCAGGGTGTGCGGGTGGCGGCGCGCGGGTCGGGGGCGGGCAGCCTGGTGACCTACCTGCTGGGGATCAGCGGGGTCGACCCCATGGAGCACGGGCTGCTCATGGAGCGGTTCTGCTCCCCGCTGCGGGCCCAGCTGCCCGACATCGACATCGACGTGGAGTCGGCCCGGCGCACCGAGATCTACGAGAAGATCCTCGAGCGCTTCGGCTCCGAGCGGGTGACGTGCGTGTCGATGGCCGAGACCTACCGCGTGCGGCACGCCGTCCGGGACGTCGCGGCCGCGCTCGGCATGCCGCCGGGGGAGGTCGACGTGCTGGCCAAGGCCTTCCCCCACGTCCGGGCCCGGGACGCCCGCGCCGCCGTCCGCGACCTGCCCGAGCTGCGCAGGCAGGGTCTGGACGCCCCGCGGATGCAGCAGCTGCTCGAGCTGGTGGAGGCGGTCGACGGGCTCCCGCGGCACATCGCCATGCACCCCTGCGGGGTCATCCTGTCCGACACCAGCCTGCTCGACCGGACCCCCGTCGAGGCCAGCTGGCTGGGCTTCCCGATGAGCCAGTTCGACAAGGACGACGTCGAGGATCTCGGGCTGCTCAAGCTGGACGTGCTGGGCATCCGCATGCAGTCGGCCATGGCCCACGCGGTGGACGAGGTGGAGCGGGTCGACGGGGTGCGGATCGACCTCGACGACCAGTCGCAGGTGCCCTACGACGACACCGAGACGTTCTCGCTGATCAAGTCGGCCCGCACACTGGGCTGTTTCCAGATCGAGTCGCCCGGGCAGCGGGAGCTGATCGGCAAGTTCGGGCCCGAGACCTTCGGCGACATCATCATCGACATCTCGCTGTTCCGACCCGGGCCGGTCAAGTCCGACATGGTGCGCCCGTTCCTCAACGCCCGCCAGGGGTGGGCCGAGCCGGAGTACCTCCACCCGTCGCTGATCCCCTACCTGGAGGACACCGGCGGTGTCGTCGTCTTCCACGAGCAGGTGCTGCAGCTCGTCGCCGAGACCACCGGGGTCACCCTGGCGCAGGCCGACGAGGTCCGCCGGGCACTGGGCACCCCGCAGGGTCAGGCCCAGGTCGAGTCGTGGTGGCGACCTGCGGCTGCGGCCCGCGGCTACTCACCGCAGGACGTCGACGCGATCTGGGAGGTGCTGGCGGCGTTCGCCTCGTTCGGGTTCTGCAAGGCGCACGCGGCAGCGTTCGCCGTCCCGACGTTCCACTCGGCGTGGCTCAAGACCCACCACACCGCCGCCTTCCTGGCCGGGGTGCTGACCCACGACCCGGGGATGTATCCCAAGCGGCTGCTCCTGGAGGAGGCCCGCGCCATGGGGGTGCACGTCCTCGGGCTGGACGTCAACGCCTCCCGGGAGACCTACCGGGTCGAGCGGGTCGCGGACGAGTCCGGGTCCGGGTGGGGCCAGCCGACCGGATGGGGTCCGATGACCGAGCGTCCGGTGCGTACCGGCCGGGGTGACGTCGTCGACGAGCACATGGCGCAGGTGGAGGAGCGCGCCTCCGGCTACGGCATCAGGCTGTCCCTGGCCGAGGTCAAGGGCATCAGCGACGACGAGGTCGCGCGCATCGTCGCGGGACAGCCCTACCACTCCCTCGGGGACCTCTGGCAGCGTGCCCGGACCAGCCGTCCGGTCGTGGAACGGCTCGTGTTGGCCGGCGGGTTCGACCAGCTGCACGGGGTGGGCACCGCCCGGTCCAGCGTGGCCCGCCACGGGCCCACGCGCCGGGACCTGCTGCTGCACGTCGCCGAGCTCGACCGGTGGCACAGCCCCACCGTGGGGAAGGGACGAGGCCGCCGGAAGGTGGCGCCCACGCTGCCGGCCGCGGCAGGCGTGGGAGCTGGAGACATGGGAGCTGGAGACGTGGGAGCTGGAGACGTGGGAGCCGGAGACGTCGCGGCTCGCACCGGTGCCCAGGCCAAGGGTCACCGCTCCTGGCACCCGCGGCAGGCGGACCCGACCCAGCTCACCCTCGACCTGGGTGACGAGCCGGTGCTGCGCAGCGGCAGCGGGCTGCCCGAGATGACGCCGCAGGAGCAGATGCTGGCCGAGCTGGAGGTGCTCGGCATGGACGTCACCTCCCATGTGACCACCACCTACCAGCCGATGCTCCAGGCGCTGGGGGTCGTTCCCGCCAACCAGCTGCTGGGCCAGCGCAACCACAGCGAGGTGCTGATCGCCGGGGCGAAGGTGGCGACCCAGACGCCACCGATCCGCTCCGGGCGCCGGGTGGTCTTCCTGACTCTGGAGGACGGCACCGGTCCGGGAGACGCGACGTTCTTCGAGGACGCGCAGGGCCCGTTCGCCGAGACCGTCTTCCACTCGTTCCTGCTGGTCGTCCGTGGCATCACGCGGCGCACCGGTCCGCGCGGCATCTCGGTGCGGGCCACCGGCGCCTGGGAGATGACGGCGCTCGGGAGGGCCTTCGAGACCGGCGGGATCGAGGCGGTCCGGGAGCTGATGGAGTCCATCGAGCACGACGCGGTGGTGGGAGCGGACATGGCAGAGGTAGAGGCTCGTCGGACAGACCAGACGCAGGGCCGACGGGTGCTCCTGCACGCCTCCGGCTTCAAGCAGTCGCCCTACGCCGACACCAAGCCGCCCGGTCCCGGCAGCAAGCTGTGGCACTCCAGCCCGGGGAGCCCGGGATGGTGAGCCCGGTCGGTGCGATGACCGGCGGGCTCGCGGTGGCTGGTGCGCCCGGTGGGCTCGCGGTGGCTGGTGCTCCGCCCGGTGCGGTCGACGACCGGGGTTGCACGATCCTGCACATCGACATGGACGCCTTCTACGCCTCCGCGTCCCTGATCGACCGGCCCGAGCTGGTCGGCAGGCCGGTCGTGATCGGTGGTGGGATGCGCAGCGTGGTCCTGTCGGCCACCTACGAGGCCCGGGCCTACGGCATACGGTCGGGGATCCCGATGGCCAGGGCGCGCCGGTTGTGCCCCCAGGCCGAGATCGTGCGCCCCGACTACGACCGCTACAGCCGGATCTCCTCGGCGATCATGGCGATCTTCAGCGAGGTGACCCACCAGGTCGAGCCGGTCTCCATGGAGGAGGCCTTCCTCGACGTCTCGGCGGCGCGGCGCAGGCTGGGCGGCCCGGCGCAGATCGGCCAGTGGATCCGCGACACGGTCGCCGACGAGCAGGGCATCACCTGCTCGGTCGGTGGTGCCCCCACCAAGGTCGTGGCCAAGATGGCCTCCCGGGCGGCCAAACCCGACGGGATGCTCCTGCTGCCGCCCCACCGTGTGGTGGAGTTCCTGCACCCGCTGCCGGTCAGTGCGCTATGGGGTGTGGGGGAGAGCACCGAGACCGCGCTGCACCGGCTCGGGCTGCGCACGGTCGCCGACATCGCGCACCTGCCGTTCGCCACGCTGAGCCGGGCGCTGGGGGCCAACAGCGCCGCACACCTGCACGCGCTGGCCTGGGGGCACGACGCCGGACGGGTCACCCCGGCGCGCACCGAGCGGAGCGTCGGCTCCTCGGGGACCTTCCACCACGACGTCGACGACCCGGCCGTGATCCGGCGGCAGCTGCTGCGGCTCAGCGACCGCAGCGCCACCCGGATGCGCCACTCCGGGCTGCTCGCGCGGACGGTGGTGCTCACCGTCCGGTTCTCCGACTTCACCACCATCACCCGGTCCCGGACGATGCGGGAGAGCACGGACGTCACGCACGACATCTTCACCACGGCCACCGCGCTGTATGCCGCGCTGGGGCTCCAGCGCGCACGCATCCGGTTGCTCGGGGTGCGGCTCGAGGGGCTCACCGAGGCGGCGCAGACCCCGGTGCAGGGCAGGCTGGACGAGCCGGAGCGGGGGTGGCGGGACGCGGAGCGGGCGATGGACCGGGCCGTCGCGCGCTTCGGCAGCGGTGCGGTGCGACCGGCCAGCCTGGTCGTCGAGGACGCGGTGAGGACCGACTGAGAGACCAAATGAGAGACCAACTGGGGCCAGATGGAAACCATCTTGACCTGCCATGCGTATTCACGGTAAGACCCCGGCTACCGCTGCGGCGGTTCCCGGCATATCCTAGAAGAGGCGTAGCCGTCGCCCCGTCGGCCACGTCGCCCATCGCTCCCCACGTGGTGGGCAGAAGTCGACCGTCAGGGAGGTCACCGTGCCGCTCTCCGAACACGAGCAGCGAGTCCTCGAGCAGATGGAGCAGGCGCTCTACGCCGAAGACCCACGATTTGCGACGTCCCTCGGCAAGAGTGAGGCCCGCGCGAAGCGTCGGCGAGCCGCCCTCGGGTTCGTGATCGCCCTCGGCGGTCTGGGCCTCGTCCTCCTCGCGGTCTCCATGCACCAGATCTGGGTCGGTGGCCTCGGCTTCGCCGCCATGGTCTTCGGTGGCGTCTGGGCGATGACCTCTCCACGGTCCAAGGCCGCCAAGCTCGGCACCGTCGACAGTGCCGGCAACGTCACCCTCCACGTCAAGACCGCAGACCAGCCCAAGGGCGACAAGAGCGCCGGCAAGGGCGGCCACGGTCTGATGGACCGCTTCGAGGAGCGTTGGGACAAGCGTCGCGACGAGGGTCAGCTCTGACCCACTCGAGCAACCGGCGCTGACCCGCGTCATCGACAGATCACTGCCGCCTAGGTCCTGCCCCTCCCCGCACGGCTTCTCACCTCTCCCACTGGGCTTCTGCTCCTCCCGCATGTCTCGGATCGTCGAGCACTGTCGGTCTGGCGCATCCCGCCGCCTACCCGGACTGCACCGTTCTCCGCACGAGTTGCTGACGCGGTTGCACGGTGCACTCCGTTCTGCGCTTGACTGATCAGATGACCGCACCGTCGTCGCCGACACACTCCACCCCGTTGACGCGTCCCGAGCGTCTGGACCGGCTGCCCTTCACCCGCAAGCACGGCAAGGTGCTGACCGGCTCGGGCATCGGCTGGGCACTCGACGCGATGGACGTCGGCCTGATCTCGTTCATCATGGCCGCACTGATCGAGCAGTGGGCGCTGAGCCAGACCGAGGCGAGCTGGCTGGGATCCATCGGCTTCGTCGGCATGGCGCTGGGTGCCTCACTCGGTGGTCTGCTCGCGGACCGGATCGGGCGGCGCTCCGTCTTCGCCCTGACCCTGCTGGTCTACGGACTCGCCACCGGCGCATCGGCGCTCGCGGGGGGTCTTGCGGTGCTCCTGGTCCTGCGCTTCATCGTCGGCCTCGGTCTCGGCGCAGAGCTGCCCGTGGCCTCCACCCTGGTCAGCGAGTTCGCTCCCGCGCGGATCCGCGGCCGCGTCGTCGTCATCCTCGAGGCGTTCTGGGCCCTCGGCTGGCTGATGGCCGCCCTCATCGCCTACTTCATCGTGCCGCAGTCCGACTCCGGCTGGCGGTGGGCGTTCGCGCTGGGCCTGGTCCCGGCGCTCTACGCGGTCGTCATCCGCCGCGGCCTCCCCGAGTCGGTGCGCTTCCTGGAGGCCAAGGGCCGCCATGACGAGGCAGAGCGGGTCGTGCGCGAGTTCGAGGAGTCCGCCGGCATCCCCTCTCCGCCCCCCGCTGCCACCACAGCGGTGGACTCGGATGAACCGGCTCAGCCCGCCACAGCCCAGCCCGTCACAGCCCAGCCGGCCACAGCCCAGCCGGCCACAGCCCAGCCCGGACTCGGTGACCTCTTCGGCCCGACCTTCCGCGGACGCACGGCGGCGCTGTGGCTGACCTGGTTCGGCGTCAACTTCGCCTACTACGGCGCCTTCATCTGGATCCCGTCGCTGCTCTATGCCGACGGGTTCACGCTCGTCCGGTCCTTCCAGTTCACCCTGATCATCACCCTCGCGCAGCTACCCGGCTACGCGCTGGCTGCGGTGCTGATCGAGGTGTGGGGCAGGCGCGCCACACTGGCGACGTTCCTGGCCGCCTCTGCCGTGTCGGCGGTGCTGTTCGGCCAGGCCGAGTCCGAGACGATGCTGCTGGTTACCGGATGCGCGCTGTCGATGGCCAACCTGGGCGCCTGGGGGGCGTTGTATGCCGTGACGCCAGAGGTCTACCCGACCCGGGTCCGGGCGACGGGCGCGGGCTGGGCGGCCGCCTTCGGGCGGATCGCCTCGATCATCGCGCCGCTGCTGGTCCCGGTCCTGTTCCGGGGCGGTGGGATCGCGCTGGTCTTCGCGGTGCTCGGCGCGGCGTTCCTGCTGGCCACGGTCGCCTCGCTGTTCCTTCCCGAGATGACCGGCGCCAGACTCGACGAGTAGGGCTCAGGTCCAGAACAGCACGCCGGCGAGCCAGACGCCGATGATGATGATCGCCGTCACGAACTCGATGAGCATGTTGAGTCCGACCGCCTTGAGGGCGTGCTTGGTCGCCGCCCAGGCCTGAGCACGGCCGCCACGGCGGGACAGCTCGACCAGGAAGATCCCCAGCGGGAAGCCGATGAACGCTCCCACCACCGGGATGATGATCGCGGAGGGGATCGCCACCAGGACGCCGATGATCAGGGTCGAGGTCTTCACCCCCGCCCGTCGCATGCGACGGCCCGGGATGACGAACTCCAGCACCATGCAGGCGGCGAACAGTGCCAGCGAGACGCCCATCACCCACCAGCCTCCCGCGCCCTGCACCTCGAAGGCCCAGACGACGATGCCGAGCACGATGAGGACGAGTCCGGGCAGCACCGGGACGACGATCCCGACGAGACCGACCACCATGAGGGCCGCGATGATCCACTCGACTGCTGACATGCGGGTCCTTGCTGTGTGCGGGGCCGCCCAGAAGAACAAACGACCGGCGGCCCGTCGGGCCACCGGTCGTCAGTGTCTCAGGTGCGGGCGCGGCCCGCAGTCATTGAGTATGTCGAGTGCTCACTCCGCAGCCATCGGCTCCGGGGTGGCCTCCGCCTGGTGCAGACGGTGGGTCTCGTCCTGGATCTTCACGGCATCCAGGTCACGCAGCTTCTCCACGTGCTTGCGCCCGTGGTGGGCGCAGAAGAGAAGCTCGAGGCCATCGCCAAGCGTCGCGCGGATGTAGGCCTGTGCGCCGCAGCGGTCGCAGCGGTCAGACACAGACAGCTCGGGGGCAAGTGTGGTGTTCACGTCGATCTCCAAACTCTCGTCGCAACGCCTCTTCTTCTGTCACTGAGATAACAGTCAAACACGATCGGCTGTTCCTGAGACGCTCAAACGCCGCCGTCGGCCGCATTTCCGCTGACGGCACAACGGTGCTTCACCGTCTGCGCCGCGCCTGCGGGTCGAGGTCGCCGGACAGGGTTAATCTGCTGGCGACCCCTGAGACGAAGGAGCACCCCACCCGTGGCGCAGGACTACTCGGCCCGACACCTGCAGGTCCTCGAAGGCCTGGAGGCGGTCCGCAAACGTCCCGGGATGTACATCGGCTCGACCGACTCCCGCGGCCTCATGCACTGCCTCTGGGAGATCATCGACAACGCGGTGGACGAGGCCCTCGGCGGGTTCGGCGACCGCATCGAGGTCATCCTGCTGGCCGACGGCTCGGTGGAGGTCCGCGACAACGGGCGCGGCATCCCCATCGACGTCGAGCCGCGCACCGGGCTGACCGGCGTCGAGGTCGTCTTCACCAAGCTGCACGCCGGCGGCAAGTTCGGCGGCGGCTCCTACACCGCCTCCGGTGGACTGCACGGCGTCGGCGCCTCGGTGGTCAACGCCCTGTCGGCACGGCTGGACGTGGAGGTCGACCGCGGCGGCAAGACCCACCTGATGAGCTTCCGTCGCGGGGAGCCCGGTGTGTTCACCGACAAGGGGGAGCCGAGCCCGGAGGCGCCGTTCGAGGCCTTCGAGAGGACCTCCGAGCTGCGCACCAAGGGCCGCCTGAAGCGGGGTGTCAGCGGGTCCCGTATCCGCTACTGGGCCGATGAGCAGATCTTCCTGAAGTCCGCCGGCATCAACTACGAGGACCTCGTGGGTCGGGCCCGCCAGACCGCCTTCCTCGTCCCCGGACTGACCATGGTGGTCCGTGACGAGCGGGGTGAGGAGCCCACGGAGGAGGAGTACTCCTACGAGGGCGGCATCACCGAGTTCGCCGAGTTCCTCGCCACCGACCCGCCGCTCACCGAGACGTGGCGGCTGCAGGGCAGCGGCACGTTCACCGAGACCGTGCCGGTCCTGGACTCCAAGGGACATATGACCCCCCAGGAGGTCGAGCGTGAGTGCCAGGTCGACATCGCGGTGCGGTGGGGCAACGGCTACGAGACCACCACGCGCAGCTTCGTCAACATCATCGCGACCCCCAAGGGTGGCACGCACGTGGCCGGCTTCGAGCAGGCCGTGCTCAAGGTGTTCAAGAAGCAGTTGGAGAACAACTCCCGCCGGCTCAAGGTGGGCAACGACAAGGTGGAGAAGGACGACATCCTGGCCGGTCTGACGGCCGTCGTCACGGTGCGCCTGGCCGAGCCGCAGTTCGAGGGTCAGACCAAGGAGGTGCTCGGGACCAGCGCGGTCCGCTCGATCGTGTCGCGTGTCGTGGAGCGCGAGCTGTCGGGCATCCTGACCTCGACCAAGCGGGACCTGAAGGGGCAGGCCAGCCTGCTCCTGGAGAAGGTCGTCGCGGAGATGAAGTCGCGGATCTCCGCCCGGATGCACAAGGAGACCCAGCGCCGCAAGAACGCCCTGGAGTCATCCTCCCTGCCGGCCAAGCTCGCCGACTGCCGCTCGACCGACCAGGACAAGACCGAGCTGTTCATCGTCGAGGGGGACAGTGCGCTGGGCACCGCCAAGCTGGCGCGCACCTCGGACTACCAGGCCCTGCTGCCGATCCGCGGCAAGATCCTCAACGTCCAGAAGGCCTCGGTCTCGGACATGCTGAGCAACGCCGAGTGCGGCGCGATCATCCAGGTGATCGGGGCGGGCTCGGGACGGTCCTTCGACCTCGACCTGGCGCGCTACGGCAAGGTCATCATCATGACCGACGCCGACGTCGACGGCGCCCACATCCGCACCCTGCTGCTGACCCTGTTCTTCCGCTACATGCGGACGCTGGTCGAGGCCGGCCGGGTCTTCGCCGCCATGCCGCCGCTGCACCGCATCGAGGTCAACGCCTCCGGGCGCAAGCCCAAGGAGATGATCTACACCTACTCCGAGCAGGAGATGCGCAAGACCGTGGCCGCGCTCACCAAGTCGGGGCGCACCATCAAGCAGCCGATGCAGCGCTACAAGGGGCTGGGCGAGATGGACGCCGACCAGCTGGCCGAGACGACGATGGATCCGCGCTACCGAACGCTCCGCCGGGTCACGCTCGACGACGCGGCGGTCGCGGAGCAGGTGTTCGACCTGCTGATGGGTTCGGACGTCGCGCCGCGCAAGGACTTCATCATCTCCTCCGCGGACGAGCTGGACCGCGAGCGCATCGACGCCTGACCGCCGCCACGCCGCGGCACTCTTGACAAACCGTGTCCCAACCGTCAGTCTCGTTCGTGAGAGCGCTCTCACGGCGTTCCACCACACTGGACAGGCGGTGTTCCGACCGCCACGTGACAAGGGAGTTGCACAGTGCTACGCACCCGGCGAACCATCACCGCCGCGGTCACCATGACCGCCATGACCATCAGCCTGGCCGCGTGCGGCGGCGGCGACGACAGCGACGCCGCCGAGTCGGACACCGGCAGCGGCGAGGCCGCCGCGGAGGCGATCACGCTCTCCGTGGCGACCTTCAACGAGTTCGGCTACGAGGAGCTGTTCACGGAGTACGAGTCGCTGCACGACAACGTCACCATCGAGCACGTCAAGGCGGACACCGCCGACAACGCCCGCGACGCCCTGCGCAACAGCCTCGGCGCGGACTCCGGTGCCTCCGACATCGAGGCCGTCGAGGTCGACTGGCTCGTGGAGTTCATGCAGTACCCCGACAAGTTCGAGGACCTCTCCGACCCCTCGGTCGAGGGCCGCTGGCTGGACTGGAAGACCGAGGCCGCCACCACCGACGACGGCAAGCTCGTCGGCTACGGCACCGACACCGGGCCGGAGGCCATCTGCTACCGCGCCGACCTGTTCCAGGAGGCCGGCCTGCCGACCGACCGTGAGGAGGTCGCCGCACTGCTGGAGGGCGACTGGGAGCACTACTTCCAGGTGGGTCGCGACTTCGTCGCCGCCTCGGACGCCGCGTGGTTCGACTCGGCCAACGCCACCTGGCAGGGGATGATCAACCAGGTAGAGGTGCCCTACCAGGACACCGAGGGCAACATCATCGCCGCAGAGAACCCCGAGGTGAAGGCGCTCTACGACGCGGTCCTGGCCGCAGCAGTGGAGGACGAGCTGTCCGCCCACCTGGGCCAGTGGAGCCCCGACTGGCAGAACGGCTTCCAGCAGTCCGCCTTCGCGACCATGCTCTGCCCCGGCTGGATGCTCGGGGTCGTCGAGGGCAACGCCGAGGGCATCGAGGGCTGGGACGTCGCCAACGTCTTCCCCGGCGGGGGCGGCAACTGGGGCGGGTCCTACCTGACCGTTCCCGCGCAGGGTGAGCACATCGACGAGGCCAAGGCGCTGGCCAGCTGGCTGACCGCCCCCGAGCAGCAGATCAAGGCGTTCTCCGCCAAGGGCACCTTCCCCAGCCAGGTCGAGGCCCTGGAGTCCGACACGCTGCTCAGCGCCACCAACGAGTTCTTCAACGGGGCACCGATCGGCCAGATCTTCGCCGACCGTGCCAACGCCGTCACGATGCAGCCCTACAAGGGCCCAGACTACTTCTCGGTCAACACCGCCCTGCAGGACGCGCTCACCCGGGTGGACGTGGACGGCACCGACGACGCCCAGAGCTCCTGGGACAAGTTCGTCGCCGACGTGGAGGCGCTGGGCTGATCCGTGAGCACCGCCTCGATGCTCCGTCCCGCCACGGAGCAACAGACTGAGCCGCCCCCGAGACGTATCGGTCTCGGGGGCCGGCTCAGCCGGTGGGACCTCAGGCTCAGTCCCTACCTCTACATCTCGCCCTTCTTCATCCTGTTCTTCATCACCGGGCTCTTCCCCCTGATCTACACCGGGTGGGTGGCCGTCCACGACTGGGACCTGATCATGGGTCAGGGTGAGTTCGTCGGGGCGCAGAACTTCGTCGATGTCCTCACCGGCCGAGACTTCTGGAACGCCCTGCGCAACACCTTCAGCATCTTCGTGCTCTCCTCGGTGCCGCAGGTGATCGCCGCGATCACCATCGCCGCGCTGCTGGACGCCAACCTGCGGGCCAAGACGTTCTGGCGCATGGGAGTCCTGCTTCCGTATGTCGTGGCGCCGGTCGCCGTGTCCCTGATCTTCTCCAACCTCTTCGCCGACAAGTTCGGCCTGATCAACAGCCTGCTCGGGCTGGTCGGGATCGACCCGATCGGCTGGCACTCACAACGCCTGCCCAGCCACCTGGCGATCGCCACCATGGTGAACTTCCGCTGGACCGGCTACAACGCCCTGATCTTCCTGGCGGCGATGCAGGCGATTCCGAAGGACCTCTACGAGCAGGCCTCGATCGACGGGGCCGGCAAGGTCCGCCAGTTCTTCTCGGTCACGGTGCCGATGCTGCGTCCGACGGTCATCTTCATCGTCATCACCAGCACGATCGGCGGGTTGCAGATCTTCGACGAGGTCCGGCTCTACGACCAGTTCGGCCGTGGCGGCGCGGACGGGCAGTGGCAGACGCTGACCATCCTGCTCTACGAGCAGGGCTGGACCCGCTCCAACTTCGGGAGGGCGTCCGCCATCGCCGTCCTGCTCTTCCTCATCATCGTGGTCATCGGGCTGATCAACTTCTTCATCACCCGCCTGATCGCCAGCGCGGAGGTCAAACGATGAGTGCCATCACCCCGGTCCCCGGCAAGCCGCTGCTCGCAGAGACCCCAGAGCCCCGTCGCCAGCCCAAGGGGCGCTCCTACGCCGACCGACCCGGCTGGGTCGTCTACGGGTTGCTGGGTGCCATCATCCTCGGCGGGATGTTCCCCCTCTGGTGGTCCTTCCTGATCGCCAGCCACGACTCGACCATCCTCGCGCGCGAACCCTTCCCGCTGGTGCCGGGCGGGAACTTCCTGCGCAACGCGTCCACGGTCATCGACACGGTGCCGTTCTGGCGGGCGACCTGGAACTCGATCGTGGTCTCCACCGTGATCTCGGCGTCGGTGGTCTTCTTCGCCACGCTCGCCGGCTACGCCTTCGCCAAGCTGCGGTTCCGTGGCCGCGGTCCGCTCCTCATCTTCGTCATCGCCACGATGGCCGTGCCCACCCAGCTCGGCGTCGTGCCGCTCTACCAGGTGATGGCACGGCTGGGCTGGACCGGCGACCTGCTGGCCGTGATCGTGCCGGGTCTCGTCACCGCCTTCGGGGTCTTCTGGATGACGCAGTACCTGTCCCAGGCGGTCCCGGACGAGCTGATCGAGGCAGCACGCGTGGACGGGTGCTCGATGATCAGGACCTTCTGGCACGTCGGGCTGGTCGCCGCCCGTCCCGCGGCCGCCATGCTCGGACTCTTCACCTTCGTGGCGACCTGGACCAACTTCTTCTGGCCGTTCATCGTCCTGGGACCTCAGGACCCCACCCTGCCGGTGGCGCTGCAGCAGCTGCAGGCCGCCCACTGGGTCGACTACTCGCTGGTCCTGGCCGGAGCGCTGCTGGCCACCGTCCCGCTACTGATCCTGTTCATCGTCGCCGGGCGCCAGCTGGTCTCCGGCATCATGCAAGGAGCCGTCAAGCAATGAGCGCACCGAAGGTGTTCCCCGAGGGATTTCTGTGGGGGTCGGCGACCGCCGCCTACCAGGTCGAGGGTGCTGCCTGGGAGGACGGCCGGGGCGCCTGCATCTGGGACACCTACGCCCGCACCCCGGGACGCGTCCACGAGGGCGACAACGGCGACGTCGCCTGCGACCACTACCACCGCTATGCCGAGGACGTCGCGCTCATGCACAAGCTCAACCTGGGGGCCTACCGGTTCTCGGTGTCCTGGGCGAGGGTCATGCCCGACGGTCGCACGGTCAACCAGGAGGGACTGGACTTCTACTCGAGGTTGACCGACGAGCTGCTGGCCCGGGGGGTGGTCCCGTGGCTGACGCTCTACCACTGGGACCTTCCCCAGGCCCTCGAGGACGCGGGCGGCTGGCCGGCCCGCGACACGGCATACCGGTTTGCCGAGTATGCCGCGACCGTCCACTCCGCCCTGGGGGACCGGATCTCCTTCTGGACCACCCTGAACGAGCCGTGGTGCAGCGCCTTCCTCGGCTACGGCTCGGGCCGGCACGCGCCTGGCCGGACCGACGGCGCCGACGCCCTGCGCGCAGCCCATCACCTGATGCTCGGGCACGGCCTGGCGGTGCACGAGCTGCGCTCGCGCGACGCCGACCTGACCCTGGGGCTGACGCTGAACTTCGCCGACGTGACCCCGGCCGACCCACAGAGCCCGGGCGACCTGGACGCCGCCCGACGGATCGACGGACTGAGCAACCGCTACTTCGTCGAGCCGTTGTTCCGCGGTGCCTACCCGGCCGACATCCGCGACGACCTGCGCGCCGTGTGGCCGGCCGACCTGGTGGTCGACGGCGACCTCGAGCTGATCAGCACACCGACGGACGTGCTCGGCGTGAACTACTACAGCGGCAGCACCGTCTCGGGGGTCGCCCCCGAGGAGGCCCACGCCGCCGCCGACCGGGCCCGGGCGGAGGGCGGACCCAGCGAGCACGTCGGCTCCGAGCACGTGCAGTTCGTCCCGCAGGACGTGCCCCACACGGCGATGGGCTGGGAGATCCGACCGCAGGGGCTGACCGACCTCCTGCTGCGGCTGCAACGTGACTACACCGGCCCCGTGGGGACCGAGCTGTACGTGACCGAGAACGGCGCGGCATACGACGACGTCCCCGACGGTGACGGGTTCGTGCAGGACGACGACCGGTTGACCTACGTCCGCGACCACCTGGCCGCCGTGCACCAGGCGATCGAGTCGGGCGCGGACGTGCGGGGGTACTTCCTGTGGTCCCTCCTCGACAACTTCGAGTGGGCCTGGGGCTACGACAAGCGCTTCGGTATCGTCCGGGTCGACTACGACTCGCTCGAGCGGATCCCGAAGGCGAGTGCGCGCTGGTACGCCACGGTGGCAGGATCGAACCAGATCGACTGACAGGAGATGGCGATGCCCGCGCGCACCGCACCCACCCTGGAGGACGTGGCCCAGCGCGCCGGAGTCTCGCGCGCGACCGCCTCCCGGGTGATCAACGCCGACCCACGGGTCCGCGAGGCGGCCAGGGTCGCGGTCGGTGAGGCCGTGGCCGAGCTGGGCTACCGCCCCAACCGGGCGGCCCGGCGCCTGGTCACGCGCGCGGCGGACTCGATCGCCGTGGTGGTGCCCGAGACCGACGAGCGGGTCTTCTCCGACCCGTTCTTCTCCCAGATCCTGCAGGGGGTCACCCAGGCGCTGGACGGCACGACGCTGCAGGTGGTGCTGGTCATGGGCAAGCCGGACGACGGGGACCGTCGGATGGAGCGCTACCTGAGGGGCGGGCACACCGACGGGGCGATCGTCGTCAGCCACCACCAGGACGACAACCTGTGGCGGGTGCTGGGGGAGACCAAGCTGCCGTCGGTCTTCCTCGGGCGTCCGTATGCCGCCGAGTCACGGCTGCCCTACGTCGACGTCGACAACACCACCGGTGGCCGGCTGGCGGCGCAGCACCTCATCGACCGAGGCTGTCGGAGGATCGGGACGGTCACCGGTCCGCAGGACATGAGTGCCGGGCGGGACCGGCGCCGTGGGTGGACCGACGCGCTGGTCGCGGCAGGGCTGCCGGTCGACCTGGTGGAGGCCGGCGACTTCACCCCGGCCGGTGGAGCGGCGGGCACCCGGCGCCTCCTGGAGCGGGCCCCGGACCTCGATGGTCTGTTCGTGGCCTCTGACCTGATGGCCGTCGCCGCGGTCAGTGAGCTGGTGCAGGCCGGCAGAGCGGTGCCCGGTGACGTGGCAGTCGTCGGATACGACGACAACCCGGCCGCGACCCTCGGTCGGCCCGCACTGACCACCGTGGTGAACCCGGTCCCCGAGATGGCCTCGCGGGCCGTCGACCTGCTGCTGCGGGTGATGGACGGCGAGGAGGTCGAGCCGGAGGTGCTGCCCACGCGCCTCGTGGTGCGCGAGTCGGCCTGAGCGTCTAGGCCACGCGCGCCGCGGCGGGTGGCGCTGGCCGGAGCGCCAACGGCAGCGTCGCCAGGCAGCAACCAGCCACCACCATCAGGGCAGTGCTGAAGCTGGTTCCCGCGGCCACCACTCCCACGAGCACCGAGCCCAGCCCGGTGCCGCTGTCGAAGCCGACGTTCCACACCGCGCTCGCCTGGCTGTAGTGCCGACGGCTGACCGACGCAAACGTGATCAGCATGGTGAGGTTCTGCAGCCCCCCGTAGCAGATCCCGACCGCGGCCATCCCGACCAGGAGCGCAACGGCCCTAGTGCTGTCCGCGTCGCGGACCGACCAGGCGATCAGGGCCATCCCGGCTGCGCTGAGCACGACGAGGGGCCAGAGGAACCGCTGGGGGCCGGCCCGGTCGGCCAGGGTTCCGATGCGCCACCGGGACAGCGCCGCCATCAGCGACAGCAGCAACAGTCCGGACAGCGTGAGGACCGGGCTGCTGCTCATCTGTGCGGTGAAGGTGATCAGCGCACCACCGGCGAGCGTGACGGCGAGCAGCAGGAGCATCGGGCGCAGCATCCGCAGGTAGGGCGGTGGACCGGTGTGTTCCTCGTGGGCGGGTGACAGCTGGTGCAGCACACGTCCCAGGGCCAGCGCGGCCGGTGCGCCCAGCACGGGCAGGGCGCCCAGGACGAAGACCGCCCCGAAGCCGAGGGTCTCGGAGAGCCAGGGCGCCACCGGCAGCAGGAACACCTGCGTGGAGGCGATCGCCAGACCATAGAGCCCGACGGCCTGACCGCGCCGGCCGGCCGGCACCAGCTCGGCGACCACGGCGCTGCCGGTCACGGTCAGCACCCCGAAACCCATCCCGCGCACCGCCGAGAGAGCCAGGATCACCCAGAGGTCGTCGCTGAGCAGATGGAGCAACGAGGGCACCCCGAGCAGCAGCACGCCGGCAGCCATCACCGGTCCCCAGCCGAACCGTCGCAGCGCGGTCGGCACCACGAGCTGCGTGAGCACCGTGCACAGCATGAAGACCCCGTTGACCAGACCGGAGCCGGCCTCGTCCGCGCCGCCGTGGACGGCCCACAGCGGCGCGACCGGCAGCAGCGCGGCATACCCGGTGAACCCGAGGAAGGTCATCGCCAGCAGCGGCCGCATCCCGCGGATCTGCCAGAGGGAGGTGCTCACACCAGCGGACCCTACGTGTCTGTGACGGACTCCGCGCCGGCTGCACCGGTGTCCCGCAGCGGCCGCACGTAGCGGCGGCAGATGTAGACGCGGCGGTAGCGCTCGCGCAACACGGCCAGGTCCTCCAGCCGTCCGTGGGCGAAGACCTTCACCGGCCGGGACAGCTGGTCGGGCGAGGCGAACCCGTCGTGCGGGTCGTCCCAGTCCTTGTGCACGTGGACGTAGGCGAACCGTTCGTGGAAGCCGGCGTTCTGGTACCACCGGTTCGCGGCCTCGTCCTCGCGGGTCCACGCGTCCAACAGCACGGCGTCGGTGCCGGCCAGCCGACGCAGCCCCTCGCCCAGCAGCGCGTCGGCGATGCCCCGTCGCAGGTGGTCCGGGTGGACGGCGACCGTGTCGATGGTGGCAAAGGGCTGCTCGTGGTCGTCGTCGGCGTCGAAGAGCTCGATGTCAAGGATGCCGACCACCTCTTCGGCGCCGGGCGTCAGCACGTCGGCGGGCTTCGCTCTGACCGCCACCAGCCGGATCGCGCGGTCGAGGGTCGGGGGCTCGGTGTGCACGTCGTCGTAGTAGTCGGAGGCGAGGAACGACAGCACCCGACACCGCGCCCACGACGGCGCGTCGTCCGGCTCCAGGTCACGGACACGCCAGCCAGCCCTGGCAGTGGATCCCGCTCCGGGCTGACTGGTGGGCGCGGACATGTCGACCAACCTAACGACGGTGTCGGAGCGCGGCCAGGCGTTTTCCGGTCAGATCAGCCAGCCGTATGCCGAGGGGACGGGCACGTGGGCCCGACCTCCCGGCATACGCACTGGTGTGCCGTCGTGCTACTCGAGGGAGACGGTCACCCCGCCGGAGAACATGGAGTCGTGCAGCTCCAACGTCGCGGGCACCGCATCCTTCGGGATGTCGTAGACCAGGACGCCCTCCATCGAGTTGCCGGGGTTGATGTCGTCGAGCCACAGACCCTCGTCCAGCCAGATCGCGGCGCTGGAGGTCTGGTGCTCGCGACCCTGGTCGTCGATGAGCAGCTGCGCACTGTCGAACACCGTCTGTGCCTGGTCGCCGACGTTGGTGACCTTCAGGTGGATGACCACGAACTGGCCCTGGGCCTCCTCCTCGGTGAAGCTCTCGCCGATGGTCGCCAGGCCGGTCTCGACCTCGGTCACGACGAACTCGAACTTGCCGTCTCGCACCGGGTCGTTCAGCCCGGGCGCCTCCGGGGCGGCCTCCTCCGCAGGCTCCTCCTCGGCAGCCTCCTCCGCGGAGGGCTCGTCCTGCGCGCTCGCCTCCTCGCCCGCCGCCTCGTCGTCTTCGTCCTCCACAGCGTCCGTCGACGCGTCGGTCGCGGGCGCTGCGGCGCCTGCCGGTTCGCTGGCGGCCGGTGTCTCGTCTTCCCCACCGCCGACGAGGTTCACCACCACGATGAGGGCGAGGACCGCGAGCAGTGCCGTGAGGATCTTGTGCCGACGGAACCAGGACCTCTTCTCCTGCTGCGGCGGCACCGGGGGAGCGGGCGGGTGCCCGGGCCCCCAGGCCTGCTGCTGGCCGGGTCCCCAGCCCTGCCCGGCTGGGCTGTCCTGCCAGGACGTGCCGTACTGCTGCTGGCCCTGCTGACCGCCGGGCGGCGGAGGGGGTGGTGTGTTGGTCATGGTGACTCCTCGTTGACGTCGAAATCGGTCGGACCAGCAGACCCCGCCGCTGGTGCCTCGCGCATCGACCGACCGGAGGAGGCTCGCTAGCCGATCGGCCAGCCCCCGGGGGCGAGCCCCAGCCGATCGGTGGTGACGCGGTGTCGGTCGCGACACCTATGGTCATCGTCATGTCCACGATGTCGCCGAGCGCCGCGCCCCTGTCGCGCGTCCGGAGGCTGTCCGCCGACGGATCGAGCGTGCTCCGCCCCGCTGGGCGGCGCGCGCGATCGGTCGCGATGGTCGTGCTGTCCCTGTTCGCGTCCATGGTGGCGCTCGGGGTGGCACTGACCCGTTATGCCGAGGAGTCGCCGACGGGAGAGCTGAGCAACATAGAGAACACCACGATCCTGCTGGCCCTGGGCGGTGCTGTGCTCGCTGCCGTCGCGCTGGTGCGACGGCACGACGCCCCCTTCGCCGTCACGCTGGTCACCGCACTGGTACCCCTGGTTCTGCCGCTGGACGCTACGGCAGCCCTGTTTGCCCTGCCCGCACTGGTCCGGGCGCGCTCGGGCCGCCGCGTGTGGCTGGCGGCCGGGTTGGTCGCGCTGACCACGGTCGTGGCCCTCTACCGCGATGCGTCGGGTGCAACGACCGGTTCGTCGATGCTGAAGATGCTGGCGGCGCCGCAGGACACAGCCGGGGACTCAGTCCCGCTGGAGCTCTCGGTGTGGGTCCCGGCCATCGTGGCGGCCGTGCTGATCGCCGCCTCCCTGGGGTCGGGTCTGATCATGCGCAGCCGGCAGGACCTGGTGGTCACGCAGGGACGTGCCGCGGCGGCGCAGCAGAGCACTGCGGTGCTCACCGACCAGCTGGGCCGGCAGGCCGAGCGCGACCTCATCGCCCGTGAGGTGCACGACGTCATCGGTCACCGTCTCTCGCTGCTGTCGCTGCACGCCGGCGGGCTCGAGGTGGCTGCCGGAGCTGATCCTCGCCTCGCGCAGAGTGCGGCCCTGGTGCGCGACAGCGCACAGCACGCCATGGAGGACCTGCGCTCTCTGCTGCGCGTGCTTCGCGAGCCCGGGGCGACAGCCACGAGCCGGACGGCCACGCCGTCCCTCGCGGACCTTCCCGAGGTGGTCGAGGAGACGGTGATGGGTGGGATGCCGGTCGTCTCCACCATCTATCTGACGCAGGCCGAGGAAGCGGACCAGCTGCTGGCTCGGGCGGTCTACCGGATCGTGCAGGAGCTGCTGACCAACGCCCGCCGCCACGCGCCGGGCGCACCGGTGCGACTCCTCGTCCAGGGCGGTCCGGCGGAGGGCATCCGGATCGAGACGGCCAACCGCCTCACGGGGGAGCCGCCCCGCCCCAGGGGCAACGGGCTCACGGGAATCTCCGAGCGCGTCACGCTGCTAGGTGGCACGATGCGCTCCGGCCTCGATGTCGAGCAGGCGTTCCGGGTCGCGGTGTGGTTGCCGTGGACTCCGCCCGAGGGGGAGCATCAATGACTGGAGAGGTGCGCGTCCTCCTGGTGGATGACGATCCGCTGGTCTGTTCCGGCCTTGAGCTCATGCTCTCGATGGCCGAGGGCGTCACGGTCGTCGGGAGCGTCGGGGACGGCGACCAGGTCATCACGGCTGTGCACCGCCACCGCCCGGACGTCGTCCTGATGGATCTGCGGATGCCGCGCACCGACGGGATCACGGCGACACGCGCCGTGCTGGCACTGCCCGACCCGCCCCGAGTCCTGGTGCTCACGACGTTCGACGAGGACGAGGTGGTGCTGCGCGCCGTGGAGGCCGGTGCGGCGGGGTTCCTGCTCAAGACTGCGTCGCCGGCCGAGATCACCAGCTCGGTGCGCAGCGTCGCGGCCGGGGAGAGCGTCCTGTCTCCGGCCAGCGTCCGGCACGTCTTCGCCCACGTCGCCGCGGACCCGGTGGTGACCCAGCGCAGACAGACCGCCCAGAGGCTGGCGACTCTCACGGAGCGGGAGCGGCAGATCGCTGTCCTGGTGGCCCGCGGACTGTCCAACGCCGACGTGGCGCGGGCGCTCTTCGTCAGCGAGGCCACGGTCAAGAGTCATCTCGGCAGCGCGCTCAGCCGACTGGGCTGCACCAACCGGGTGGAACTTGCCGTGCTGGCCGAGCGTGCCGGGTGGCTGCGCGACGGGGTGTGAGTGGCAAGACTCACAATCATGCATGATTATGCGGCCGTCCGTATACTCTGAGGCTTCTGCCCACCTCGGACAGGGAGTCCCCATGCACCGACTCGATCCCGCACTCGAGCCGCTCTATGAGCAGGTCCTGCAGCGCAACCCCGGCGAGACCGAGTTCCACCAGGCCGTGCTCGAGGTGCTGGACAGTCTGGGTCCGGTGGTCCGCAAGCACCCGGCATACGGCGATGCACGCGTCATCGCGCGCCTGTGCGAGCCCGAGCGCCAGATCATCTTCCGGGTGCCCTGGGTCGACGACAAGGGACGGATCGAGATCCACCGCGGCTTCCGGGTCGAGTTCAACTCGGCACTCGGCCCCTACAAGGGCGGCCTGCGCTTCCACCCCAGCGTGATGCTGGGCACCGT
>DATGRS010000200.1:0-23866 GCA_035303365.1 Ornithinicoccus sp.
CCCCGAGGTTGCTGAGCAGGGCACCCAGGATGCCGAGGCCGAGGCCGACCAACACCCGGTGGATCCAGCCGTGGCTCCTGATGGGCCGGCGGACGCAGTGCCACCTCCTGAGCCTGAGAAGGCCGCGCTTGAGGATGCCGCACATGAAGTGGCTGAGCGTGAGGTCGCTGAGCGTGAGGCGGACGAGCGGCTGCACACCCTCTACGGCATGCCGGAGTCCGACGAGCTCGGCGACACCCAGACCCGCTAACCGGAGGCCGTGACCTCGGCGACCAGCCGGTCCAACTCCGTGGGACTTGGCAGCGAAGGCCGGACCGTCTCGCCGGTCGCCGCGTAGAAGAACGCCGCCGAGACCCGCTCCACGTCAAGCCCGCGGAGCCGTGCGTAGGCGAGCCGGTACACCGCGAGCTGGAGTACGCGGGTCTGCGACTGCGCGGCACTGCCCGGCGCGCCGGTCTTCCAGTCGACGATGACGAAGCCGTCGTCCTCGGCAAAGACCGCGTCGATCCGACCTCTCACCGGGATGCCTCCGATCACCGTCTCGATGGACACCTCTACGTCGACAGGGACCAGGCTCGCCCACTCACTGGCCAGGAAGTGCGCGCGAAGCGCCGAAAGGTCTGCGGGATCGTGCTCGACCTCGGCCAGGAGCTCATCCACCTCCACCAGGGACGGCATGCCGTAGTAGCGCTCGACCCACGCGTGGAAGGACGTGCCCGCTCGCGCGGCATGGGCCGGTGGCCGTGGCACCGGCCGCCGGAGCGTGCGCAGGTAGTCGGCCCGATCCTTGGTCAGCTCCACGAGGCCGGACGTGGACAGGTGGGCCGGCAGAGCGACGTCCACCGCGGTGCTGCGCGCCGCGCGCGCCTCGGCACGCTCGCGCAGCAGACGGTCGACCTCCTGGGTCACCGGGTCAGCCGGGTCGGACACCGGAGCGGTGCCGGCCCGCCTCGCGTCGAGGGTGGCGCGGACGACATCGTTGACCAGCGTGCGCCGGGCGTCGGGCAGCACCGGCCACGGCGCACACCGCTCCTCCTCGAGCAGCGGGTTGCGCACCCGTCCGGGGTCCTCGACCTCGGGCATGGGCTCCCAGCGGTCCACCTCCACCGCACCATCCCGGGCCGCCAGCAGTTCCTTGAGGAAACGCGAGGTCTCCCGCGGCCTCAGGCCGGTCGACCACACGGGCGCGGTCACCAGGAGCTCGTGACGGGCGCGGGTGAAGGCCACATACGCCAGTCGGCGCTCCTCGCGCACCTGGTGCTCACCACCAGCTGTCCGGAACACCTCGATCTCGGACGCTAGCTCGTGGGTGTCCGCCACCGAGTCCAGCGGGAGCGTCGGCAGCCCGGCTGCGTCCCCGCGCAGCGGATATGGCAGCTTGCCGATGCCGGTCAGCCAGCCGCCGTCGGTGGGGGCGCTGGCCCGCCATTCGCCCTGGGTGGCCGTGGTCCTGGCGGTGTACGCCGGGAACGTTCCCTCCGCCAGACCAGGAACAGCGACCACGTCCCACTCCAGACCCTTGGCTGCATGCACGGTCAGCACCTGGACGGCCGACTCCGAGACCGTGACCTCGGCCATCTCCAGACCACGCTCTCGCGCGCGGGCGGCCTCGAGCCAGTCGACAAAGCCTCCCATCGTCGGTCGTTCCGCCGTGATCGAGAACGTTGCGGCAACCTCGGCGAGCGCATCGAGCTGAGCCCGGCCCCAGGCCGGCGGCAGGTCGGGGTCGGAGGCCACCTCCAGGTCGAGGCCGATCGCGCGCTCGGCCTCGACCAGGAGCTCCGGGAGCGGCAGGCCGGCCAGGGTGCGCACGCGATCCACCGCCCGTCCCAGCGCCTGCACCCGGCTGCGGGCCGTCTCGCTGACCCGTCGGCGGCGGGACCCTACCCAGGTCAGCGGTGGGAGCCGGTCGAGAGCGTCGGAGAGCACGACCTGGCCGCGATCGACCCCGTCGCGCTCAGCGAGAAACTGGACCCAGGCCCACAGCCCGTCGACGTCGGCCGGTCCGAGACGGCAGACCGGCCCGGTCAGCAGCCGCATCAGCGCATCCCCCCGCGTCGGGTCCTGCGCCACGGTGAGCAGTGCGACCAGGTCGGCGACCTCAGGGGCGCTCAACAGTCCGCCCAGGCCGACGACCTCGACGGGCAGACCCTGGTCGCGCAGGGCCTGGACGACACCGTCGAACTGCGCGCGGTTGCGGCACAGCACCGCTGCGCTGCGGCCGGTGGGCCGACCGTCCTCGTCGAGCCAGTGGCTCCGGACCCACCGCGCCACATAACCGGCCTCGTCCCGGTGGGTCAGCAGCCGGGCAGCCCGCACCCGCCCCTCGTCGGCCCCGGGACGCGGGCGAAGATCGGCCACCGGCACCTCGCTGCGCTCACGGAGGGAGGCCGAGACCTCGTTGGCGACGGACAGGACCCGGTGCGCGTTGCGCCACGAGGTCGACAACGACAGGGCGGTCGCCGGGCGCTCTCCGACACGGAACGCCCGCGGGAAGCTGGCCAGGGTGGTGGCGCTCGCGCCGCGCCAGCCGTAGATCGACTGGTTGGGGTCGCCCACCGCAGTCAGTGGCATCGACCGTCCGGCAAACAGGCTGGACAGCAGCACCATCTGCGCCTCACTGGTGTCCTGGAACTCGTCCAGCAGCACGGCGCGGTGCAGCTGGCGCTCCTGGGCACCGACGGCTGGGAGGGTTCGCGCCAACTGCGCGGCGATGGCCATCTGGTCGGCGAAGTCGAGCACCCCGCGCTGGCGCTTGAGCTCGCGGTAGCGCTCCACCAGGGGATAGACCAGAGCCTGGTCCCTCAGTGCGGCAACCATCGTCGCGGCCTGGGCGTGCGGCTTCTGGTGGTCCTTCCCGGGGAGTGCTGCGACGCGACCGGCGTAGCGCTCTACGAGCTCCTGGGCCTCCGGTGGCTCGATCAGGTGCTCGGCCAACTCGCCGGAGAGCGACAGCACGGCATCCACGAGCGTGGCCGGCGACTTCTCGAAGCCGGCGAGATCCGCGTCGGTCGTGTGCACGACCTCGTGCGCCATCTGCCACGCGGAGGCCTCGGAGAGCAACCGGGAGCTCGGCTCGATCCCCCAGCGGAGCCCGTGCTCGGAGACCAGGCGCCCGGCATACGCGTGATAGGTGGACACCACCGGGACTGAGAGTTCGTCGTCATCCGGAATCCACAGGCCGCGATCGGTGACGCTGCGCAGCCGGCGGCCGATGCGGTCACCGAGCTCGATCGCCGCCTTGCGTGTGAAGGTCAGCCCGAGCACCTCCTCGGGCCGGACGATCCCGTTGACCACCAGCCAGACCACGCGGGCCGCCATCGTCTCGGTCTTGCCCGAGCCGGCGCCCGCCACGACGAGCGTCGGCTCCAGCGGAGCCTCGATGACGGCGACCTGTTCGTCCGTGGGCGGCTGCTGGTCCAGCGCCTTGGCGATGTCGAGCGCACCGACCCGCGCCGTGTCAGGAGCACGACGCTGGTGCGCTGCCAGCTCGAGCTGGTCGGTCTCGGCGTGCGTCATGCGAGCATCCGTCCCTCGGGCTGGATCGGGCAGCTGAAGCGCACCGGGCACACCCGGCACCACTCCCCCGGTGTGGCCGGGAACTGGGCGCCTGCCATCCCCTCCGCGGTGCGGGCCACCATGTCGTGCGCCCAGTCCGGCTCGGCGTCCTCGGTCAGTGCGGCCTGCCGCTGCACCGCGTGACCCGCGGTCGGCGGAGCCCCGCTCCGCGTACCGAGATGGACCAGTGCGGCGCCCGCGGAGCCGGGCGGCATCCCGGGACCGGGCGCGGTCCTCGGCGATCCGTCGTCATCACCGGCCACGGAGATCCCACCCTCGGCCACCGCCACCTGGTAGGCGCCCAGCTGCGGGTTGCGTCCGATGTCGTCGTTGCGCGGGCGGGTGCTGCCGGTCTTGAGGTCGATCACCATCAGGCGGCCGTCGGGAGCGCGTTCCAACCGGTCGACCCGTCCGGTGACCAGCGCCCGCTCGTGCTCCGCACGGATGTCGACCTCCACCCCGACCAGCTCGCGTCCCTCGGCGGTGGCCTCGGCGACGTAGGCGACATAGCGGTGCAGCATCCGTTCAGCGCGTTCCCACTGCCGGGTCTGCACCCACCCCTCGCCGAGGGCCAGCTCGTGCCAGCGGTCCCTCAGTGCCCCGCGCAGCTGCTCGACATCGGCCTCCGGGGCGGCGGAGATCACGTCGTGGACCAGGGTGCCGACGGCGGTGGCGGTGATGCCAGCGACCTCACCGCCATGGCTGGTGAGCATCCACCGCAGCCGGCACTCGCTGAACAGCTGCACCCGGGAGGGGGACACCGGCACCAAGCCGTCCGGCTGCAGCTGGCGACCGTCGGTCAGCTCACGCGCAGGCCACCAACCGGTCAGGTCGGCACCTGCCACGCCCTCCTCCTCCAGCCGCAGCAGGTGGGCCGCCGCGCGATCGCGACCCAGCTGGTCGCCATCACGGTGGGCGCGCACGAGGTCTGCGCGCAGCCGCGCGACGAGCGACCGCAGGGTCAGGGGCGGGGCAACGTCGACGGGGATCCGCTCCGCCGTCCGTGGATCGAGGAGGTCCAGGAAGGTCGAGGGCTGCTCATCGACGCTCGCGACGGCGGTCACCAGCAGGCCTGCCCGCGCGCGGGTGAGCGCCGCGTAGAACTGGCGGGTCTCGTCGGCGCGCACCTGCGCCTGGGCGGCGCGCAGGCCGTCGGTGCCCTCCACCGGGCGACCGTGCAGGACGGACACGAGCGCCTCCGCCCCCAGCAGTGAGTCGCGCAGCCGCAGGTCGGGCCAGACGCCCTCCTGTACCCCGACAACGGCGACGAGATCCCACTCACGTCCGGCCGCAGCCTGCGGTGTCAGCACCTCCACTGCCTCGGCCGGCCTGGCCCGGGCCACCAGCGAGTCGGGGCTGACCTCCTGGGCGAGCACCTGCTGCAGGAAGCCGTCGGGGCCACGGCCCGGCAACCGGTCGACATAGGCCTCAGCCGCACCGAACAACGTCATCACGGCGTCCAGGTCGCGGTCCGCCCTGGCTCCGGCGGCACCGCCGGCGAGGGCGGCGTTGCGCCACTCGTCCGCGACGCCGGTCGCGCTCCAGATCGCCCACAGCACCGTCTCGGCGGTGGCCCCCGAGACCCAGCCACCCGCCGCGGTCCGCGCCGCCACCTGACGTCCCGCGGCCAGCACCGCGGCCACGCGAGCCGCCGGGGCGACGTCGAAGCCCAGCAGCTGCAGCTCGCCGGGATGGTCGAGAGCCGCGGCCAGCACTTCCTCAGACGGACGGGCCCCGCCGGTCTCACGCTCAGCGACCGCGAGCGCACGCCTCAGACGCAGCAGCGCGACCGGGTCGGCGCCGCCGACCACCGACGTGACCAGTTCGACCGCCTCAGCGGGCGTGCAGCCCTGGCCCCCAGGTCGGAGGCAGACCTCGTAGGCGAGCAGCAGCGCACGGACGACGGGCTGCTCGTGCAAGGGGCCGGTGCTCGCGACCTCCTGCACCGGGACGCCGGCGGCGACCATCGCACGTCGCACCTGGTCGAGCCGGGAACGACTGCGGGCGAGGACCGCCATCCGGGACCACGGGAGCTTCGCCTCGCCGAGGTGGGCTGTCCGGAACCAGCCAGCCACCAGGGCCGCCTCCTGGGCCGCGGTGCGGACCGCGACCACCTCGACCGGCGTGGGCCGCTGGGTGGTGCCGTGCGCGGTGCCGGGTCGCCGGTGCGCTGCCCCGGTGGTGGCGCCGATCCGGTCCGCGACGGGCGCTGTGGCCTCGATCAGCTCGGGCCCCCGGCGGTGGCTCGTGTCGAGCACCATGCGCTGCACAGGATGATTCGTGCTGGACGCGAGCCGCTCGGCCAGGCGCGTGAAGCGCACCGGGTCGGCGCCGCGGAAACCCTGACTGGTGACGTCGCCATCGCCGATCAGCACTACCGGTATCCCGGCATGGTGAACCTGCTCGATCAGCCGGGCGGCCGAGGCCGTGAGCTCCTGAGCATCGTCCACGACAATGAGCCGGATCCGGCGTCGGACGTGCTGGAGGAGGCCAGGGTCGGTGGACAGCCGGTCAGCAGCTGCCGTGCAGATCCACGCCGGGTCGTAGGCGCCCGGGCTCTGCAGCGCGGTGACCTCGTCGTACTCGCGGAGCACGTCGGCCGCCGCCCGCCAGTCCGGCCGGTCATGCTGGGCTCCCAGCTCGGACAGCTCCTCCGGCCCGAGGCCGTGCTCGACAGCACGCATCAGCAGGTCCCGCAGCTGGTCACGGAAGCCGCGCGTGGGCAGCGCCTCACGCAGTCCCTCCGGCCAGTCCGGGCCCTCGCCCGAGGCCCGGTGGCCCGCCAGCAGGTCACCCAGGACGACGTCCTGCTCCGCCCCGGAGAGCAGTCGCGGCGGGTGCTCGTCAGCAGCGGTCGCGGCGTCCACCAGGAGGCTGAACGCCAAGGCGGAGGGCGTGCGGGCGAGCGGCTGGGTGGTGGTCCCTGCTACCCCCGCAGTGACGGCGTCGCGCAGCCTCGCGGCCGCAGCCCTCGTAGGTGCCAGGACCAGGCAGGCATCGGCTGGCAGGCTGTCGCGCAACACCCGGTCGATCACTGTGGCGACGGCAACGCTCGTCTTGCCCGTGCCCGGAGCGCCGATCACCTGCAGGACGGGGACCCGGGCGCGCACCGCGGCCCGCTGACTGGGGTCGAGCTCGTCCTCGGAGATCATCACCGCCCCATCAGATCAGGCGCGACCGACACCGTCCCAACGGGCCCGCCGCATGTCGACCCGGCCGCTGGCCAGCGGTGTGCCCTCAGCCAGATGGAGCTGCCAGGCCTCTCCCTCGTGACACTCCGGGAGGCGTCCGTCCGCGCGCACCACGCGCCACCAGTTGGTGCTGCTGCCGTAGCGGGACATGACCTGTCCGACCTGGCGTGGGCCGCCGTCCTCCAGCAACTCGGCCACGTCCCCATAGCTCAGCACCCTCCCGGACGGGATACTGTCAACTAGTTCGATCACCCGACCCGCGAACGCGGGGAGGGGCGCGGGGTCCGTCTCCGGGTGCATCGGGCCAGGATATGACTGACCGCTCCGTGGGAGCGCGACCCGAGGAGGCTCCCCTGACGACCAACGACGCCATCCCCAGCGCTCGCCTGCCGCGGGCCGCACGTCGCGAGCAGCTGCTCGCGACGGCCCAGGAGGTGTTCGTCGAGTCCGGCTACCACGCCACGTCGATGGACGACATCGCGGACCGGGCCGGGGTCAGCAAGCCGGTCCTCTACCAGCACTTCGACGGCAAGCTGGAGCTCTACCTCGGGCTCCTGGAGACGCAGAGCGACCAGCTCCTCGAGCGGCTCAACGCCGCTCTTGCCTCCAGCGACGACAACGCCGAGCGGATCGCCGCGACCGTGCGCGCCTACTTCCAGTTCGCCGACGAGCCCAACGGGGCGCACCGCCTCCTCTTCGAGACCGACCTGACGACCGACCCCGCCGTCCGTAACCTCCTCGAGCGCCCGTTCCGCGAGTGCGCGGACGCCGTGGCCAACCTGATCCTGCAGGACACCGGGATGCCATCCAGCAGTGCGCAGCTGCTGGGCGTGAGCCTGGTCGGGATGGCCCAGGCCTGTGCACAGCGGTGGGTCTCTGAAGGTCGTCAGACACCTCTGGAGGAGGCCGTCGAGCTCGTCTCGACCGTCGCCTGGCGGGGGCTGGGACGCTTCCCGCTCGCCCGGGCAGAAACCAGCGCCGACTAACGTTGACGCCGACACCCGGGAGCGCCGCCTCCCTGGCCAACCGACTTAGCCCCTACCTACAGGAGACACGAGCCAGCATGGAAGTACGTATCGGTGTGAAGCACGTCAGCCGCGAGGTCGTCATCGAGTCCTCGCAGAGTCCGGCAGAGGTCAAGGAGATCGTCACCGGCGCACTCGGCGGCCAGGGCGTCCTGGGCCTGGACGACGAGAAGGGTCGCCACGTCGTGGTCCCCGTCGACGCCGTCGCCTACGTCGAGATCGGTGTCGAGGAGGCCGGTCGGGTCGGGTTCGGGCACTGACCACTGCCGACGTTCCGGCGCAGACCTATCGCGAGATCCCACACACAGCACCGCATCCCGCTAAACTTCCCCCTGCCCGACCTCATGCAGGTCATGGCAAGCAGTTAGCTCAACGACCGCCATCTCCCCGATGGCAGAGAAAGGTGCGAACCACATGCTTTGGACCATCATCTTGGCGCTGATCGCTGGCTGCATCATTGGCCCGCTGGCGCGCCTGATCCTCCCCGGAAAGCAGAACATCTCGCTTCTGATGACCATCCTGCTCGGCGCCGTCGGTGCTCTCGTGGGCTCCTGGCTCTACACGGCGATAAGCGGGAACGAGGACACCAGCGGCATCGACTGGATCGCGTTCGGGCTCGGCGTGGTCGTCGCCATCGTGCTCGTGCTCATCTACGGCGCGGTCACCGGCAAGGACAACACCAACCGTCGCGTTACCTGACTCAGACCCGTGACAGAAGGCGTGGCCCCACACGGGGCCACGCCTTCTGGCGTTCTAGGGGTATGCCGGCGGGCAGGTCAGGGGGTCAGGCCCAGTCGTGTCATCCGTTCGCTGTGCAGCTCGATGAGCCGGGTGAACATCCGGCCCAGGTCCGCCAGGTCGATCCCACTCCCCTGTCCCCCGACCATCAGACCCATCAGCGCCTCACGCTCGACGGCGACGTACTGGGTCTGGGCGATCGCCTCGCCGACCAACCGGCGTGCCCACAACGCCAAGCGACCTGAGACAGTCGGGTCCAGCTCGATCGCCTCGGTGACGGCACGCACGACGAACGCATCCTGGGCGTCCACCTCGAGCACCGCCTCGATGAGCTCCTGCGACTCCTGGTCGACGTGCTGGGCGATCTCCCGGTAGAAGTCACGCGCGATGCCGTCCCCGACATAGACCTTGACCAACGCCTCCAGCCAGTCCCTCGGTTTGGTCCTCTCGTGGAAGGCGTCGACCGGCGCGATGAACGGGGTCATCAGTGCCTCGGGATCCCGTCCCGTCTCCCTGATGCGGGTCACGATCCGCTCGAAGTGGTCCAGCTCGGCGGAGGAGGCCCGGCCCATCCACACGCGCACCCCGAGGCTTGGCGCGGTGATTGCGTCGGCCGCCATCCGCAGCGCACCGGTGAGCTCGGCGTAACCGATCGCCCCGAGCAGCTCGGCCACGGCGTCATCACCCGGGCTCGTGACAGCGGGCCCATCCAGCGCAATCTCCGGGAGCTCTGCATCCATGGATGAACCGTATCGTCCCCGATGGGGGTACGCTGCAGTCACCAGCGGTGCCCGGTCGGCACGACACCTGGCTGCTGAGCAGCCGCCCCAGAAGACTTCCGATCGGCCCGAACACGCAGGGTCCTCGCGGGCAGCGACCTGCCGACTCCGGGTGAGTTCCCCTCCCCGGGCAGGACCCGCCGAACGGAAGACATCTTCATGGAAGAAACCCGGACCTTCGCCGATTTCGGGGTGCACGACGACATCGTCAAAGCCCTCACCGCGATCGGCATCACCCACCCGTTCCCGATCCAGGCCATGACCCTGCCGGTCGCGCTGGACGGGCACGACATCATCGGCCAGGCCAAGACCGGCACGGGCAAGACCCTCGGCTTCGGGATCCCGATGATCCAGCGCGTCACCGCCCCGCAGGACGAGGGGTTCGACGCCCTCGTCAGGCCCGGTGCACCACAGGCCCTCGCAGTCGCCCCGACCCGCGAGCTGGCCGTCCAGGTCGCCGGTGACCTCACCAAAGCCTCCGCCCAGCGAGGCGGCGCTCGCGTGCTCACGGTGTACGGCGGCCGGGCCTACGAGCCGCAGATCGAGGCGTTGCGTCGCGGGGTCGAGATCGTGGTGGGCACGCCGGGACGGTTGATCGACCTGGCCCAGCAGGGCCACCTGGATCTGGGCCACGCGCGGACCGTCGTCCTCGACGAGGCCGACGAGATGCTTGACCTGGGCTTCCTGCCCGACGTCGAGAAGCTGCTGGCGATGACCCCGGCCGGCCGTCAGACGATGCTCTTCTCCGCAACCATGCCCGGGGCTGTCGTGTCGCTGGCTCGCCGCTACATGACCCAGCCGACGCACATCCGCGCGATGAGCGAGGACGGCGAGGGCCACACCGTGGCAGCCGTGGAGCAGTTCGTCTACCGTGCGCACGCCATGGACAAGGTCGAGATGCTCGCCCGCATCCTGCAGGCCGAGGGTCGGGGCCTCACGATCATCTTCTCGCGGACCAAGCGCACCGCCGCAAAGGTGGCCGACGACCTCTCCGAGCGGGGTTTCGCGGCCGCCGCGATCCACGGCGACCTCGGCCAGGGGGCACGCGAGCAGGCGCTGCGGGCGTTCCGCAACGGCAAGGTAGACATCCTGGTCGCCACCGATGTCGCCGCCCGGGGCATCGACGTCGAGGCCGTCACCCACGTCATCAACTACCAGTGCCCCGAGGACGAGAAGACCTACCTGCACCGCATCGGTCGCACCGGTCGTGCGGGCGCCACCGGTGTCGCGATCACCTTCGTGGACTGGGACGACCTGCACCGCTGGGCGATGATCGACAAGGCCCTCGACCTCGGCATCCCCGCGCCGACCGAGACCTACTCCTCGTCGCCGCACCTGTTCAGCGAGCTGAGCATCCCCGAGGGCACGCGCGGCACCCTTCCGAAGTCGTCGCGGACCCGCGAGGGACTGTCCGCCGAGCGTTATGAGGACCTTGGCGAGACCGGCGGCCGACACGGCGCGCGGGGTGGCCGCTCCGGCGGTGGGCGCGGCGGTCACGGCGGCGATGGCTCCAGCGCGGGTGGTCGCTCCGGCGGTCCGCGGCGTCAGCGACCGCATTCGGACGAGAACCAGCCCGAGGCTCGCACCAGCTCGCGGAGCAACGAGGCCGGCTCTGGCCAGCGTCGGCGGCGGCGCCGCCGCGGCGGCTCGGACCAGCCGGTCGCCCAGCCTGCCGGCGAGTAGGGCACTGAGCCAGGGGCCCAGCTAGGCCGCCCTTGCGGGCCCGACCCCTACGGCGTCCTCAGGCCTCGAGCGCCGCACCCATCGGGCGCACGCCGCTGCCCTGCTCGAGGATCGACTCGAACGCTATCCGGGTGGTGGTGTTCTCTCCCAGCCGGTTCGGCTTGCCGGTCCCGTGGTAGTCGCTGGAGCCGGTGATCAGCAGACCCAACCTGGCGGCGATCTCCCTCGCCCGGGCGCGGTCCGCTGCCGTGTGGTCGCGGTGATCCGCCTCCAGCCCGGCCAACCCTGCCGCTGCCATCGCGTCGATAACCTCCTCGGCGACGATCCGTCCGCGGGAGCCGGCGAGCGGGTGGGCCAGCACCGGCACCCCGCCGGCGGCGCGGATCACCTCCACGGCGCGCACCGGATCGGGGGCGTAGTGCCCGACGTAGTACGGCGAGTCGGCGCTCAGCACCCCGGTGAAGGCCTCGTCGCGGCTGACGTAGTGCCCCCTGGCCACCAGCGCATCGGCCAGGTGCGGCCGACCCCAGGTAGCGCTCTCGTCCACGTGCTGGAGCACATCCTCGAAGCTGCCCAGGTAGCCGTCCCGGATCAGCAGGTCGGCCATCTTGACCAGGCGTTCGGTGCGCGCGTCCCTGGCGCGCTGGATCTCGTTGCGGAACTCCTCGACCTGGGGGTCCGCCAGGTAGGCCAGCACGTGGACGCTGTGCCCCTGGCTCCGGCAGGAGACCTCGACGCCGGGGACTACCGTGAGGCCGCGTTCGAGGCCGGCCACGTGGGCCTCCTCCCAGCCGCTGGCCGTGTCGTGGTCGGTCAGCGCGACCACGTCCAGACCGGCCTCCGCTGCCTCACGCACCACTTCGGCCGGCGTGCCGGTGCCGTCGCTGTGGCTCGAGTGGGTGTGGAGGTCGATCCGCATGTATTCAACCTAGCCCGGCCCGCGCGGCATACTTGACCGGTGACCGTTGTCCGACGAGCCCGAGGAATCCCGATGCGACGCACGTCCCCGCTCCGCACGCTGGCCGTGGCCGCTTCGCTCAGCACTCTGCTGCTGGCTGGGTGCTCCGGTGACGATCCCAGCGTCGAGGCGCCCACCGACTCCCAGACGACCACTGGTGCCACGGTGACTGACGACGCCGAGGCGACGAGTGCGCCACCTGACACCGACACCGAGACGGCCACCGGCAGCGAGGACGCGGCCCCGACCGGCCCCGTCACCTCTGACGACGGGGCGTTCGAGGTGACGGCGCCGGAGGGCTGGCTCGACGTGACCAGCCAGGTGGAGCAGAAGGTCGAGATCGCCTTGCGCGACGACGAGATGACCGACGACTTCTATACGAACCTTGTGGTTGCCAGCGAGGACCCGATCGAGGACCTCGAGGCGTCGATCGAGGAGGCGGCTGAGTCAGTGGCGGGGGCAGACGGCCAGTACGAGATGCTGGACCCGATCGAGATCGACGGTGAGGAGGCCTACGGGTACGTCCTCACCCGCACCACCAGCGGCGTGGCCGTCGCGCAGACCCAGCGCTGGGTCGAGCACGGCGACCGTCTCTACGTCATCACGTTCAGCTCGGCTAAGGGGCAGCAGGAGGCGACCGAGTCGGTGATGGAGGAGATTCTGTCCACCTGGAGGTGGCAGGACTGACCGAGCCGGTATGCCGGCACGCCAGTCACCTCGGTGCGCCGCGGGACCGGTTCCTGGCCAGCTGGGCGGCGGCATCCAGGCCGAACCGGCGCCGCGCCAGGTACTGGCCGATCCACACCCCGGCGGCCAGCCCGATGCCGATGGACAGCGCGTTGAACAGCGCCTCGGCCGCCGCCGGCAGCAGCGCCGTATTGTCCATCATCAGGAAGATCGCGCGGTAGACGGACAGACCGGGCAGCAGGGGCACGATGCCGGCCATCACGATGGCTAGCTCGGGGACCCGCAGCATCCGGTGTGCGGCGTAGGCGACCGCACCCACCACCGCGGCGGGGAGCACCACGGCCCCGCCCACCCCGAGTCCGAGCGGGAATAGCAGCTCGTAGACCACCCACGAGCCGGCCGCGACGGCCGCGGCCAGCAGGGTCGCCCGGAATCCGGTGTAGGTGGACCACGCAAACCCCGCACCGATCGCCGCGGCGGCGAAGGTCGACTGCAGGGGCGAGCCACCCACCGACACATAGGGTGAGATCTCCATCGGGATGCCCAGTCGCCAGGCCAGTCCGAGCACGGTGGCCACACCCACAGCCAGGCCGAGGGTGAGCATGAACATCTCCAGTCCGCGCGCTCCGGCAGTCACGTAGTAGCCGTCGATGGCGTCCTGGGCGGCTCCCATGACGGTGAGACCTGCCAGCAGCAGGATGATCCCGGAGATCACCACCAGGGAGGGTGAGTCGACACCGGGCAGCTCCCAGCCGCGCGATCGCATCCAGAAGATCACCACGGCGACCAGGGTGGGGATCGCCGCGCTGACCGCCTGGTTGAAGAAGGCCGCCACCTCGAGGCGGGACAGCCAGCGCTGGGTCTGGTCGACGATCAGCGCGGTGACCGCGGCGATCAGCCACATGAGCGGCCCCGCGCCGAAGAGCGCGACCACACCGACGGCGAGCAGAGCGCCTCCACCGCTGACGATCCAGCGCCGGTAGGGGTGGGGGGCGGAGAGGATGTCGGCCAGCCGGTCTCGCGCCTCGTCGGGCTCAGGGACCTGTTCACCGGCACGCGGTTGGGCGATCTGGTCGACCAGCCGCTGCACGTTCTGCAGCCTGGTGTAGTCCAGGGTCCGGACCCGCATGACTCGCAGGACCGCCAGCGGGTCCTCATCCAGTCCACGCTGGATGGAGATGGTGATCGACGTGAACGTGATGTCGACGTGGGCTGAGCTGATGCCGTACGCGCCGACGAGTCGCAGCACCGTGGCGACGACCTCGGAGGCCGAGGCACCGGTGGACAGCATGGCCTCGCCCACGCGGAGCGCCAGATCGATCACTGCGCGGGCGTGGCGCTGAGACACCGCGTCGTCGCCGCCGGGGATGCCGATCGCCACGGTGGGCGGCCCGACACCACGGACCGCCATCTGTGCGCGGACCCGCCAGGCGCGACCCACCCGGGGCACGCCGCGCACCTCTGGCGCGGGGATCACCTGCGGTCCGGTCACGTCACCGGCCAGCGGCACCGCGGACGGGTCGGGGTCGGTGGTCATCAGGCCAGCGTAGGGAATGGTGAGCGTCCCCGGCACACTCGGTGCCGCGGCGGGCGACACGCCCGGGCGTGCGAGGATGGACCGGTGAGTGAGAAGCAGCATAAGGCCGAGCACCGCAGCCGCCCCAGCAGCCCGGAGTTCCGCGCGTTCATCGCGCGCGGCTGGGCCGAGCACGGGGAGGACCTGCCGGAGACCACCGAGGCGGCGCGGTATGCCGCGACCCGCCGGGCGAGCGTGTCCGCCGCCTTCGAGGGGACGCGCCTGGTGGTCCCGGCGGGCGGACTGAAGGTGCGTAGCAACGACACCGACTACGTCTTCCGGCCGCACACGGCGTTCGCCCACCTCACCGGCCTCGGCGCCGACCGCGAGGCAGATGCGGTGCTGGTGCTGCACCCGCTCGAGGACGGGGGGCACCAGGCGATCGTCTACTTCCGTCCGCTCGCCGGGCGGGACACCGAGGAGTTTTTCGCCGATGCCAGGGTTGGTGAGTTCTGGGTCGGTCGCCGCCCGACCCTGGCGGGTCTGGCCGCGGAGCTGGGTCTGGAGACCCGCGACCTCTCCGAGCTCCCCGATGCCCTGGCCAAGGACGCCGGCGCAGTGACCGTCCGCGTCGTCCGCGACGCCGACGTGGACGTGACCCAGGTCGTCGAGGAGGCACGCTCCCAGGCCGCCGAGTACTCCGCCGAGGCGGCTGCCGAGGCGGACGCAGAGTTCGCCCGCTACCTCTCCACCCTGCGGCTGGTCAAGGACGAGTGGGAGATCCGGCAGATGGAGGAGGCCTGCGCCGCCACCGCGGAGGCCTTCGACGGCGTCGTGGCCGAGCTTCCCGAGGCGGTCCGTCGCGGCCGTGGTGAGCGCTGGGTGGAGGGAGTCTTCGGCCTCCACGCCCGGCACCGGGGCAACGGCGTCGGTTATGACTCGATCTGCGCCGCGGGTGACCACGCCACCACGCTGCACTGGATCCGCAACACCGGCGACGTCGTCGACGGAGAGCTTCTACTGCTGGATGCCGGTGTCGAGGTGGACTCGCTGTTCACGGCCGACGTCACCCGTACGGTCCCGGTCAACGGGAGGTTCACCGACACGCAGCGCAAGGTCTACGAAGCGGTCCTCGAGGCTCAGGAGGCCGGTCTCGAGGCGGCCCGCCCGGGGAACAAGTTCAGCGACATCCACGCGGCAGCGATCAGGGTCATCGCCACCAGGCTGCACGACTGGGGGCTGCTGCCCGACGGGATCACGGTGGAGGAGACGTTGGACCCGGAGCACGGCCAGCTTCACCGCCGCTGGATGGTGCACGGCACGAGCCACCACCTCGGCCTGGATGTGCACGACTGCGCGCTCGCGCTGCGCAAGGACTACATGGACGCCGAGCTCCTGCCCGGCATGGTGCTGACCGTGGAGCCAGGTCTCTACTTCAAGGCCGACGACCTGCTCGTCCCCGAGGCGTTCCGCGGCATCGGCGTGCGGATCGAGGACGACGTGGTGATCACAGAGGACGGGTGTCGCAACCTGTCCGCGGCCCTGCCGCGGACTGCTGACGACGTCGAGGCCTGGGTCCAGGCCGGCGGCCGCCGTTCGTCCTGAGTGAGGCTGGCGGTCGCCGGGCTACGCCAGGGCGTCCACCCGGCCGGGGCCAACCACCCGGCCGACGAAGTCGCGCAGCAGACGGTTGACGATCACCGGATCTCGAGCCATCGGCAGGTGCCCCGCCCCCCGCAGGACCACGTGCTCGGCGCCGGTCAGCTCAGCCACGGCAGCCCCGCGGGCCGGGGGCTGACAGCGGTCCTCGGTCCCGGTGATGACGAGGACCGGGCAGCGGATGCCAGCACAGACCTGCCGTGCCGAGGCGGCCGTGCCGTAGCCGGAAAGGGGCGCATCCGCGTCCGCCAGCATCACGGCTGGCGTGGAGTCGGTCGCCCAGCCGACGCAGTCCTCGATCTGCTTGGTCGAATGGGGCTCGGGAAACAGCTGCTCGAAGAAGAACTGCGCGAACCCCGGCCAGTCGCGCTGCCAGGACTGACGGTTGAGCCTGGCCCAGCCGTCCTCGGCCACCAGCTCGGGGTCGGGGTCAGCAGCCTCAAAGTCGTACCTGGTCCGCCAGGGGTGCGGAGGGGCGAGCGGCAGGCTCGGGTTGATCGCGACGACGCCCTGCACCCGGGCCGGCTGCTCTGCCGCCATCACGAGGGCCAGAGAAGCCCCGGAACATACCCCACACAGGACGGCCTTCCTGGTCCCGACCGCGTCAAGCACCGCCCAGCCGTCGTCAACCAGCTCCCGCACCGCATAGGCAGCTGCCTCGGTCGGTCGGTCAGAGGCACCGTTGCCTCGCGGGTCGACCGTCACGACCTGGTAGGACCTGGCCAGGAACGAGACCTGCGCCTTCCACGCGCGTCCCTGGGTGATGACGTTCGGCATCAGCAGGAGCACGGTCGGGCGGCCCGCGCCGAAGACCTCGTAGTGAGTGCGCGCCCCGAACCGGCCCACACGCCCCTGACGCACTGGTTCCAGCACGCGCATCAGAGCAGCTCCGCCAACAGCGCTGCCGCCCGCTGGGCGCCGTCGGTCTCTACCGGAGCACTTCGCGACCCCCTGGCCATCTCCGCAGCGATGGCCGATGCCAGCGCGTCGGGGTTGGTGGCCAGCTCGTAGTCGATGCACGTGCCGGCCCCGTAGCGCTCCAGCCGGTGCCGCACGTGCAGGTTCTGCTCGAAGTGGTGGCGGAGCGGCACGTAGAGAAACGGTCGGTCCGCTGCGGCCAGTTCCATGCAGGTCGTCAGGCCGCCCTGCACGACGGCAAGGTCGCAAGCCGCCAGCAGCTGGTAGAGGTCGGGCAGGTAGCCGCGGTACGTCACGCCTCGTCGCCGGGGCAGCGAGCCCGGGTCGATGCGCGGTCCGGTCACGACGAGGAAGTGCAGGTTCGGCACCAGACGACGTGCGGCTGGGACCGCGTCGAGCACGCGGCGCAGCAGAGACTCACCCACCCCTGATCCGCCGACGGTCACCACGCACACACGGTGGTCGTCGCGGTAGCCCAGCCCGACCCGGGCCGCCTCGCGCTGCTCCTCGGTCGGCGGGACGAAGCCGGTGACATACCCGGCGAAGTCGAAGTTCGCCTCCGTCCACTCGCGAATGCGGGGCAGGCCGGGCCCGAACGGCAGGTCGACGACGTCCTGGGGATTCCCGACGAACACCGAGGCGTCCCGGATCCGGCGGTAGCGCGCCCGCTGCTCGATCATCTCGGTGTTGTAGTCCGCTGTCAGCGCCACCTCGTGCTCACCGCCGTCCGGCATGGGGAGCCAGCCCACGAAGTCGGTCATCCACGCGAAAGAGAATCGCTTGAGCTCGGGGTTCTCGTGCAGGAAGTAGTCGACGTCCCAAGCCTCGTCGCCCACCACCAGGTCGTAGCATCCCTCCTCCACGACGTCGGCGAACAGCATGAAGTTGTGGACCAGGATCTCGTCCATCCGGCGGATCGCCTGGAAGGCGTGCAGGTCGTGCTCCGCCGCCTCGTCCTCGATGTGCGCCGTCTCACTGGCCAACCAGCGGGATGCAGGGTGCACGCGCTCGCCGGCCTCTTCCAGGACGCGGGTGACCGGAGCCTGGGCGAACCAGTCGATCTGCAGGTCCGGGTGGTGGTTGCGCAGCTCCTGCGCCACGGCCACGTCGCGTCGTGCGTGTCCCAGTCCGATGGGTGAGGACAGGTACAGCGCCCGGCGCGGCCTGCTGTGGGCGCGGGTCCAGGTGCGTCGGGCCGAGTGCCCGGTCACGGGGCCGGCGACGTCCGCCGGGGACGCTCGGTCGAGCTGTCTCGCCGTCACCTGCTGGGCCGCGAGCGGTGTGCTGCTCATGGTGAAGTCCTCGATCATCCGGCTGACGCGCACCGGGTCCCGCACGTGCGGGGCATGCCCGGATCCCTGCAGCAGCGTCAGCGCGCCTCCGGTCCAGTCCGCCAGCAGCTCGCCTCCGGAGGCCGGTTGGATCTTGTCCTCGGTCCCGTGCAGGACGAGGACCGGCTGGGTCAGCCGGCGGCTCTCCCGCTCCAGCACCTCGGGGCCGTCGAGCGCGGCCCCTCGCAGGGTGTCCACCATGACCGCCGGATCGACCCGGCGGGCCCACCGCACAGCATCCTCGATCGGCTTGGTCGAGTGCGGCTCGGAGAACAGCTTGGAGAAGAAGAACTGGACGAAGTCCTCCCATCCGCCCTCGACCCAGGCGGTCGCATTGAAGGCAGCCTCCATCTCCCGCGCTTCCCGCTCTCCCTCGGGTGTCCGGTGGCCGGCCTGGCGCGCCCCTGTCCCGCTGCCAGCGATGAGGACCAGTCCGTCGACCCGGTCCGGGTGCTCCGCGGCGACCCGGACCGCCCACGGAGCGCCCAGGGAGAACCCGACGAGGACCGCGCGATCGACACCGGCGTCGTCCATGACCGCCACCGTGTCGGCGGCAACCTCCGAGCCTCGGTATGCCGTGGCACCGGCCGGGCTGTCCCCCTCGGCGCTGCCGCGACCCTCGAACGTGACGACCTGGAGGTGGCGCGCCAGCGCTGCGACCTGGAAGCGCCAGATGCGCGAGGGGACGATCGTCCAGGTGGGGAGCAGCATGACCGTGGGGCGGTGGGCCGCTCCGTACACGGCATACGGGATCCGAACCCCCGACCGGACGACGGTGCCCGTCCGGTCCGGAGGCCGCGGCCGAGCCGGCTCGGTGTCTTTGACGTCGAGCGGGACCCGGAGGGGTGCTGTGGCCGAGCAGGATTGTCGCGTGCCCTGCATGAGATGCAGTGCAGGCCCCTCCTGCCCTGTGACCGAACGCCGGTCCATCCGCACAGTATCCTCCGGGTCCCGCCGGTTGACCCGCGCATTCCTAGCGGCGGATCTCCATGACGCGGTTGAAGGGCGTCTCGGCGACGCTGGCGAACCGGGTGAACCCGGCGGCGGTAGCCACGTCGTGGATCCGTGCCGGGCCCGCCTGGGTGCCCAGGGCGAGACCGACGTCCTGCGACAGCGACGACGGCGTGCACAGCAGCGTGGAGAACCCGTAGTAGGCACGTCCCACCGGGTTGAGGTTGTCCTCCACCCGGTCGCCGGCCATCGGCTCGACGACCATCCAGGTCCCGTCCGCGGTGAGGGCGCGGTGCACCTGTTCGGCGGCGCCGACCGGGTCGCCCATGTCGTGGAGGGTGTCGAACATCGTGACGAGGTCGAAGCCACCACCGGGGAAGGACTGGGCGGTCGAGACCTCGAAGCTCACGCGGTCCGCCACTCCCGCCGACTCCGCCCGCTGGCGGGCGGTCGCGATCGACTCGAGGTGGTAGTCGTAGCCGACGAACCGCGACTGCGGAAAGGCCTGAGCCATCAGCACCGTGGAGGCGCCGTGACCGCAGCCGACGTCAGCCACTGAGGCCCCGGTCCGGAGCTTGTCGACGACGCCCTCGAGCGCCGGCAACCACTCCTGGACGAGGTGTGCGTGGTAGCTGGGGCGGAAGAAGCGCTCACAGCCGACGTGCACGTCCGTGGCGTGCTCGTGCCAGCCGTAGCCCGCGCCGCTGCGGGCAGCATCGACGATGTGGCCGGCGTCGTGCACGGTGCCCAGCGCGATCTGGAAGAAGCCTGGCAGGAAGGCCGGGCTGTCTTCGACGGTGAGGGCGACCGCGTGCTCCGGAGGCAGCGTGTACCGGCCGGAGAGCGGGTCGTAGGTGAGGTAGGCGCCGGCCGCCTGCGCGTTCAGCCACTCCCGGGCATAGGGCTCTGCCGTGCCGGTCCGCTCCGCCAGCTCCGGCGCGGTCGTCGGACCGTGCTCGGCGAGGTCCCGGTAGTAGCCGAGCTTGTCACCCATGACGACGAGTGCGGCGTTGAGTGTCGCACCGACCTCGTCGACGGCCCGGAAGACAAAGGCCATGAGGGTGTCCATGTCTATGGCGGGGGCGGCGCTCTCGGCGGCTGCCTCCTGAGGCGGGGACTGGGTGGTGGTGTCAGTGCTCATGGGGAGCCTCCTGCGTGGTAGGGATGGCTCCGAAGGTAGGGACAGCGGATGGCTCGGCGCATCAGGTGCCCCACCTAGTTGTCACCAACCTGCAGGTCGCGTGCGGCTGGTCCGAGGCGCGTGGCCCGCGTTCGGGCGGCCCTACACTCGATGGGTGGTGCTCCTGGGCAGGACTGCGGAGCAGGAGGCGGTGGCCCGTCTCCTGGCCGCAGCGCGGCTGGGGCGTGGTGGGGTGCTCGTCGTCACGGGTGAGCCGGGCATCGGCAAGACGGCGCTGCTGGCTGACGCGGTCTCCGGGCTGACGGACATGAACGTGCGGGCGATGACCGGCACGCTGGCGGAGCAGGACCTGCCGTTTGCCGCACTCCACGGGATCCTGCGACCCGCCCTGCCGCTCCTCGACGAGATCCCTGAGCGACAGGCGGAGGCCCTGGGCGCTGCCCTACTGCTGCGACCGGGAGGATCGAGCGACCGGTTTGCGATAGGGGCGGCCACGTTGAGCCTGCTGAGCCGTTATGCCGAGGAAAGACCGTTGGTCGTCATTGTCGACGACGCGCAGTGGCTGGACGTCCCCTCACTCGAGGCACTGGCGTTCGCTGCGCGTCGGCTGCACGAGGACCCCGTAGCAGTGCTGATCGCGACCCGCAGCCACGAGTCTCCCGAGCTTCTACGGGACCTGCCCGAGCTGGAGCTAGACGGACTGGATGCTGCAGCGTCCGCCGCCCTCGTCGCTGCACCCCTCAGCGGGCAGGGTCCGGAGGCGATGCAGCGGCTCTTCCTCGCGACGGGCGGCAACCCGCTGGCGCTGCTCGAGCTCTCCGCCGACCCGCTCGACCCGGTTGAGGTGTCGGACGGCGTCCCCCCACTGACGCTGCCCGACCGCCTTCGCGCAGCCTTCGCCCGTCGGCTCGATGCCCTGGCCCCGGCGGACCGCGCCGTGGTGGTGGTCGCAGTCGTGGCGGGTGGGGACCTCAGGGTGGTCCAGACGGTGTGTGCGGCGCTGTCTCTCGACCCCGAAGCGCTGGGCCGCGCCGAGCAGGCTGGTCTGCTGACCACCTCAGGCGGCCACGCGAGCTTCCGACACCCGGTGCTGCGGGCCGTGATCTATGCCACCGCTTCCGCCGACCTGCGCCGCAGGGTGCACCGTGCTGTCGCCGACCAGCTCACCGGGGATGATGTTGACCGCCGAACCTGGCACCTCGCGGCGGCGAGCGCGGGGCCGGACGAGCGCGTCGCGGCCCTGCTCGACGACCTCGCGGATCGGGCCGCGGGTCGGGTGGCCCATACCATTGCATCGACAGCCCAGGAACGCGCCGCCCATCTCACGGCTGACCCCGACCTCGCGCGGACCCGGCTGCTGTCCGCGGCCAGGTCGGCCTGGGCGGCCGGTCGCCCCCAGCGGGCGCTGGGGCTCCTCGACGCGGCCGAACCCGTCGCGGGGCCGCTCAGCCCATCAGGGCTTGGCCTGCGGGCGATGATTGAGGTCCGGTCCGGCTCGGTCCGGCGGGGTCGGGACATGCTGGAGCAGGCCGCGGCACTGTCTGCCCCGGATGAGCGCGTGCTACTTCTCGCGGAGGCGTGCCGGGCCAGCATGTACCTCCTCGACATGGCCGGGCTTCGTCGAGTGGAGACTGAGCTGTCGGCGGGGCTCGATGAGGTCGACAGTGCGGCACGCGCCATCGCCCTGGCGGCATCCGGGGCGGCAGGCGTGATGCTGGGCGAGGACAGCATCGACAGGATCCGGGAGGCGGCGCCGATGCTGGCGGACCACGTCGACGCCGTGACCCGCCCGGCGGCACTGCCCTGGTTGATGCTGGTGCCCCTCTTCCTCCGCGACGCGGACAGCGGTAGCGCGCTGCTGCGGCTCGTGGACGACGTGCGTTCGCGGGTGGGGGTGGGCGAGATGCCGAACCTGCTCATGCACCTGGCAAGGGACCAGGCCACTTCCACCGCCTGGAGGCGGGCGGCTGCGAACTACGACGAGGGGATCCGGCTGGCCCGTGAGACCGGACAGGGGGCGGAGCTGGCGATGCTCCTCGCAGGCGCAGCGTGCCTGGAGTCGCGTCAGGGCCTGGCGGCCGCATGCCGCGAGCACAGCACGGAGGCCCTTGACCTGTGCCGTGCCCGGTCCATCCACTTCGGCGAGCTGTGGTGCCGGCTGGCACTCGGCGATCTCGCCCTGTCCGAGGGTGACACCGCGGGCGCGGTCGACCAGCTGCTCGAGCTGCAGCAGCGGGTGAAGGAGCTGCAGGTGGCCGACGCCGACCTCGACCCTGCTCCCGAGCTGGTCGAGGCGCTGATGCGCACCGGCGACCAGGAGCGTGCGGCAGAGGTAGCCGAGGCGTTCGCCGCGGTCGCTGCGGAGAAGGGCCAACCCTGGTGCGTCGCCCGGGCCCATCGCGCGCTCGGTCTCGTGGCCTCCCCCGAAGGCTTCGACGAACCGTTTGCCGCCGCGCTGGAGCACCACGCGCTCACCCGCGACACCTTCGACACGGCACGGACCCAGCTCGCGTACGGCGGCCGCCTCCGCCGCTCAGGACGGCGGGTTGAGGCTAGGCCACTGCTCAGGACGGCCCTGGCCACCTTCGACTCGCTCGGGGCACGCGGGTGGGCGGTCCACGCCGAGTCCGAGCTGCAGGCGACCGGAGAGAAGGTGCCGTCTCGCGAGGCCGAGGGGCCGGGGGCGCTCACTCCCCAGGAGCTCCAGGTGTGTCTCCTGCTCGCCGACGGACGCACCACGCGCGAGGCCGCCGCGGCGCTCTTCCTGAGCCCCAAGACCGTGGAGTACCACCTGAGGAAGGCCTACACCAAGCTGGATATCCACTCCAGGACAGAACTGGCTGCTGTGCTGGCCGAGCTCGCCGGCTGACGCGGACGGTTCCGGCCCTCCCGGCGGGAACCGCCGCGCTGCACCGGCAGAGCGATCAGTCCGGTGGGTCCTGCGTCGGGGGAGGCGCGGGTGGGCGGCCCTGCGGGGGTGCGGGACGCGTGTATGCCGTCGCGCCGGGCCCGTTCGGCGCCTCGGCAAGCAGGTCCCGAGCGCGTTGCGCAAACTTGTGCTCGGTGAGGACCTCGTAGCGGGTCGCCACCACCTGGGAGACCGAGGTGAAGTCGCGCTGGCCACGCGTCATCGCGTGTCCGATCAGTGCCCACACGAGGGCGAAGACGGCACCGAACATCATCGACCACAAGACGGTCATGAAGGCGTCGCCGCTGGGCGCGAACAGCGCGAAGATGAGTCCGACGAACAGACCCAACCAGATCCCGGTCACTGCGCCCGCCAGCGCGACCCGACCGGTGGTGAGTCGTCCGGTGACGCGCTCCACCTGGCGCAGGTCGGTCCCAACGATCATGCAGTTCTCGACCGGGAACTCACGGTCGGAGAGGAAGTCGACGGCCTTCTGGGCGTCGTCGTACTTGTCGAAGACACCCAGGGACATCGGGTACTCAAGTATCAGGCCGCTCATGCGGCCCCGGCCACTATTGGGAATGCTGCTCACGACACCATCCTGACACCGATTCGTCGCTGAGTCCGCGTAGGGTGCTGGTGTGGCGTGGTCGCCCGCGGGCGATCCTGCGAGCCGCGGCGCCGCAGAGGCCCACGGCGCTCAGCGGGAGGCGAAGAAGAGCCGCCTGCGCGGCTTGTGCGCCTTGCGCGCGACCTCAGACGGGAGGCGGTGGCGGTAGGCGCGGAGGGTGGCGTAGTCGTACGTGCTACCGATCTGGAAGCT
>DATGRS010000201.1:0-2128 GCA_035303365.1 Ornithinicoccus sp.
GGAGGTCAGCGGCTCCGGCTCGGACTGGATCAGCCGCTGGAAGGTCGACTCGGTCCAGTTGACGAACCCCTCCGGCGCCTTCTTCCGGACGATCTTGCGCTTCTTCTTCGGGTCGTCCCCCGCCTTGGCCAGCGCCTTGGCGTTCACCACCACGTGGTCCGGCGCCTGCACCACGACGTAGCCGTCGGTGTCGTATCCGGCGCGACCGGCCCGCCCGGCGATCTGGTGGAACTCCCTGGCCTTCAGGTGCCGCATGCGCTCGCCGTCGAACTTGGTCAGCGCGGTGAACACCACCGTGCGGATCGGCACGTTGATGCCCACCCCGAGGGTGTCGGTGCCGCAGATGACCTTCAGCAGCCCCTCCTGGGCGAGCTGTTCGACCAGGCGCCGGTACTTGGGGAGCATGCCCGCGTGGTGCACCCCGATGCCGTGCCGCACCAGCCGGGACAGGGTCTTGCCGAACCCGGAGGCGAACCGGAAGTCCCCGATGGCCTCCGCGATGGCCGCCTTCTCCGCCTTGCTGCACACGTTGACGCTCATCAACGCCTGGGCCCGCTCCACCGCCGCCGCCTGGGCGAAATGCACCACGTAGATCGGCGCCTGACCGCCGTGCAGCAGCTCGTCGATCGTCTCGTGCAGCGGGGTCATGGCGTACCGGAAGGTCAGCGGCACCGGCCGCTCGGTCGACGTGACCACCGCGGTCTGGCGGCCGGTCCGGCGGGTCAGGTCCTTCTGGAAGAAGGACACGTCGCCGAGCGTGGCGGACATCAGCAGGAACTGCGCGTGCGGCAGCTCCAGCAGCGGCACCTGCCACGCCCAGCCGCGATCCGGGTCGGAGTAGAAGTGGAACTCGTCCATCACCACCTGGCCGACGTCGGCGTCCGGCCCGGACCGCAGCGCCATGTTGGCCAGGATCTCCGCGGTGCAGCAGACGATCGGCGCGTTCGGGTTCACCGCCGAGTCGCCGGTCATCATGCCGACGTTGTCCGCGCCGAACACCTCGACCAGGTCGAAGAACTTCTCCGACACCAGCGCCTTGATCGGCGCGGTGTAGAACGCGCGCCGGCCTTCCATCAGGTTGGCCAGCAGGAAGAAGTGCGCGCCCATCGCCACCAGGCTCTTGCCCGACCCGGTCGGCGTGGACAGGATGACGTTCGAGCCGGAGACCAGCTCGATGAGTGCTTCCTCCTGATGCGGGTACAGCGTCAGGCCACGGCCCGCCGCCCAGTCGACGAAAGCCTGGTAGAGCTCGTCGGGGTCGGCGGATCCGTCGAAACAGGGCAGGGCACGAAACAGAGTGGCGCGGGTAGCGGTCATCGTGTCTACACTGTGCCATCCAGGGGAATCAGGCCGACGAGGAGTTCATCCCGACGCGCAGCAAGCCCCGGCAGGCGACGATCGTCACCGAACCCGTAGGCTCACTCTCGCACATTCGCGCGCACCCGCGTTTGGAGCACCCGGAGGACGCAGTGGCAAGCGACATCATCCCGATCGAGCTCGGGCTGCCGCAAGGCGACCTGGTCACCCTCTGGGCGCCGCGCTGGCGAGAGGACGGCGAGGAGTGGGAGGCCTTCCTCGGCGACGACGAGGACCTCTACGCGTTCCCGGACGCCGCCCACCTGGCCGCGTTCGTCCGCACCGCCGAGCAGCACGACCTCATCGACCACCCGTCGTGGCACATCGTGCCCGCGCTCAACGTGCCCGAGCTGATCCCGGACGACGACCACTCCTACGACCTGGTCGGCGTGCCGGAACTGGTCGCCGAGGAGCCGGACTCGTGGACCATCGGCGAGCTGGCCGAGATCGTCAACATCGTCCGGTCGCTGGCCGACGTGTGCGGGCTCGACGAGGTCCACGAGGTGCTCGACGCGCACGAGGGCTTCTCGCTGCTGCCCCAGGGCAAGCTGCCGTTCACCGGCCGGGAAGGCGCCAAGCTGTGGGACGACCTGGCCACCGCGGTCGCCGAGAAGTGGGACATCGTGCTCGACGCGATCGACGAGCTGGTGGTCGTCCCGGAGATCGACGAGGCGGCGCTGGAGGAGACCGCCGAGGAGCTGGCGGCCTTCCACGAGGAGTCGGCCGAGTCGGAAGCCGGCGTGGACGACGAGGTGCTCACCGCAGGCAGCGA
>DATGRS010000202.1:0-9936 GCA_035303365.1 Ornithinicoccus sp.
ATGTCCGCCGCGTCCCGTCCCAGCACGACCGGCAGCAGCACGTCGCGCAGCATCGAGATGGCCGCGCCGTGCGACTCGCCCGTGACCGCCTCATCCGGCACCGCCTCTCCCCAGCCGATGATCCCGTCGTCGGTGTGCAGCTCGAGGATGACCGCCGGCATCGCCTCCCAGCGGGCATAGGCGACGACGAACGGCTCGCGCAGCGGCAGGCGGATCGGGTGGATCGTGGCAGCGATGACTCTCATGGGTCCTGTCTCTCCGGCGCCACGACGTAGGCACCGCTCTCGTCGAAGTCGATGAGCCGCCGCCCGGCCGCGATCAGCTCTGGCAGCACCGCGCGCACCGCCTCGCGCCACCGCGCGGCGAGCGTTGGGTCTGTTGCGCGCAGGCCATCGATGTCGGTCGGGATCTCCACGCGGCAGTATGCCGGGGGCACCGGTCCTCGGACCGGCTCTCCCTCCGGCCCACGGGCCAGGACGGCGCTGACCGTCCCGGCGCCCGTCCGCTCAGGGGCCCGGTCGGCAGGCAATCTGGTCAGGTCCCACTCCAGGAGCAACCGGTCAGACCCCACGTCGCGGTTGAGCCCGTCGCGCAGCGCGCCGTAGTAGTCGGGGTGGAAGCTGAGCCAGCCCGCGCCCAGCCGACCGATGTTGAGCCGGGCGTTGCGGGCTTGCAGCGGGTCGACGGTCCACCGCACAGCGGTGATGCCGCGTTCCAGACACCAGACACGCTGGTGTGCCTTGAGCGCGGTCCCCGTCCCCGGCTCCGCCCGCGACCGGTCCACGCCCGTGACATGGGAGTGCAGCGTGACCGGGACCGGCTCGCCCCGGAAGCCCACCGTCGCACCGACCAGCTCGTCACCACGGAAGGCGCCCGCCACGTAGTTGCCCGACCGGGCCAGCGCGGCCAGCAGCGTGACGTCGAGCTCTACCGAGCCCGGCGGGTGCTGCCACACCCGGGCGAGCAGCGCCTCCACCGCGACCAGCTCCTCGGTGCTGGTCACGGACCGCACGCTTACCTGCGCGCGTGTCAACGCTTGCTCGAGCGCCGCCCCGGCGTCCCCGATGGCTGACTGCACTCCCTGGTCCATGCCGGCCAACCTAGTGCCTGATATGAGCGCACTCCGAGCTCGCCTTGGACCTGTCTCGTTGAGCGTGCCCAATGAAGCCGAAACTCTACGGTCGACTCCACCCAGACCTGCTTGGTTGGGCTGCTGCATCACGTCGACCGGTTCGCAGCGCCCTTGTCACTCTCGACGTTAGGAAGGTTAGTGGCGAACTGTTCCGCTGTGCGGCTTCAGGGGCGTCCGGCCGCGCGTAGTGCTCGCACCAAGCGCGCGGGCATCGTCGAGCGGACCTCGCACACCGACACCGTCGCCCCAAACGGCGGCGTACGCGCGCGATGACGACGTGCGCAGTGCTTGCCCACGCAGGAATTTCTGCGCATAGAGGCGCCCATGAACGACGAACTCGTCACCCGCTACGAGGAGTCCGTCACCGCCTTGGCCGAGGTCGACCTGACCTCTGCCACCGCGGCGGTCAGCTCTCTGACGCGGCGTTAGCCGGCATCGCCCCCAACAGCGTCCCGCCGCGCCTGGCCCGATCAGCCAGCCTGTCGGCATACAGCCGGGATGGCCGGGTCGACGCCGAGGGGATCACGCTCGCCCGGGCCGACCACCACCAACAGGACGCGCCGATGCGGTTCGTCCGCCGCAACAGCAAGGCAGGCTACTCCGGAGGTTGGCCCTGCGGCGCGTGAGCTGCCAGATATGCCGTGGCAGTCGCCAACGAGACGACCTCGGCATACTTCGCCTGCAGGTCATACAGGGACGCGTCGTGCACGGCGGGCTCACGGTCGCCGACCGCCTCGCGCACGACCAACGGGACAAAGCCGTGCTGGAGGGCGTCGACCGCACTCGCACGGATGCAGCCGCTGGTGCTCACCCCGACGATCACGACCGTGTCGACGCCCAGCGAGTGCAGCGTCGAGGCCAGGGTAGTGCCGAAGAAGGCGCTGGCGTATTGCTTGACGACCACCGGCTCCGTCGACAGCGGCGCCACCTGGGGCATCGGCTGCCCGAGCACGGCCTCGCCGATCAGCAGTCGAAGCGCCGGCACCTTCCGCAGGAAGAGGCCACCGTCCAGGCCGCCGGGGCCGTAGCGGACCACAGTGTGCAGCACCGGGGCCCCGACCGACCGAGCAGCCTCGAGCACCTGCGTCGCCGCACGGACCGAGTCGTCGCTGGGCAGGCAGAACGGGCTGTCCGGGTCGTAGTAGGCCCGCATCATGTCGACCACGAGCACCGCGGGCCTGAGGCCGGGGGTCAGCGAACCCGCGAAGCCCTCGGCGAATCCCTGGGCCGGGTGGAGGTCCCCGCCCGCGGAGCCGCGGGCGGGGACCTCCTCCTCGTGGTGGCCGGTCACGGTGCCTCCGTCACACCGGCCTCGGCGCAGTCGGTGCGGGAAGGCCGGTCTCCGCCTGGGCATTGGCCAGGATGGTCTCCAGGTCCGGGCCCTTGTCGAACAGCGGCCGCCCGCCGGACCGTCCGGCCCGCACCTGCGCACGCAGGGCCTCGGTGGCCGCCTCGTCGACGGTGCCGCTCTCGTCACACACCACTCCATAGTTGCGCGCGCCGTCGGCGGACACCAGGCCGCGCTTGACCTCCATGGCCACGAGGTCGACCGCGCGCTCCAGCGGGTCGCCCCAGCCGCCGCCACCCCAGGTGACGAAGTGCAGGACGTCGTCCCGGGCCACGTCCACGTCGTGGACCTTGCTCGGCAGCACCTCCCTGGTGCCGTCGGCCCGCTCGATCCACTTGGTGCTGCGCGCGCCGGGCGCACCGCCCAGGACGCCCCAGGGGTAGGTCAGCCACCGGTCGTCGTGGATCGCGATGGTGCCCGGCTCCAGGAACCGGTAGGAGACGTCGACACCGTTGCCGCCACGGTGCAGACCGGCGCCGCCGCTGTCCGCGACGGTCTCCCACGACTCGATCCGCAGCGGGTAGTAGGACTCGAGGTACTCACTGGGGATGTTCATGAACGAGGGCCACAGCGAGTGCCCGTCCGGTCCGTCGCCGACCGGCCGGCCCGGGATGCCCCCGAAGCCGATCGAGTAGAGCTGGAACCACTCCCCCTTGCGGTCGCCCTCGGAGTAGTTCCCGGAATACATGAAGTGGGGCGAGGAGGAGAAGCCAGCGGCGTTCATCAGGTCGGGGTTGCACTGACCGAGCAGCCCGCCGAACAGGTCGAAGAGACGACCGATGCCGTGGTTGCGGCCGTTGAGGGCGGCCGGGAACTTCGGCTTCCAGAAGGATTCCTCCGGGATGTTGACGTCCACCAGTGGGTAGTAGCCGTCGTTCCACAGGATCTGGGGGTCGGCGACGGTGATCATGTAGATCCCGAAGAACATCCGGATGAGGTTCTCGTTGATGTAGTAGTTGATCGGTCCCTCGGCCTGGGGGCTGCTGCCGGCCAGGTCGATGAGCACCTTGTCACCGGTGCGGGTGATCGTCATCGTCAGCTCGAAGGGCCCGTTGCCGCGGCCGTCATCGTCGATGTAGTCCGTGAAGCTGACCGGCTTGCCCTCCTCGAAGACCGCCGCCAGCAGCGCCTTCATGGCCCGGTAGTTGCGGTCGAGCAGGGCGTCGAGCGCCGAGGTGTAGGTGTCCACCCCGAACCGCTCGCACATCTGCTGGACCCGGCGGCCGGCCGTGCGGCAAGCGGCGACGATGCCGTTGAGGTCGGCGCGGTTCCAGTCCGGCTTGCGGACCTGGTTGAGGATGATCCGCAGCGCGTCCTCGTCCAGCACGCCCTTCTTGTAGAGCTTGAACGGTGGGATCACCACGCCTTCCTCGAAGATCGTCCGGGCGTCGGTCGGCATCGAGGCCGGCGTCTTGCCGCCCACGTCCGACATGTGCCCGAACTGGGAGGCCCAGCCGACGATCCGCCCCTCGAAGTAGATCGGCATCACGACCAGCCAGTCGTTGGCGTGGCTGATCGCAGCACCGCAGGAGTAGGGGTCTGACGTCATGAGGACGTCACCCTCCTCGATGGTGCCCTCGAAGTTCTCCAGGAAGTCGGGGATGGACAGGCCGAACTGGCCCACCACCATCTTGCCCTCGGGGTCACCGATCAGCGGGAACTCGTCGTGCTGCTCGCGGATGCCCGGCGACAGGGCGGTGCGGAAGAGCACCTCGTCCATCTCGTAGCGCGCGCTGCGCAGGCCGTTCTCGATGAGGTCGAGCGTCACGACGTCGACGTCGACCTTCCCGAAGTCCTCGGTGTTTGTCTGGAGCAGTTCAGCCATGGGTCAGTCCTTCGGAACCGGAGTCGGCAGTGGTGTCAGCGTCCGCGGGCGCGGTGGAGTCAGCAGAGACGTCGATGGGGCGGATGAGCAGGCTGCCGCTGGGATGCACGGTCGCGGCGTGGCCGGGCAGGACCAGCGTGGTGGAGTCCATCTCGGCGACCACCGCCGGCCCGATCACGACGTTGCCGGCGAGCAGCTTGTGACGGTCATAGATAGTGGCCTCGATGTGCTCACCCTCGAACCACAGTTGGTGGGTCCGGCGGGCGGCCGCGGACGGGTCGGCACTTCCCTCGGCCAGCACGGGCGCGGCCATCTCGGGCCGGGGTCCGCTGACTGTGGCCCGGGCGGTCACCAGCTCGTGCTCGTTGGAGAGCAGGAAGCTGAACAGCCGGTCGTGCTCGGCGTCGAAGGCCTTGCGCAGCGCGTCGAGCGCACCGCCCTCCAGCTCGTCCGCTCCGATCGTCACCGGGATCTCGAAGCCCTGGCCGTGATAGCGCAGGTCAACCGCGTAGGTCACGGTGAGCTCGTCCTCGGAGAGGCCCGACTCCAGGAGGGACTCCCGCGCCGTGCCGGCCAGACCATGGAGCAGGTCACGCAGCTCGCCGTCGGTGAGCTCGCTGAACCGGCGGATCAGGGTCTGCACCGACTCGTCCCGCAAGCTCGTCGTCGCGTCACCGTAGGCCGCGAGGACTCCCGGTGAGGGGGGGATGATCACCGGCCAGGCGCCGGTCAGGATGCCCAGGGCGTTGGCGTGCAGTGGGCCTGCACCGCCGAAGGCCATCAGAGCGAAGTCGCGCGGGTCGAAGCCCTGCTGGGTGGAGACCAGCTTCAGCGCGCCGAAGATGTTCTCGTTGACGATGTCGTGGATGCCCTCGGCCGCGGCCTGCACGGACGGGAGCCCGGTCGCGTCGGCGATCTTCTGCACCGCGGCGTGGGCCGCGTCGACGTCGAGCGAGATCTCGCCGCCAGCGAGCGCCGGCGGCAGATAGCCCAGCACCACGTCCGCGTCAGTCACCGTGGGCTCGGTGCCTCCTTGTCCGTATGACGCGGGGCCGGGGACCGCGCCCGCCGACTGGGGGCCGACCCGCAGGGCTTGCGTCAGCGGGGGCACGTGGGCGATGGAGCCGCCGCCGGCGCCGACGGTGCGCACGTCCAGGGAGGTCGCCCGGACGGTCAGGTCGCCGACCGTGGTTTCGCGGCCGACGCGGGGCGTGAGCCCCTCGATCAGGGAGACGTCAGTGGAGGTGCCGCCCATGTCGAAGGTCAGGATGTCGGAGTAGCCGGCCTGCTCGGCGACCCAGGCCGCGCCGGTGACACCACCCGCGGGCCCGGACAGCAGGAGCGAGACGGGGCTGTCGGCCGCGATCGCGGCGGACACCAGGCCGCCGTCGCTGCGCAGGATCGACAGGTCGGCGTCCAGGCCCGAGCCGTGCAGCTGGCGCTCCAGGTTGCCGACGTAGCGGGAGACCTGGCCCTGGACGTACGCGTTGGCGACCGTGGTGAGGGTCCGCTCATACTCCCGCAGCTCCGGGAGCACCGCCGAGGACCGCGAGACCGGGATGTCACCGAGCACCTCGGCAGCGATCTCAGCCACCCGGACCTCGTGCGCCTCGTTGGCGTAGGCGTTGATGAAGCTGATGCTGAGCGCCTCGACCCCCTGGTCGCGCAGCTTGGCCAGCTGGATGCGGACGTCGTCCTCGTCAAGGGCGGTCACGATCTCACCGTCGGCGCCTACCCGCTCGATGACCTCGACGGTGTCCTCCAGCGCGGCGAGGGGCTCGGGCTTGGGCCAGATGATCCAGCCCGCCAGGCCACCGGGCACGAACGAGCGGGCGATCTGCATGATCTGCCGGAAGCCCTTGGTGGTCACCAGACCGACCCGGGCGCCCTTCTTCTCCAGGATCGCGTTGGTCGCCACGGTCGTCCCGTGCAGCACCTCGCGGACCTGGTCGGTGCCCACCCCGGCCGTGCGGCACACGGCCTCGATGCCCCGCAGCACGCCGACGGACTGGTCCTCCGGCGTCGATGAGGTCTTCTCGCGGAAGGACTCACCGGTCTCTTCGTTGATGAGCAGGATGTCGGTGAAGGTGCCACCGACATCCACGCCGAGCCGAAAGGTCATGGGTCCTCCTCAGGGGCGCCGCAGCGCCGGGGATACGTCGTTGTGTCACGGAGTTACGGTGTGGCACAGACTTCCACGCCCGACCCAAAGCGTCAAGGACTCTGCATGCAATCCATCGAGCCACGGAGGGAAACAGTTGAAGGAGTGGCGGATTTCTGCCAGATTGCATGCAAACAACAGTCCGTCTCCGCCCCTCCATCCCGGCCGACCCCAGGAGCCACATCGTGACCGCACCGCCCGACCCGCAGCCTCACGAGAGCCTCCAGAGAGGCCCGCTGCACGGCATACGGGTCGTTGAGGTCGGTCAGCTGCTCGCGGGACCCTTCTGCGGCCAGCTGCTCGGAGACCTCGGGGCCGACGTGGTCAAGATCGAGGACCCGAGCCGCGGCGACCCGCTGCGGATGTGGGGGCGCCAGCGGCCCAAGGACCAGTCGCTGTGGTGGTCCATCGTGGGGCGGAACAAGAAGTCGGTCACGCTCAACCTGCGCGAGGCGGAGGGGCAGGAGCTCGCCCGGCAGCTCATCGCCGGGGCCGACCTCCTCGTCGAGAACTTCCGCCCCGGCACGATGGAGCGTTGGGGCCTGGGCTACGACACCCTGCGTGAGCTCAACCCGGGCCTGATCATGGTGCGGGTCTCCGGGTTCGGCCAGGACGGGCCGTACGCCGCGCGGCCCGGTTATGGCGCCATCGGCGAGGCGATGGGTGGGTTGCGGTATGTGGTCGGCGACCCGAGCACTCCCCCGTCCCGGATGGGCATCTCGATCGGGGACACCCTCGCCGCGATGTTCGCCACGATCGGCGCGCTCGCGGCGCTGCGCGAGCGCGACCTCAGCGGTCGGGGCCAGATCGTCGACTCGGCGATCTACGAGGCCGTGCTCGGGGTGATGGAGTCGCTGATCCCGGAGTGGCAGCTCACCGGCTACCAGCGGGAGCGCACCGGTGCGGTGCTGCCCAACATCGCGCCCAGCAACGTCTATCCCACCAGGGACGGCACCTGGATCCTCATCGCCGCCAACCAGGACACCGTCTTCGCCCGGCTGGCCGAGGCGATCGGCCGACCCGAGCTGGCCACCGACGAGCGCTATGCCACCCATGTGGCGCGCGGCCAGCGGCAGGAGGAGCTCGACACCCTCATCGCGGAGTTCACCGCGACCAAGGACGTCCAGGAGCTGGAGGCTCTCCTGATCGAGCACGCCGTGCCCAACGGCAAGATCTTCCGGCCGGTGGAGATGCTCGCCGACCCCCACTTCGCCGCCCGGGAGACGATCACCACGGTGCCGCACCCGGTGCTGGGCGAGGTGCAGATGCAGAACGTCTTCCCGAGGCTGTCCCGCACGGCGGGCACCGTCCGCTGGCCCGGCCCGGCGCTCGGGGAGCACACGGCGGAGGTGCTCGCCGAGGTTGGCGTCGACGAGGACACGCTGGCCGAGCTGCGGGAGCGTGGTCTGGCATGAGCGACTCCGCCGCGACCGGCGACCCGGGCACGACCGGCGACCTCACCCAGCCCACCGCGGCCGGGTGGGCGGCGCTCGGCGTGCCCCAGGAGGTGCGCCTCGTCGAGGTCGGACTGCGCGACGGCCTCCAGGCCGTGCCCGAGCCGCTGCGCACCGAGGACAAGGTCGAGCTCGTCCGGTTGCTCATCGACGCGGGCCTCACCGAGATCGAGGCCGTGTCCTTCGCCCATCCCAGGGTGCTCCCCCAGCTGGCCGACGCCGCCGAGGTGATGGCCGCCGTGCCGCGACCTGACGGCGTGCGTTATCGCGGCCTCGCACCGAACCTGAAGGGCGTGCAGCGGGCCGTCGAGTGCGGCCTCGACGAGGTCGTCGTCGTCATCTCGGCCGACGAGGAGGTCAGCCGCCGCAACCAGCGCCGCGGCACCGCCGAGCTCGTGGCCGAGCTGCCCGACATCGCCCGCATCGTCTCCTCGGCCGGGGCCCGGCTGGTCGTCGCTGTCGCCTGCGCCTTCTTCGCGCCGGCCCGCGGCCCGGTCCCGCGCACCGACCGGGAGCTCGTCGTGGACGCGGCAGTCGACGCCGGTGCGGACGGGATCTATCTGGCGTGCACGTCAGGGCAGGAGCACCCGGGCGAGGTGTATGCCGGGGTGACCGAGACCCTCGACCGGCACCCCGGTCTCGACCTCGGGGTCCACCTGCACAACCGCAACGGTTTCGCCCCGGCCAACGCGCTGGCCGCCGTGGCGGGGGGCGCCACCTGGCTGGAGGGATCCTTCGCCGGGCTGGGCGGCGACCTGTGGTTCCCGGGCGACCCGACCGTCCTGGGCAACGCGCCCCTGGAGGACCTGGTCCACCTCTTCGACAGCCTGGGGATCGCCACCGGAGTCGATCTCACGGCATACCTGCGGGTGGTGGAGCGCGCGGTGGAGCTGACCGGCATACCATCCACCTCATTCGTCACGCGTGGCGGCAGCCGGGCTGACCTGGCCGCCGCCTCCTGGCCGGAGTGACCGACCGACTCTCGAGGGGAGCCCATGGTGAATGAGCGATCCACCGAGCCTGGCGAGCCCACGACTGGCGAGGCGTCCGACCGCGTGTATGCCGAGTTGCTCGCCCGGATCTCCGAGGGCGAGCTCGCCGCCGGCGAGCGCCTCTACGAGCAGGCTCTCGCGCAGGCGATGGGCGTCAGCCGCACTCCGGTGCGCGACGCCCTCAAGCGGTTGGCCGCCGAGGGGCTGGTCGACACCACCCCCAACAAGGGCGCCCAGGTCATCTCGTTCACCGCCGAGGACGCGGCGACCCTCTATGAGCTGCGGGCTCAGTTCGAGCCCGTCGCCTGCCGGCTGTCCGTGCCGCGGCTCGGCCAGGCCGACCTGGCCGAGCTCGCGGACCTCGACGACCGGATGCAGAAGATCGTCTCCGGCGCCCACGACCCGGCCCAGCTCACCGGCCTGAACAACGCCTTCCACGCCGTCTTCGTCGAGCGGTGCGGCAACCGGCACCTGTCCATCGCCCTGCAGGCGCTGTTCCGCCCAGCCGTCGTGACGCGCACCTTCCGGGAGTACAGCCCCCGCTCGCTTGAGCGCTCCATGCAGGCCCACCAGCAGCTCGTCGAGGCAGCCCGCGCCGGTGACGGCGAGTGGGCCGAGGCAGTCATGCGCGCGCACATCCTGTCGACACGGCACGGGACCGGGCATCAGGGCGGCGCTGGGCATACGGCGACTACCCAGAGCTGAGTCACAGGAGACAACGGTTTCGGATCTCTACACAAGGTGGAGGCCTTGGACAGCGGATGGTGCGTCCACTATCTAGCAGCCCAGAATGACACGGCATGAGGACGCTCGGGCGTCCTATGGTCCAGGGGTTGGGAGAGAGGCCTGACGCCCCAGATGTCAACGGTCGGTACGTCGCTGTACCGGGTCCTCTCTAAGTCAAGAGGCGGGTGGCAATGCGGTCGTAGGGTGGGTGGTGGCGGGTCCGGGAAGTGGCTTGTCCGAAGAGCCGGCGTGAGGTTGTGAGCCGGTCGCGCTGGAGTCAGAGTCGCTACCTTGTTGC
>DATGRS010000203.1:0-16711 GCA_035303365.1 Ornithinicoccus sp.
GGTAACCTCTCCCAGTGGCCCGTCTGCGGATGAGCCTCGGATCAGCGGGTGCTGTTCCGATCGTCCCGCCCTCGTAGCTCAGGGGATAGAGCACCGCTCTCCTAAAGCGGGTGTCGCAGGTTCGAATCCTGCCGGGGGCACATCGCATTTCTGCAGGTGAGTGTCATTTCATGGTCTCCGTGGTCGGGCGCAGACCTGATGACGCTTACGTGGAGTTCGTGGCGGGCAGGTCGCGGCTGAACTTGGTGCCCGCTGGTTATGGAACGCGCAGCACGGCGACGGGGTCTTGGAGGGGCAGGTGGAGCGCAGGCGGGACCGTGGCGAGGGCGACCACCGACAGCGTCAGCGTGTTGATGGCCAGCACAATGAGCGGGTCGGGCAGCGAGCCGCCGATGATCGCTGTGGCGCTCAGGCCGATTGCGGTGCCCAGCACCGCTCCGGCAAGGGTGCCGGTGCGGATGGTCACGGCCATGATCACGAGCGCGACCAGCGCGGATCGAGAAGATCCGAGGGCCCGACGGCGGCCCATGTCCGCTCGACGGCTCGCCAGGGCCAGACTCACGGTGAGCAACACCAAGAGGAGACCGAAGACGACCACACCGACAGCAATCTGCCGTGAGAAGGCGCCCAGCTCGGCGCTGACCACCCGATTTGCCGACAGCAGCTGGTCCGAGGTGCGGACCGAGAGCAGGTCGGGATCGCCGCCGGCGAGCAACTTCGTACGTTCGGCGACGAGTGGGACGTTCTGTGCCTCGCTCACCAGCACGTAGAGCAGGGTTGCGTCCGGGGCTCGCCTGAGGTTCGGGTGAGGACCAGTCGATCCAGATCCGAGATCACACCGCCGCGGTGAACGACCCGACGACCGCGTATGGGTCGCTGTCGACCGTGAGCCATCCCGCAGGTTGCTGCAGTCGCAGCGCGCGCTGCGCAGCAACGGAGGTGACGGCCTCGCCCGAGGATGTGCCCGTCCGGGCCCGATGTACACCAGCGGTGGCAACTCGGTCACCAGCGTCCGGGCAGCGACGTTGACGCGCTCGGCGGTTGGTCCGGAGCGCACGTCCTCGGCCGGCCCAAGTCCGAGTGCCCACTCGACCTCGGGGAGTTCGCCGATGGTCATCAGTTGCTCCGGTGGGATGCCTGGACTCTCATCGAGGGCAATGAGGCCGTAAAGTCGTACGTGACCACACCACTCAACGACTTGCACCCGGTTCGTGCGCTCTCCCGCTCTTGTGCTCTACTGACAGAGTGAGCCTCGTCGAAGTCACCGGGCTGCGAAAGAGCTACGGCCCCAAAGAAGTTCTAAGCGGGATTGACCTTCGGGTCGAGGCAGGCGAGATCGTCGGGATCCTGGGCCCGAACGGTTCCGGAAAGACGACGACCGTGGAGTGCATCGGCGGCCTACGTGCGCCGGATGGCGGCACGATCAGCGTCGACGGCATCGACCCGCAGGCGAACGAGCGCGCGCTGCGGAAGATTCTCGGCATGCAGCTGCAGGAGGCCCGCCTGCCAGCCAAGATCACCGCTGCCGAGGCAATCGACCTGTTCGCCTCGTTCTACCCCGATCCAGAGCCGACGGCCGTGCTGCTGGAACGGCTGGGCGTCGTCACGCAGCGAAACGAGAGGTTCGAGAACCTTTCCGGGGGCCAGCAGCAGCGTCTATCCGTGGCGTTGGCTCTCGTCGGGCGCCCCCGGGTCGCGATCCTGGACGAGTTGACGACTGGGCTGGACCCGGCTGCCCGCCGTGAAATCTGGACCTACCTTGGGCAGTTGCGGGACGCTGGGACGACCTTCTTGCTCGTCACTCATTCGATGGAAGAGGCGCAGCACCTGTGCGACCGCGTCTACATCCTCGCCGGGGGGCGCTTTGTTCGGTCCGGCAGTCCGCAGGAACTCTCCTCCGCGATGGGTACTCAGGTGATGAGCTTCCTGCCGTCGTCGTCTGTCGACCTCGACCTGCTTCGGTCCGTGGCCGGGGTGCACGCGGCCCACGCAGACGAGTCGCGTATTGTCATCGACGGTGATGACACGGCGTTGCAGTCGGTGCTAAGTCTCCTCAGTGCGCGTGGGGTCACAATCTCCGGGTTGAGCATTACCACCCCCACACTTGAAGACGCGTATCTCGCGGCCACCCGCAGAGTCGGCTGATATGGGAGCGACCACAGCCCTTCTCGAGAACGAGGTCCGGCTCCTTCGCCGTTCGCCTGCCGTTGTCATCTGGTCAGTGGTGCTGCCGCTCGCCGCGCTACTCGTCATGATGGCGATCCCGGGTGCCCGGATGTCGCTTCCGATGCTGGGTGGCCTCAGCGTGCTCGAGGCCTACCAGCCGACCCTCGTAGTCTTTGTGGCGACCTTGCTGGCCCTCCAGATGATGCCGATGTTCCTGGGCTCGTACCGCGAATCGGGGTTCTTGCGTCGGCTGCGGGCGACCCCTGCCCATCCGGCCAACCTTCTTACCGCGATCGTGCTGATGGTCCTCGCGGTCATCCTCGCCGTTGGTCTGCTCATCTTGTTCCTGCCGCTCGTTGTCGGCGTTGGCGATCCCAGGCCACTTGCCCTGGCCGCCTTGGTCCTGATCGCGTGCGCGATCACGTTCTTGGCCCTCGGCACCTTTCTCGCTTCCATCCTCCCGAATCCGCGCGTCGCGAGCGGCGTGGGCGCCGCGATCGCCGCGGTGATGTGGTTCTTCGCTGGCATGTGGTACCCGCGCGCCCAGTTCCCCGACTGGCTGTCCAATGTCGCCGACTGGACACCCGGTGGGGCAGCCGCCACCCTCCTCACGAATGCGGCGCACGGCGCGGAACTCGGCTGGCAGCCGTTCGTGTGTCTCACAGCCTGGACCGTGGTCGGCCTTCTGGTCTCGGTCCGCACGTTCCGGTGGGAGTGACGCCGGCAGCTAACCCGGTTCCCGCGGTCGAAAGCCAACTGCCACTTGGTCAGACAGTGAGAGACGACCGTGGCCGTGCGTCGCGCTCACTTCGCTCACGACGATGCGATAACCGGCGTACCAGCGATGTACCTCGCCCTTCGCCTGGCGGTGCTACGGGAGCCTGACGGACGGAATCCACGTCAGCCAAGTAGTAGATGGGTGCACGACACCACCTCGCGCGCCACCCACATCTCGACCCTCTCGAAGCCAGGCAGGCTCCGGGCGTACTCGTCGGTCTGTCCATTCAGTCGGTGGAAAGCGTCGTCGTAGGTGCCGGGTTGGTAGATGAACTGGCAGCAGATCAAGGACGCACAATCAACTCTGCACGCTTCTGCCGCCGTCCGTGACCGCGCGGGCGGTGCTGAATGAAGATCGCCTGCTGCTTGGAGCGGCACGTGGTCCTCAGTTCGGTCCGGCGGCTTTCAGGGCGGCAGATCGCGGGGTAAGTACGGCCACTGGGACTATGCGGCCGGCCTTGGCCTGGTATGTCGCGAAGAAGGGTGCGCGCTTGAGGACCACGTCCTGCCACAGCAGGTCGCGGGCGGCGGCTTCGGGGATCATCACTTCGGCGTCGTATGTTTCGTGGCCGATCTCGATCCGCGCCCGCCGCGTGACCCGGACGTTGCGGAACCACTGCGGCTCGGCCCTGGCGCCGCCGGCCGACCCGATCACGATGTAGTCGCCGTTGTGCTCGATGTAGGCCACCGGGACGGTGTGGGGTGAGCCGGTTCGGCGACCGGAGGCGGTGATCAGCAGCACGGGAATGCCTTTCGCCGAGCCGCCGATCCTGCCGCCGGAGCGGCGGTAGAGCGCGACGGCCAAGTGGTTGGCGCCCCGGAACAGCCGCCGAAGCACCCGGCCGGGGCGCGGCGTGCCGCGGACTCCCGCGATGTAGCGGCCGTACTTACGGCGGCCGACGAGCCGCCACATCACCCTGATCGGGGCTGGCAGTCCACCGGTGAACCATGCGGCCTCCTCGGCTGTCGCTACCTCCTCGAGGGTGCCGGTGGCAGTGAGCTTCTCGGGATTGGTGAACTTCTCGAACGTCTCCTGACCGAACCGCTCCCACTCTGCCGCGGTGATGTGGGTACGGATGAGCGGCACGACATTCGCTTCCTCCTCGTCGAGGTGCTCGATCAGGGCGGCGGTGAACTCGTCGATCGCCACCGCGAGCGGCTCGGCGTCCGTCGCCGACTGCCGCCACCCGTCCAGCAGCGAACGGACCCGCTGGGACCGCTCGGCGACCAGTGCATGCTGCGCTTCCATCCGCTTTACCAACTCCCTTTGGGGGGCGGCGCGTTGCGACAGCAGTGGCCAGATGTTCTCGTCTTCGCCGGTGTGATGGTGATGGATCCCGTTGAGCAGGAAGTACAGGTGTGCGGCGACCGGTTCCGAGCGTTCGGTGGCACCCGGTGATGTGCGCCGGACCAGTCCGGCGCACATCGGGAAGCCGCGCCGGAACACCCGGTGAATGACCGCCATCTGCTCGGTACGGGCCGGCGCGGCGGTGACGGCGCTCACAGGGTATCGCCGGCAGCCAAAGTGGTCACGGCATCCTTGGTCCGGGATGCCGGGCGGTGCGGGAGGGAGCAGCCGATCGCGAACGCGCCGAAGAGGGAGACGGCGAGGACGGCGACCCAGACGCCGCGGGGATCGGTGAGGCTGAGCGGCGGGCTGGTGATCGCCGGAACGGAGGCAGCCAGAGCGCACGCGAAGGCAGCGCTCAAGGCCCCGCTGGCCAGCCGGGCCGAGCGTGGCCCTCGCCCGGAGAGCGCATAGCCGCCGACCATTCCCATTCCGACGACCGCGAGGGCACCTCCGCCGACGCCCGTGGTCAACAGCGCTGAGGCAGCTCCGGGAAGCAACATCGGTGCCAACGCCAGGGTGAGCGGTGCCAGCGCCAGCCATCGCCATCCGGTGGGCGGGCCGGTACGGCGCAGGTGCTCCGCCCAGCCAAGGAGCGCTCCGGTGACGGCTCCCGGCGCCAGCAGCGCGCCGAAAGTCCCGCTCCAGGTGAAGGCCGACTTGGCCCCGGCCAGCTCCACCATGTATCCGCGCAACGCGGCGGACCACGCAAGGCCACAGAGCGCTCCGCCGGCTACCCACAGCCACCCGGACGGGATCGACGGAGCAACGTTGCTGTGCATCGGCGTGCCTCCGATGAGAGTGATGGAGGGAGGGTATTAAGGTATACCAGATAGTCAGGTATACCTGAAGGAGTCACGTTGCCGCAAGACCCACCGGTGCGGTCCGACAACACGATCGCCATGCTCGGGCGCGCCTACAGCCTGCTTGGGTTCCAGATCGTCGATGGCGTCGTGGGTGCGGGCTATCCGCAGAAGCCGTCCCACTCGGCTGTGTTCGCCCAGATCCGGCCCGAAGGCAGCCGCCTCACCGCCCTGGCCCGGGGGGCGAACATGTCACCTCAAGCGATGGGCGAACTGGTCGACGAGCTGGAGGAACTGGGCTACGTCGAACGGAAGCCGGACCCAACCGACCGGCGGGCGAAGCTGATCGTGCTGACCCCGCGGGGGCAACAGTGCATTGAGGCGGGCATCGCCACGATCCAGGGAATCGAGAGCTGGCTCGACGAAGTACTCGGACCGCGCGGGCACGCCTCGCTCAGGCGGCTCCTCGCTCAGCTACTCTCGGCCGACTGAAGAACCCGATGAGCTCGCTGTTGCCACCGCGGACCATGAGCTGGAGTTTCGCAATGCCTCCCCGATCGAGCCATGACTCGGCCGCCAGCATCAGTTCTCGGCCCAAACCCATCCCGCGACGGCCGGGCTGAACTGCCAAGTAGTAGACCCACCCTCGGTGGCCGTCGTGCCCGACCATCACTGTGCCACCGTCGTACACCATTCCACCGGACTTGACCGCGCGTGGAGGACATCCGCAGAGTTGGGTCCTGAAGGCGGCCCGATCGGGCGACACCTGGCTTCAGCCGGCGTAGGTCCTGCAATGCTGTGCAGCATGCTTCTCGTGCTGTTCGGTCCGCCGGCGGTGGGCAAGATGACGGTCGGTCGTGCGATAACCGCCAGGAGCAACTTCCGGCTGTTTCACAACCACATGACGATCGAACCGCTGCTCGAGACCTTCGGGTACGGGACACCGCCGTTTCGCACGCTCAACCCGGAGTTCCGACGTCGAGTGATGGAGGAAGCCGCCGCGCACGAAGTCGATCTCATCTTCACCGTCGTGTGGGCTCTGGACTCTGCGGAGGACCTGGCCGAGATGACGTCATACGTTCGGATCTTCGACGGTGATGCCGCCTTCGTCGAGCTGCGCGCCGACCTGGATACCCGACTTGAGCGGAACCGCACCGAGCACCGCCTTCTGCACAAGGCGTCCAAGCGGGACCTGGAGTGGTCCGAGGACAACGTGCGGCAGATGGAGTCGCAGTGGACCATGACGTCCGCCACAGGACACCACTGGGCGGGTGACCTGCTCTCACAGCACCCGCACCTGGTGCTCGACACCACGGGGTCGCCTGCTGAGAGCTCGGCCGCCCAGATCGTGGATTGGGTGACGGCCGACCTCCACCATCAGATCTGAAGGTGGACACCCTGATTCTGGGCGTGGAGCCAAGGGCCACGCTCTATCCCCTGTGCGCGCCTAGGCCAGCGCGTCGGCTCTGGTGCGCTCCCTGACAGGGATGCCCAGCTCAGCCAGTAGCTCTCGGACCCGGGCCTCCAGCTGGTCGGCGATGCGCTGCGCTGTGGGCAGGTCCTGGGCATACGGGTCGTCGATCGGCCAGTACAGCGTCCGACGACCCGCCAGGGGGCAGCGAGAACACCCGATCAGAACGATGACGTCCGCAGCGTCGAGCACGTCGTGCTGGACTTCGCTGGGCAGGGGACTGCGCAGCTCAATGCCGCGCTCCGCCAGCACGGTGGTGGCGTGCGGGTTGAGTCGTCCGGTGGGGTGCAGGCCTGCCGACCTCACCAGCACGTGACCACCTGACAGGTGGTCAGCGAGGGCTGCGGCAACCTGGGAACGGCCCTCGTTGTGCTCGCACACGAACAACAACTTGGGCAGCGGCGACAGCGGGCGGCCCTGTGCACGTGCCAGCGAGACGAGCTCATCACGGGCCCAGTGCTCGACCAGCGAGGGGATGAACTCAGCGTGCTTGCCGGCCCGCTCCAAGTCGGCGCGGCCTCGCGCGACGACCGCAGCGACCTCCTCGCGGCTGAACCCGTCGCTGTAGCGCTCCACGAGCCCCTCCAGGACGCGGGACATCGCCCGTTTGTAGGCCAGTCCGTTCAGCTCCATGCCGCCCACCTCCAATGATGAACAACAGGTTAACAAACTGTGTACGGGAGGGGACACTGAAGGTATGCCTCGCGGCGTGCGGCACTCGCCGGCGAGCGTCAGGCGGTGAGCTGGATCGTGGTGGCGTCCGCGATCTGCCGATAACGCTCGGGTGTGCACGTCAGCAGCACCACCTGCGTGCGTTGGCCCGGCCCCCCGAAGACGGAGCTGACCCGCTGCAAGCGGTCGGGGTCGGTGTAGCCAAGTGCGTCGTCGATGATCACCGGCACCCCCTCACCACTCTCTACCAGGCTGGCAACCGCCAGTCGGGACAGGATGCCGAGCTGTTCCTTGGCGCCGCCCGACAGCTGCTCGAACGGCACGCTGATGCCGTGGAGGGACCGGCTGCGGATGGTGAGATCCTCACCGACCGCGACATCAAAGCTGTCGCCGTAGACCACCTGGCCCAGACGCTTGATCTCCTCCTGGTAGGGCAGCACGTAGGCGCGGTGCGCAGCCTCGCGGTGCCGCGTCAGGGTCTCCCAGAGCTGCCGGGCCGCGCGGGCACGCCGGTGCACCGCTCCCAGCTCAGCTCTCAGCCTGGCGAACTCCGCCAGCGCCACGTCATAGACCTCCTGACGTCCCTCCCCACTGACCAGCTCCACCTTGCCCTGAAGCTGAGCCTGCGCGTGGCGCACCTGCTCAACTTCTGCAGCATGCGCGGCGCAGGCGCGCTCCGCGTCGGCCAGGCGGGCACGCACGCCGTCGACGTCGGCCTCATCGAGCTCGCGACGGGTCACCGCTGCTCGCGCCTCGACGCGCGCGTAGTTGGTGCTCGCGTCGCTAACTGCCTGGCGGAGCGCCTCGTCCGGCGCGGACCGCTGTGCCTCGACGAGCCGGGCGCGGTCCTCTTCCAGTCGGGTGGTCTGGGTCTCCAGCACGCTGATGAGCTTCTCGACGCGCACCTCCAGCTGCCTAGTGCGGTGGCCGTGCTCGGCCAGCGCGCCCTCTGCCTGCTCCGCGGCCGACTCGGCCTCTCGGCACGCCTTGAGAGCCGCTCGAGCCACAGCCCGTCCTGTCGTCAGGTTCTCTGGTGCCACCTGGTCCGCGGGGCGATCCGCGGCCTGCGCGGACAGCCGGTCACGAAGTGAGGCGACCTCGTCCTTGAGCTCCTGCTCAGTCTGTCCTGCGAGGACATCGGCGATTCGCTCCCCCACCGCCCGCACACGCGCTCTGGCCGTGGCGCGCTCGGTGGCCGCCTCGCGGGCAGTGGAGACGTCTGGGACGGCCGCTCCTGCGAGCAGTTCTTGAAGGGTCGCCTCGGCCTCCTCGACGGCTCCGGCCAGCTCGCTCGCGCCCTCCCCCGGTCGAACGACTACTCGGAGCTCACCAGGCAGCTCAATCTCCAGGCCGCCGCGCAGTGGCACCTCACGCTCCTCCCCGGCACGGACATCCACCGCCTCGCCGTTGACGGTGATCCTGCGGCTTCCGGCGATGGACTCAAGGCTCACCCGCGCGCTGCTGGCCTCCTGGCGGGCACGCAGTTGAAGCAGTTGACGTTCAGCCGCCTCCAGTGCACGGACCGTCCCGGCATCCACGTCCACCGCGGCGACGAGAGCGGCTCGGGCCGCAGCCTCGTCAGCACGCAAGCCGACAAGTCGGTCGAGCCGGTCACTCAACCTTGCCAAGCCTTCTCGAGCGGCGAGGTGCTCAGCGTCCTCCTGCGCACGATCCGCCACCAGCCGTGCTGTGTCTCGGTCCCTTCGCGTGCTGTCCCTTGCCTCAGCCAGTGCGACGGTCTGGCGCGTGGCCTCGTCCAGCGCCTGCCGGTCGACGACCCCCTGCTTCTCGGCCGCCTCGAGCCGCGTCGCGGCGTCCGCCAGCTCTTGCGCAGCGCGCTCACGGCGGTCCAGGTCTGCGCGGGCGCGCACCACGTCCTCTCGCGCGCGCGCGAGGGCGGCGGTGGCCTCTTCGTGGGCGCGCACCAGCTCTGCGACGACCGCGTCGAGCTTCCGGAATCGCTGGAGACGCGCGTCCAGATCGTCTGTGGCGGCAAGAAGTGCGCTGGCACGCTCGCGTAGCCGCTGGTGCTCCTCAACGAGTGCCTGGGTCTCGAGAAGCTCACCGTGCGCGAGCGCGGCGGCGTCGCGGGCCGCGGTGGCTACCGCGACAGCGGCCTTGAGCTCTCCACCGACCCTGCCGGTAGGCGTGTAGTAGCGCAGGTACTCTGCCTCCACCCTCCCCAGCAGCGGAGCTCCGTCAGCGGCGTGGAGCTCGACCCCGCTGGCTCCGTCGAGCGCCTCAGTCAGCACCGCGCTGTCGGTGAGTGCCATCTGGCCCAGCTCTCCGGCCTGAGTGAAGCGCAGCGCGTCCCACAGCGGTCGGTCCAGCGACGCGGCGAGGATGCCGTCGAGCCGGTGCTGCGCCGCCTCACCCGTGAGCTGCTCGCGGACGGGCTCGAGGATCTCGAGCTCCGTGGCGGCACCGCGCAGCCACTGCTTGGCGAACCGCACCCGATAACTGCCCACCGTGAACTCCGCCTCGACGCGCGGCCCCGCATCGCGGTCGACCGGTTTGAGCGCCTTGACCGCCTTGGACTGCGAGGTCGCCTTGGCGCGGGGGTCGAGCAGCATGTCGAACGCCTCGAGGAGCGTGCTCTTGCCGATCTCGTTGGGACCCTCGATGACGACGATGCCGGTGTCCGGGAAGTCAACGGTGCGGTCGACGACTCCCTTGACGTCGCGGAGGTGTAACCGGTGGACTCTCATCGGGCGACCTCCCGCGACAGTCGATAGAGCAGCTGGAGGGCATCGACGGAGCTCTTGGCGTCTGGCTCGCCATCGGGCATGAACTCCCAGTCGAGCAGCTCCGCCAGAGCATCATCCCCGTCGAGTTCCAGGTCGGCAGCGTCCAGGTCGTCCTCGTCGAGCTCCTCGCCGCCGAGCAGCGTCACGGTGTCCAGTTCAGGAGCCCGCGCGATGGCGCGCATCTCCTCGGCGGCGGCGCCGAGGAACCCGCCGAGACCAAAGTCCTGTAGCTCGGCGTCATCCGCGACGACGCGCAGAGTGGTGTGCCGCTCCCAGAGGTAGAGGGCGGCGAACACCTCCGCCTGCTCCTCCAGCAGATCGGTCAGCTCGGCGTGGTCAGCGACACCGAGCACCCCTCGCAGCGCCAGGCGGATCACGGTCCGGTCCTTGTCCGGTGTGGCGGCGAGCTGGTGAGCCAGCGCGGCGACGTCGGAGCTGGCAGTCAGCTCCCACTGAAGGGTGCGGAAGACCCATGTGCCCACATGGTGCGGGACCACCACCGGCGCCCGGCCCGGTGCCACGTCAACGACGAGGACATCTCCCGGTGACTCCTCGCGGTGGGATGTCACGTCGATCGCGCCGGAGTACCACACCGCACCGGTCTCACCCACGCTGGTGCGCGAGTGCCGGTCACCCAGGGCGACGTAGTGGAGTCGACCTGCCGCAAGCTCCCGCTCCAGGGGTGCGAGCACGATCGATGCCTGGGACGTCCGGTCGGGGTCGAGGACGTCCACCGCGCCGTGCCCGACGACGATGCGCACCGGGCCGCCGCTGACATCGTCCGCGGCCGCAGCTGCCGGCATACCCCCGAGGGCGGCGTCGAGCGCCGCGCCCACCAGATCGTGGTCAGGGTGCTTGCCGAACCAGGGTGCCGGGATCAGCTGCACCCCGTCGCGGACTGTGACAGGAGCCGAGTCGGTCAGGACCTGCACCTGGGACGGACAGTCGCGGACGAACTGGGGCGTCCGGTAGATCGTCACCGGGTCCAGGGGGTCGTGGTTGCCGGGCAGGAGATAGACGGGGACGGGGATCGTCGCGAGCGCCTCCAGCGCCCGACCGACGGTCTGCCGCGAGAGCTGGTTGGTCTCGAAGACGTCCCCACAGACGATGACGAACTCGCACTCCTCCTGCTGGGCGACTACCCCAAGCCGACGGATCGCATCGATCCTGGCGGCGGCGAACCGTGCCTGGGCCTCACCCTGGAGAAAATGCCGGGTCATGCCGATCTGCCAGTCAGCCGTGTGCAGGAACCGAACCATCTTCTCCTCCTCCCGATGCGGTGCCCTCACCGTACGAGAGACCACCGACAGGATCTGCGTGCCTCACCGGCGAGGTCCAGATCCGTGCTCTTGGGTGCACGAGAATGGGGCGAGCGGCCTACCTGCTTGTACTCTGGTGGGCATGCAGAAAACGGCAGACATCGCGGACGAACCCTCGGAGCCCAGTAGTACCCGGCCGGGCCAGGCCCGGCGCTCTACCCCCTCTGCCCAGCAGGTGACCGCTTCGTGCTGATCGTCAGCGGCCTGCTCGTCATCCTCCTGCTCACCGTCGCGACGGGCTACTTCGTCGCGCAGGAGTTCGCCTACGTCTCGGTGGACCGCGGCCAGCTGCAGCAGCTCGCCAACGAGGGCGATGCGGCCGCGGAACGCGCCCTCACCGTCACCTCGAGGCTGTCCTTCACCCTCTCCGGTGCGCAGTTCGGGATCACCCTGACTGCCCTGCTGGTCGGCTTCGCGGGAGAGCCTCTCCTGGGTCGGGGCCTGGCCGAGGTAATGGGCTTCACCAACCTGTCCACCGCCGCGACCACGTCGCTGTCCGTCGCGATCACACTGATCTTCGCCACCGGGGTGCAGATGGTCCTGGGCGAGCTGGGCCCCAAGAACCTGGCCATCGCCCGCCCGGTGCCACTCGCCCGCACCCTGTCCCGGTCCACCCTGCTCTATCTCAAGATCGCCGGGCCGGTGATCAGCCTGTTCGACAAGGCGTCCAACCGCCTGCTGCGGACCGTCGGCATCGAGCCTCTGGAGGAGCTGCCTCAGGGCGCCACCCCGGAGGAGCTGCACCGCATCATCACCGAGTCGCACACGGGCGGGCTGCTGGACGAGGACCTGTCCCGACTGCTGGGACGCGGTCTGGCGTTCCGCAAGCACGTGGCCGAGGAGGTGATGACCCCTCGGATCGACGTCGAGACGGTCCAGGCGGACGAGACCACCGGCCGCGTGCTCGAGCTGCTGGAGACGGGACACTCGCGCTTCCCGGTCATCGGGCGCGACATCGACGACATCGTGGGGGTCATCGGCCTGCACGAGCTGCTCGAGGTGCCCGCCGACGAGCGCACCACGGCCACCGTGCGCGACTGGGTCAGTGATGCGCTGATCATCCCCGAGAGCCTTGCCCTGCCGCGGGTGCTCGAGCAGATGCGGGTGGCGCACCGCCAGATCGCTGTGGTCGTCGACGAGTACGGCGGCTTCGCCGGCGTCATCACCTTCGAGGACGTCGCGGAGGAAGTCGTCGGTGAGATCTGGGACGAGCGCGACGACGAGGAGGAGACCGTCGAGGAGCAGCCGGACGGCACCTGGGAGATCCCCGCGCGACTCCGGCTGGACGAGGTCTACTCGATGACCGGTGTCTCCCTGCCCGAGCACGAGGACTACGACACGGTGTCCGGGCTGATCATGGAGCAGCTCGGTCGGATGGCCGAGGAAGGGGACACGCTGGAGGTCGCCTGGGACGCTCGCGACGAGCACGGCGCTCCCGAGATCCGCCGGGTGCGGCTCGACGTCCTGTCGGTGCAGCGCTTCGTCCCCGACACGGTGCGGCTGCACACCCCCGCCGTCCAGCCCGGCTCGCTGGGCGCCGAGACCGGCAACGGCGCCGAGGCGGTGGACCGATGAACACGGGTACCGCTCTCCTCGTCAGCATCATCCTGCTGGTGCTCAACGCCTTCTTCGTCGCCGCGGAGTTCGCGGTCGTCGCGGCAAAGCGGCACCGGCTGGAGGAACGGGCAGCTGAGGGCAGCAGGGCGGCAAAGGCTGCCGTCAGCGCCAACAAGGAGCTTTCCCTCATGCTGGCGGGCGCCCAGCTCGGTATCACGCTGTGCACCCTGGGGCTGGGCGCACTGGCCGAGCCGGCCGTGGCAAGACTGCTGGAGCCGCTGTTCCACCAGGTCGGCATCCCGGAGGCCTTTACCCACCTGATTGCCGTGATCATCGCCGTCGCCCTGGTGGTCTTCCTCCACATGGTCGTCGGCGAGATGGCCCCCAAGTCGTGGGCCATCTCCCACCCGGAGTCGTCGGCCATGCTGCTGGCGATCCCGTTCCGCGCCTTTACCTGGCTGAGCCGCCCCCTGATCTGGATGCTCAACGAGCTGGCCAACCTCGGGCTGCGGGCGGTGCGCGTGGAACCGGTGGACACGGTCAGCGCCCAGCACGGGCCTGCGGAACTGCAGCTGTTGCTGGCCCAGTCGCACCAGCACGGCGTGCTGCCGGATGAGGAGCACGCCATGCTCACCGGAGCGCTGAAGCTGGAGGAGGAGTCGATCTCCTCGGTCATGTTCCCGCTCGAGCTGGCGATCTCCGTGCCGGACACGGGCACTGCCGCAGACGTCGAGGCGATCTGCCGCGAGACGGGGCGCTCGCGCCTGTTCGTCACTCACGACGACGAGATCGTCGGACTCGTGCACGTCCGGGACGCGATCCGTGCGACGGCCACCGGACATGCCACGTATGCCGTCACATACCTCATGCAGGAAGCCATCACCCTGCCGGCCACGCTCCCTCTCATCGATGCCGTGCAACGCATGGCACGGGAGCGCGCGCAGCTGGCTCTGGTCACCGACAAGGACGGCGAGCGCATCGGCCTGACCGCCCTGGAGGACATGCTCGAGGAGATCCTCGGCGAGTTCGAGGACGAGACGGACGAGCCGGAGCCGGACAGGAGAGAGAGCGGAGAGCCAGAGGCTGACGAGGAACAAGACGCCACCTCGAGGGGGCAGCACCACGAGCCAGCGGTCGGCTGAGTCCCACCGTCTGCAAGACCCAGCGGTGGGGTGCTATCCCCTGGGCCAGCGCTAGGGCACTCCTGCTAACCCACCTCTTGGATATCGCTCGGGAGTGTGACCAGGAACTCGCATCCCCCGGGCACGTTACGCACGCTCACCTCACCGCCGTGCGCGCGGGCGATCCCCCGTGCGATGGGGAGACCAAGTCCGGCGCCCTCCCCGGTGACTGGCGAGCGAGCCGCCGTGCCGCGCCAACCAGGGTCGAAGACGCGCTCCAGGTCGGCAGTGGGGATCCCGCCGCACCCGTCGCGGACGGTGACGTGCGCCAGCCCACTCCCAGCGCCTACACCGACCACCACGCGGCCCCCTGCCGGTGTGTGGGATATGGCGTTGTCGAGCAGATTGCGCAGGGCTCGTGAGACGTCGCGCACGTCCATCATCGTGACCACCCGATCCACGCCCTCCGACTCCGGCAGGATGGCAATTCCGCGCTGGTCAGCGACCGCGACGAGGGAGGCCACGGCGTCGGATGCCAGGTCGCCCAGGTCTGTCGGGCGCTTTTCGAGTGGGACGCTGGCGCTGCTCAGCCGGGACAGAGCGAGGAGGTCGCTCAGCATCTGCGCCAGACGGTCGGACTCGTGCACTATGCGCTCGGCGTAGGACACGTCGTCCGGCGCGTGTCCGTCCCCGATCGCCTCTGCCATGGCATGGATGCCAGCCAGCGGGGTGCGCAGGTCGTGGGACAGCCAGGCGACCAGTTCGCGCCTGCTGGTCTCGCGCTCCCGCTCCATCTCCCGCTGCGACCGCTGCAGTGCCTCATGGGCCTCCTGCCTTCTCACCCGGGTGGCCAGCACACCGCCCAGAACCAGCCCGACCGGGGTGACGGTCGCCAGTACGGCCAGCACCACCTGCCTGTCCTGCTCATTGATGAACATCGCGTTGGCGGTGACCAGGACGCTTGCCGCCACCGCGAGGATCACGAAGAGCGGAGCCACGAGGACTGCACCCGGCAGGGAGCGGCGCGCGAGAACGGTGAGGACGACCAGGCCGACAGCGCCCAGCAGCAGCGCCGCGAGCAGTGAGAGACCCACGGCCTGCAGAATCACGATCGCCTGCCCAGTGTGCCGTCCCAGCGGTAGCCGACGCCCCAGACCGTGCTCAGCCGGACGGGGGCGGAGGCGTCCTGCTCGATCTTCTCGCGGAGGCGGCGGACGTGGACCGTGACCGTGGTCTCGTCGCCGAACTCCCAGCCCCAGACGTCGCGCATCAGGTCGGCTCGGGAGCAGGCGACGCCGGGATGAGCCATGAGGTGTGCGAGCAGCTCGAACTCGCGTGCGGTGAGCATCAGGGGTCGGCCTGCGAGCCGCGCCTCGTGACGGACCACGTCAACGACGAGGTCGCCGTCCACGAGCCGCGCCGGCTGCCCGGCCGGGGGTGCGGACCGGGCGGCGCGGCGGAGCACCGACTGGATCCGCAGGACGAGCTCACGACTGCTGAACGGTTTGCCGACGTAGTCGTCGGCCCCCATCTCTAGCCCCAGGACGCGGTCGGACTCCTCACCGCGGGCCGTCAGTATGACGACAGGCAGGTGTGCCTGCGCCTCCCGCATCCGCCGGAACACCTCCAGCCCGTCCAGCCCCGGCAGGGTCAGGTCCAGGACGACCAGATCCGGCGTGACGCGCTCGAGAAGGTCAACGGCCTGCCCCCCGTCACTGACCGCGCTCACGGTGAAGCCGGCACGCTCCAGATAGCCTCCGAGCACCTCGCGCACCGTCGGGTCGTCATCCACGACAAGGACGCGTTGCGCGGTCACCTGCTCAGGATAGGCGGCCCGGTCAGGAGGCTCCCTGAGGGAAGCGGTTGACGGTGCATACGAAAGCCCTGACGACACCGCTGTCCACCGCGTCGCCGGTGGCGAGGGCCGCCTCGATCTCAGCGGCGGAGTCGAGCACGCCGTCGCCGTCGACGTCACCCGAGGCGACGGCTGCGTCGTAGCCGTTCGGGAGGGCCAGGGCGTGCACCATCCAGCGACCACCGTTGAACTGGCCGTGGCCAGGGGCGGCATCGGCGACGTTGAGCTGCTCACCACTGGGGAAGGCATAGATGGTGTCGTAGCTGTGGGCCGGCGCACCCGTCGTGCTCAGGTCGGTCGGGGTGGCCACCGTTCGGTAGGTGACGCCGTCGATGTAGAAGGCGGCACCGTCGGTGACGCCACCGGACCCGGCGGCGCCGGCAGCCGGGACGGCGAACAGCAGCGCGGCCGCCGACGTGGTGGCAAGGGCAAGGGAACGAAGGTTCATGGCACGACTCTTTTCACTGGGTTGCGCAGCCGCTGGTGCGGCGCTCCCACCAGTCAACGAGCCCGCCATCGCGCGGACCAGAACTTGCCGGTTACGGCGGGCTTACGAGGCGCTTACGGCTGTGGCCGTCCCTGAGGGCACGACACCAGGCGGTTCAACGTCGAAAGGACCAGCCCGCCACTGGCGCAGACGCAGCAAGGCCCCGCCGGAGCGGGGCCCTGCCGTGTGAGCTCTTGCGTCAGAGGACGCGGCCGTAACCGCTGACTCCACTGAAGACCGGACGCAGCTGCGTCGGCAGGCCGGGGCGGCCGGAGTCGTACATCATGCCGTTGCCGGCGTAGATGCCCACGTGGTAGGCCGGGTAGCCGTAGAACACCAGGTCGCCGGGCTGCGGGTTGCTGACCGGGGTGGCGTAGGACTGCTGTGC
>DATGRS010000204.1:0-14901 GCA_035303365.1 Ornithinicoccus sp.
GACCTCCCCTGGTCCTCGGGATGGCGCACGCTGCTGCTGGCACCGCTCGCGGTCCCCGCCTTCGTCAGCGCGTACGCCTGGATCAGCCTGGCCCCCGCGATGACCGGGTTCGTCGGCGCGGCGCTCGTCACCACGCTGGCCTACTTCCCGTTCGTCTTCCTCCCGGTCGCCGCGCTGCTGCGCGCCCTGGACGGCACGGACGAGGAGGCCGCCCGCTCGCTGGGCCTCACTCCTCTGCGCGCGGTGGTGAGGACGGTGCTGCCCCGGCTGCGGCCGGCGATCAGCGGTGGCGCACTCCTGGTGGCGCTGCACCTGCTCGCCGAGTTCGGCGTGCTCGAGATGATGCGGTTCCAGACGTTCACCACCGCGATCATGCAGCAGTATGCCGTGGGCTTCAGTGACACCGCCGGCAGCCTGTTGGCCTCTGTGCTGGTCCTCCTCTGCCTCCTGGTCCTGACCGTCGAGGTCGTGGCCCGAGGGCGCCGCAGGGTCTCGCGGATCGGCGGCGGGGCGCACCGCAGGGCCCAGCCGGTCGCGCTCGGGCCATGGGCCGGACCGTCGCTCCTCTTCCTCGCCGTCGTGGTCGTCCTGGCACTGCTCGTGCCGGTGGTGATGGTGCTCCGGTGGCTGCTGGGCGGTTCACAGCTGGTGCTCGCCGCCGACCTGCTCACCGTGAGCCTGACCACCGTCGGACTCGCGGTGCTCGGCGGCGTGGTGGCCACGGTGCTGGCGCTGCCCGGCGCATGGCTGCTGGACCGTGGCCGCACGGCGGCAACGCTGCTGCTCGAGCGGGTGACCTTCATCGCCAGCGCCCTGCCCGGTGTGGTGATCGCGCTGGCGCTGGTCACCCTCGCCGTGAACTGGGCGCTGCCCCTCTACCAGACCGTCGCCCTGCTGGTGCTGGCCTACGCGATCCTCTTCCTGCCGCGGGCGATGGTCTCGTTGCGCTCCGGTCTGGCAGCGGCGCCGCCGGAGCTGACCGAGGCGGCCCAGTCGCTGGGTGCCCGTGGACCTGCCGCGTTCGTGCGGGTGGTGCTGCCCCAGGCCGCGCCCTCGGTGCTGACCGGCTTCGTGCTCGTTGCGCTCGCGATCAGCACCGAGCTGACCGCGACGCTGATCCTGGCGCCGACGGGCACCGACACGCTGGCCCTCGCGTTCTGGAGCGCGAGCAGCGTGCTGGACTATCGCGCGGCCGCTCCCTACGCCGCCGTCATGATCCTGCTATCGGTGCCGCTCACCGTGCTGCTCCGCCGTCAGATACTGGAGGGACGATGAGCGACATCCAGATCCGCGACGTGACGGTGGGCTACAACTCCACCCCCGTGCTCAACGACGTCAGCCTGACGGTGCGTGACGGGTCGACGACCGCAGTGCTCGGTGGGTCGGGCAGCGGCAAGACCACCCTGCTGCGGGTGATCGCCGGCTTCCTGCGGCCGTCCTCCGGGGAGGTCCGGGTCGGTGGCCGTGTCGTGGCCGGACCAGGCGTCTGGGTCCCCCCCGAGCGGCGAGGCGTCGGTTATGTGCGCCAGGAGGGCGGACTCTTCCCGCACCTGAGCGTGGCCGGGAACATCGCCTTCGGGCTTCCGTGGCCACGACGCCGACACCGCGAACGGGTGCTCGAGCTGCTCGACCTGGTGGACCTGCCGGGCGAGCTGGCTGACCGTCGTCCCGACGAACTGTCGGGTGGCCAGCAGCAGCGCGTGGCCCTGGCCCGGGCCCTCGCTCCCGGACCCGACCTCGTGCTCCTCGACGAGCCCTTCTCGTCCCTGGACACTGCCCTCCGGGTGAGCACGCGCGAGGCGACCAGCCGAGCGCTCCGTGCCGCCGGGGCAACCTCGATCCTGGTGACCCACGACCAGGGTGAGGCGCTGTCCTTCGCCGACGAGGTAGCGATCCTGCGTGGTGGGGCCTTCCGGCAGGTTGCGCCACCGCGGGTGATCTACGGTGAGCCGGTCGACGCACTGGTCGCCGCCTTCCTCGGCGACGCCGTGCTGATGTCCGGCACAGCGGTCGAGGGTTCGGTGCGCTGCGCCCTCGGCACGCTCCCGGTGCGCGGCTTCGTCGCACACGGGCGTGTGGAGGTGATGCTGCGTCCGGAGCAGATCGTGCTCACCGAGCCCGGCCAGGGACAGGTCGATGCGGTCGTCCGCAGCATCGCCTACTTCGGTCACGACGCGGTGGTGGAGCTCGATGTGGAGGCGCCGATGTCCACCGAGGAGGGCCGGGGGGTGAGGGCCCGGGTAGCCGGTCTCCAGCACCCCTCGCCCGGCGAGCGGGTGGGACTGTCCGTGGTGGGTCCCGTGCGGGTGTATCCCGGTGGGTCCGTGGCCGACTCCGGACCGCCGGTGGCCTAGGCTCCGGTCATGCGGATGATCGGTGTCGAGGAGGAGATGCTTCTCGTCGACATTCGCGACGGGCGGGCGCACTCGGTCCAGGGTCAGCTGGTGCTGCGGCCGGCGCTCCAGCCCCACGGGCCGCACGCGGTGGGCGGTGCGGTCGAGGGGGAGTTCCAGCAGCAGCAGCTCGAGACGCAGACTGCCCCGGTGCGCCATCTGGACGAGCTGGCGCAGGAGGTCCGGCACTGGCGCGCGCAGGCGGCCGAGCATGCCAAGGAGGTGAGCTGCCGGGTCGCAGCGATGGGCACACCACCGCTGCCGGTGTCGTCCGCACCAGTGCAGGGCGACCGCTACGACTGGATCCGCGACCGTTACCAGCACATCGCCCGCCAGCACCTGAGCTGCGGGCTCCACGTCCACGTCTCCATCGATTCGCCCGAGGAAGGCGTCGCTGTCCTGGACCGGATCCGTCCGTGGCTGTCGGTGCTGTTGGCACTGAGCGCAAACTCACCGTTCTGGCAGGGCGAGGACACCGGTTTCGCGAGCTGGCGGACCCAGCTGATGGGCCGCTGGCCCTCCAGCGGCCCGACGGACCTGTTCGGCTCGCTGGCCGCCTACCGGGATCTCGTGGCCGCCATGGTGGACACGTCGGTGCTCCTCGACGAGGCCATGCTCTACTTCGACGCACGCCTGTCCCAGCACTACCCCACGGTGGAGATCCGGGTGGCGGACGTCTGCTCCCGCGTCGAGGACACCGTGCTGGTCGCGGCACTCTCCCGCGCGCTCGTCGAGACCGCTGCCTCCGAGTGGTCCGCGGGACGAGCCGCGCCCGAGGTCAGCCAGACGATCCTCCGGCTCGCCACCTTCCAGGCGAGCCGGCACGGGATGAGCGACACGCTGCTCGACCCGGCCACTGGTCTGCCCGAGCCCGCGTGGCAGGTCGTGGACACGCTCGTGGACCACGTGCGGCCGGCTCTCGAGCACTATGGCGATGCGGAGCGGGTCACTGCCGCACTCACGGCGATCCGCGAGGAGGGCACCGGGGCTGCGCGCCAGCTCCATGCGCAGGAACGGACCGGCCAGTTCGTCGACGTGGTGGCGCAGTCGGTGCGGGAGACCGCCAGCCAGGACTGAGCGACCGTCAGGCGTTCGCTGCGCGGTCCCGCCGTGCGGGCAGGAAGTGGAAGATCGTCCAGTAGAGGACACCGATCATCACGCCGCCGCCGACGATGTTGCCCAGCGTGACGGGGATCAGGTTGTCGACGTAGAACGCCGACCACGTCAGGTCGGAGTAGGCCGACTGCTCGAGCCCGCTCATCGACCAGAAGTCTCCGCCCGCGTTGTCCTTGATCAGGATGGCGAGCGGGATCATGAACATGTTGGCGACGGAGTGCTCGAAACCGCTGGCGACGAAGAGCGCGATCGGCATCGTCACGGCCAGGATCTTGTCGGTCGTGGTCCGGCCCGAGTAGGCGGCCCACACGGCCAGACACACCATCAGGTTGCACAGCACGCCCAGCACGAACGCCTCGAGGAACGTGTGCTCGACCTTGTGGAGCGCGGTGTTGAGGACCACGGTCCCCCAGCCACCCTCCGCGCTCGTCCAGGTCTTGCCGAGGAAGATCAGCACGACGATGGTCAGTGCCCCCAGGAAGTTGGCTACGTAGACCACCACCCAGTTGTTGAGGAGCTGACCCCAGGTGATGCGACCGCTCGCCCGAGCGGTGAGCGTCAGCGTCGAGCTCGTGAACAGCTCGGCCCCGGTGAGCACGACCAGTGCCAGGCCGGTCGAGAAGACCACGCCGCCGATCACCTTCGCCACGCCATACGGCATCTCGGCAGCACCCACCTGGCTGGTGGTGAAGAAGACGAAACCGAGGGCGATGTAGCCGCCGGCTGTCAGCCCCAGCAGGAACGACTTCAGCAGCCCGCCCGTGGCCTTGCCGAACGCAGCGTCCTCGGCTGCCTTGGCCATCTGGTCAGGGGAGAGAATCGTGGAATCCGACATGGGTTGCACTCCGTGGGATGGTCGGCGACTGGTGGATGCGCAAGTACTACGGAGGATAGTAGAGGACTTCTGGCGCCTCGCCCACCACTAGCGCCAGCCATGGCTGTGTGTCTCCCACTACGGTGCTGTGATGGACACGTTCACCCACGATGGACTCGAGTTCGAGGTGGTCGACGGTGGCCCGACGGACGGAGACGTCGTGGTCCTCCTGCACGGATACCCGCAGGACGCCACGGCGTGGAACGGCGTGGTGCCACACCTGCACGGTGCCGGGCTGCGAACGCTGGCGCTGCAGCAGCGCGGCTACTCGACCGACTCGCGCCCAGGACCGGTCTCGGAGTACCGCATCGACAAGCTCGTGGGCGACGTCCTGGCGCTCCTGGACGCGGCCGGCGTCGACCGTGCCCACGTCGTCGGACACGACTGGGGAGGCTCCGTCGCGTGGGCCCTCGCGGCGAGCCACCCCGGGCGGGTGGCCAGCCTCGTCGTGCTCTCGACGCCGCACCCGACCGCACTGCGGCGTGCGCTGCTCCGCGGCGACCAGGTGCGTCGCAGCTGGTATGTGCTCGCCTACCAGCTGCCGTGGCTTCCGGAGCAGCTGATGGCCAGGTTCGTCCGTCGCGGGGGCCTGGTGCGCACCGGGCTGCCGGCCGACCACGCACGTGCGTATGCCGAGAAGCTGGGTCAGGCGCGCCACATGAGGGGGGCGATCCACTGGTACCGCGCGGCGCTGCGGCCCTCGGGGGGCCTTCTGGCGCGGGGGGCAGGGGACGGTGAGGTCTCGGTGCCGACGACCTACGTCTGGGGGTGCCGCGACCCCTTCCTCGGCCGCGACGCTGCCGAGGGATCGGGGGAGCACGTGACCGGTGACTACCGGTTCGTGGAGGTGCAGACTGGCCACTGGCTGCCGGAGCGGAAGCCTGAGCTCGTCGCCGAGGAGATCCTCCGGCGGGCCGTCGGGGAGTGATGCTCCCCGGTCTGGCGGGGGCCCGCGAGGCCGGCCGCTCGGGAGGACAGTCAGGCCCCGGCTCTGCGAGCGGATCGCCACGCCGAGTGGGGCAGTGCGCCCAGGTCGGCCCCCTGACGGGGGCGGGACGGGCGCGACAGCCCGCCCGTCCCGCCCGGGGTCAGCACCCGAGTAGCCGGCGGCGATGATCGCGTCGAACTCGGCTCGCAGCCAGTCGTCATCGGCACACACGAGGTCCCAGAAGGCCTCGTCCGCCGGGACCGTCACCCGGTCTTCGGTTGCTGCGGCATCTGCTACCTGCGACACGTCAACCACCCGCTCGAGAGGATCAGGCGCTGATCGCCTGCCGCTCCTGGCTCTGCGAGCCGCTGGAGATGCTGATCTTGCGCGGCTTGGCCTGCTCCGCGACCGGGATGCGCAGCCTCAGCACCCCTGCCTCGAAGGCCGCTTCGATGTGCTCGGTGTCGAGGTTGTCCCCGAGGACGAGCTGACGGCTGAACACGCCACGGGCACGCTCGGCGGCCAGCATCTCTCGGTCCTGCTCGTGCTCGGGCCGCTCGGCTCGCACCGTCACCACGTTGCGCTCGACGTCCAGGTCGATGGCGTCGGCCGGCACCCCCGGCACGTCGAACTCGATGATGAAGGTGTCCCCCTCGCGCCAGGCATCCATCGGCATCACCGACGGACGGGCCAGGGTGCCGTTCGCGCCGGACCCGAACATCTGCTGGGTCAGCCGGTCAAGCTCCCGGAACGGGTCGATGGTACGCATGAGGGTCGACATCAGTGGTCTCCTTCCTCCGGTAAGGATGTGTGTCAGTTGGCTCTGCTAATCTGTAGCAGATGACTTAGATTATATAGCAGCCAGTCGTGAAGGACGCAAGAGGAAACATGACGAGCTCTGAGGATCCCGCTGACCGCGGCGGAGCGGAGACGCGCGACGCCGACCGGGGCCTGTTCGGCATCTCGGTCGCCGCGGAGCTCGTGGGCATGGAGGCGCCGTCGTTGCGCCTCTATGAGTCCCACGGGCTGGTGACGCCCGACCGCACCACGGGCGGCACTCGCCGTTACAGCGTGAACGACCTCGATCGGCTGCGGGTCATCGGCGAGCTGCTCGCCGAGGGGGTCAACCTGAAGGGGATCGGGATGGTCCTGCGCCTGGAGGAGGAGAACGCCGAGCTCAGGGAGAGCATCGGCCGCGCTCGCAGGCGACGCTCATAACCGGCGCCACGCCCGCGCGGCCAGGACGGCGGCCAGCATCGCGGTCAGCGCCGCCACGGCGACGCCGGCCAGGGCCACGGCGTGCCGGGGGTCTGGCTCGATCCCGTGCATGGCGCGGCGCACCGCCAGGCGGTACGGCGTCACCCCGCGCCGCGGCGGACCGACCAGCGCCTCGAGGTCGTCCTCACGGCACACCACCTCGTGCACGAGTGAGCCGACGAGCGGCTTGGCCACTCCTGCGCCCACCGGCGTGACCAGGCCGACCCAGTGACTCGCCAGCCAGGGTGTGAGCACCGGCACGGCCATGATGAGCCGTCGACGCTGACCGGTCTCCTCGGCGAACCCCTGGATCATCTCGCGGTAGGTCAGGACGTCGGGGCCGCCGATGTCGAACGTCCGGTTCTCCGTGGCGGGCAGGTCCGCCGCAGCCACGAGCCAGTGCATCACGTCGTCGATCCCGATGGGCTGGATGCGGTTGTCGAGCCACTTCGGCGTCACCATGACGGGCAGCCGCGTGGTCAGATAGCGCAGCATCTCGAAGCTTGCCGACCCCTCCCCGATGACGGTCGCAGCCTGCAGCACCGCCGTGGGCACGCCGGAGCTGAGCAGGGCCTCACCGACCTCGACGCGCGAGGCGAGGTGGGATGACAGCTCGCCCTCCGGGTGCAGACCGGACAGGTAGACGATCCGTCTGACGGACTGCTCCTTCGCTGCCCGGCCGAATCCCTCGGCCAGCTCGCGGTCCCGTCCGGCGAAGTCACCCTGCCCGTCCATGGAGTGGATCAGGTAGTAGGCCACGTCCACTCCCCGCAGCGCCCGGCGCCGGTCCGCGTCGTCCGCCGCATCGCCGCGGTAGACCTGGACGTCCCCGACCCAGGGGGCATCGAGGTGCCCGGAGCGGGTGAGCACGCGCACGTCATACCCGGCCTCCAGCAGGTGCGGCACCAGGAGTCCCCCGACGTATCCGGAGGCGCCGGTCACGAGGGCAGTGCGGACTGGGTTCATCGGGTCACCTCAGGGAGGATAGGAGGGGTGGTAGAAGCAGGAGCATGCCGCTGGACCACGCGACGTGCGTGATGATCGGGCCGAGGACTCCGCCGGTGACTCGGCGCTGCAGCCCACAGACCAGGCCGAGGCAGGCAGCGGCGAGGACGAGGAGCGGCACACCGACGACAACGGTGGTGAGCGCATAGACGCCGGTGCTGACTCCAACCGTCCATCGCTGGGGGATCGCTGCGTAGAGCGCACCACGGAAGAAGAGCTCCTCCGCCACCCCGTTGACCATCGTGATGACCAGGACGAGCACGAGCGAGCCGTAGCGCACGTGGTCGAGCAGGTCATCGACGGGCCCACGCAGGAGGGGCACCTGGGCGACGACGAGGGCACCGGCGAGGAACACTGCGAGCAGGAGGCCGGCCAGAGCCAGCGACTGCACCACAGGGCGGGCGTATGACGTGCCGTCCCGGGTGTGCGCCCGGCCGAGGTAGAGCGGGCCGGCCAGCAGCGCACCAACCAGCCAGACGGAGGCCAGGGCCACCGTCCCGACGTAGAAGAGCGGGTCGCCCGGCCGGAGCTGCAGGGACCACCACAGCACGGCGCCGCCGACAAGCAGCGTGACCGCCGCGACGACCCGCCGCCGGAGCAGCACGCCGGCCGGGTCACGGCGGGTGCGCGGCACCGGCGTCACCAGGGAGGCGCGCAGGAAGGAACGCAGCTCGGCGACCGGGTTCACCCGGTTCACCCTGCCGTCCGCCGCAGCTTCCGGCGCGTCGAGCCTCCAGCGATCATGCGCGCGCCAGTCACCCGATCTCGCCACGGACCAGGCTGTCGCCGCCGTGGCCCGGGTCGCCGTCCAGGTGCTCCAGCGAGATGTCCACGACGGGATAGTCCCCGAGGTCCAGCCCCTCCGGCAGCAGGAACTCGCCCGTGGCCTCCTCGAGCACCCCCAGCGTCACCATGCCCGAGACATCCGGTCGCAGGAGCCACACCTCGAGGTAACCGTCTCCGGCCTCGGGTCTCTCGTCCAGCTCCACGCGCAGCCGCTGGTGGCCGTCCACCCCGATGACCTCTGCGCGGCCCGAGGCGCCCTCGGACGCCAGCGGGGCGAGCTGGCCGCTGGCCAACAGGTCTCCATCTGCGGGTGCCTCCGTCAGGGAAAGAGCCGCCCAGGTCACCAGGGCCCCGGCGGCGGCCGCCGCCAGGAGTCGGCCCGCGCCGGCGGTCCGGGCGGGCCTGATGGGCTGCCGACGACCCCGCCCGGAGGTCCTCCCGCCGAGCACGCGCACCGTCCCGCGCTCCGCGTGGACGGCGCGGCCCACGGCATCCCAGACGTGCGGTGGCGGCGGATGCTCCACCACGCCGCCGCGGCGGAGCACCTCGAGCGTCCGGGCATCCTGCGGGAACACCTCAGGTCCGTGCTCCGTGGGAGCACCTGTGTCGTCGTTCATCGGGTACCTCCTCCCATCCGCGTGCGCAGCCGGGCCAGGGTCCGGGTGGTGTGGGTCTTCACGGTGCCCAGCGGCAGGTCGAGCAGCTCGGCGATCTCTCGCTGGGTCTTGTCGTGCACGTAGGCGAGCAGCAGGATCTGCCGGGGCGGGTCGCCGATCCGTTCAAGCTCCTCGTAGACCGACAGCAGGTCGTCCCGGTCGACGTCGTCCCAGTGCTCGCCGGACGGGAGCTCGTCCTCGTGGACGTCTGGCACCTGTGCGGTGCGCTGCCGCACCCGGAGCGAGTCAGCCACCGCCCGTCGGGTGATCCCGACCAGCCAGGCGCCCAGCGGCCCCTGATCGGGGTCGTAGGTGTGCCTGGCGCGCCATGCCGACAGGAACACCTGTTGCGTCACGTCCTCCGCCTCGACCGGCCCGACCGCCTTGCGCGCCAGGCCGTGGACGAGCGGCGCCCAGCGCGCGTACGCCAGGTCGACCGCGCCGTCCGAGCCGTGGGTCCACGCCGCGCCGATATCGGTGTCCGTCATCTCGCCCGCGGCCATGCCACCCACCCTAGGAGGTGCACTGCTCATGCCACCGGCACCGCACTGATGACGAGGTTGTCGGTGTAGTGGCCCAGGCGGGGGGACCAGTCACCGGTGCAGGTGACCAAGCGCAGCACGGGGTCACCCTCGCGTCGGAACAGCTCGTCCACGGCAAGGTCGGTCTTGGCCACCTGCTCGCCGCCGATGACGCGAAAGGTCTGCTGCGTCCCGTCGGCCAGCTCCACCATGACCTCGTCCCCCTCCTGCACCCTGGTGAGGGCGAGGAAGGCACCGGGACCGGCCGAGGAGTCGACGTGCGCCGCCACGACGACCGATCCCGCGTCATCCCCGGGGGCCGGCCCGTGGCGGTACCAGCCTGCACGGTCCGGATCCTCCGGGATCTCCATCTGTCCGTCAGGGGCGACCCCCACCGCGTCCACGGCGACCTCCAGGCCTACCGCCGGGAGCATCAGGCGGACCGGCTCGGAACGCTCCTCGGCGCGAGGGAGGGTGGCGGGCGAGCGGCCGGGTTGGGCGAGGCTCCCCGACGGCGCAGCAGCGGACGGCTGCGCCGACGAGGATGCCGCCGTGTCCTGCCGCCCCGGCTGCTCCGCGGATCCGTCGTCACCGACCGGTGACGGGTCGGGCTGCTCGACCGACCCTGCCGCGGAGCCGAACTCCGGGGCGGGCGGGACCGGGTCCTGCAGCAGCCCACGCACCGCCCAGCCGACCACCACCAGGCAGGCCACGGTCAGGAAGACCCCGACCAGGCTGCGTGGACGGCGACGGAGGGCGGTGCGGGCGGGCACTGGTCAGACCCGCGCGGTGCGGACGACGTAGCGGCCGGCCATCACGGCGCCGGCTGCGCCCGCGAGGGCGAGGATCATCAGCGCGTTGCTGTCGGTCAGACCGCCCTGGCCGGACGGGACGCCCTCAGGGGAGCTGTGGAGGCCGTCGATGGTCTGCACGGCGAGGTCGAGGCTGCCGTCCTCCGCGGAGCCCCACGCGTAGACGATCGTGTTCGTGCCCTCAGCGAGGTTCACGTCAGCCGGGCCGAGGACGACGTCCTCCGTGCCCGCCAGCGCGACGTCGGCCGAGACGGTCCCGGCCGGCAGGTCGAGGACCTGCTCGTTGGGGTTGGTCAGCCCCTCGATGACGGGGCTACCACCTGCGCGGATGTCGACGGCAGGAGCGGCTGCGGCGTGACGGACGGTCAGGCGCGCCTCCCCGGCGGCGGTCTGCGAGATGTCGTTGACGAAGGCGCTCAGCATGGGCGCCCCGTCTGCGTCGAGGTGCGCCGCCAGCGTGAGGTTGGCGCCACCCGGCACCTCGAGTCCCTGGGCGGACAGCGCAGGGTCGTCCGACTCCGGCGTCTCGCCGTCGGCGTAGATCTCGATGTCGTAGCTCCCGGCGGGAAGCATCAGCTCGTCCGTGAGGGTTCCCGGCTCGAAGTCGGGGATCGTCTCCTCGCCGTTGACATAGACGTCGACGGTCAGCCCGGGCACGCCGTGCAGCACGGACACCGCCGACTCGTGCTCATCGGCCGAGGCGGGGACCGCGAGGGCGGCGGTGGCGATGCCACCCAGGAGGACAGCAGTGGTCGTCTTGCGCATGATGGTGCTCCTTGTTTCCGGGGCGGACCAGTTCCACCCTCACCCCTCACTACGCGACGAGGAGGCCCAGCGGATTCAAGGTTTGTAGAATGTTTGTCACCAGTTTGTTCGAACGGTCGCAACACCCCCGGGCACTTCGCGTCCAGATGTCTAGGGTTTGTTATATGTTTGTCCATAGTGCATCCTTGTGACGGGGAGCACGTATCCCCGCCGTTCCAGGCGACCACCCAGACGAGACGAGCCGACATGAGCACAGCAACCGCCGCCACCGGCGAGCACGTCACGCAACCTGCGGGCGGCGCCCACGAGCGGTTCTTCGCCGCGGGACGGACGCAGCTCGTCGATGAGCACGACCGCGTCCTGTGGCAGACCCTGCAACGCCTCACGGAGGGTGGGAAGCGGTTCCGACCCCTACTTCTCAGCCGCACGTACGCGGCCCTGGGAGGGGAGGACCAGGAGCTCGCAGCGACCATCGGTGAGGCTGTCGAGCTGCTCCACACCGCCTTCGTGATCCATGACGACGTGATCGACGGTGACCTGGTGCGACGCGGGCGGCCCAATGTCGGGGGAGTCTTCAGCCGACGAGCGGCCGCGGTGGGCGCCTCCCAGGAACGGGCACGCAACTACGGCGACGCAGCCGGCATCCTCGCGGGCGACCTGGCCCTGGCTGGTGCGGTCCGCGAGGTCGCCCTCTCTGGCGCACCGCCTGCGGTGGTGGTCCGGCTGCTTGACCTGCTGGAGCGCGTCCTGCACCGGAGCGCCGCCGGCGAGCTGGCGGACGTGCGGGTCAGCCTCACGGGCGACGCCTCGCTCGCGGACGTGCTCGATATCGCCGAGTGGAAGACCGCTGCCTACTCCTTCCAGCTCCCCCTGCAGGCCGCCGCGATCCTGGCGCAGGCTGGTGACGAGGTCGTGGCCGCACTCGAGGAGGTCGGTCGGAGCCTCGGCCTCGCGTTCCAGCTCCGGGACGACCTCGATGGTGTGTTTGGCGAGGTCGAGCAGACAGGCAAGGACCCGTTGTGCGACCTGCGCGAGGGCAAGTGCACGGCACTGATCACCGTCGCTCGGTCAACCCACCTGTGGGACGAGCTGGCGCCATACGTCGGAGCTCCGGATCTCACTCCCGAGGGTGCCGTCCGGGCTCGCGAGCTCCTCGTGGCGTGCGGTGCGCGCGCGGCGGTGGAGGCCATGGTCTCCGAGCTGCGCGCGGCGGCGGTCGCGGCCATCCGAGGGCTGCCCTGTGCGGCGGCCGACGCACTGCTGGAGATGGTCGACCTGCTGGTGCCTCGGCATACCCCCGCGGTGACGATCCGCGAGCACGCTGGTGCGGCCTCAGGTGGCCGCCAGGACGTCCGGGGGGCGGCCTGATGCCGTGGACGTCCAGCCCGGCCCCTCAGTCGTCCTCGAGGGCCTACGACGAGGCGGCCCGCGCGAGCGCCGCCGTGGTGATCAAGCGCTACTCGACCTCCTTCGGGTGGGCGACCCGGCTGCTGCAGGAACCCGTGCGCACCCACGTGCGGTCCATCTACGCCATGGTGCGGGTGGCAGACGAGCTGGTGGACGACGAGAGCCAGCCCTGGGACCGGGCTCAGCGGGCCAGACTGCTCGACGGCCTGCAGCAGGACATCCACCAGGCGGCCGAGTCGGGCGGCAGCGCCAACCTCATCGTCCACGCCTTCACACTGACGGCCGTCGAGCACGGCATCGGACCCGAGCTGGTCGACCCCTTCTTCGACTCGATGCGGGCCGACCTGTCGGTGCAGCTCCACGATCCCGCCAGCCTGGTCGACTACGTCTACGGGTCCGCCGAGGTGGTGGGACTGATGTGCCTGCGCGTGTTTGTCCACGGTGACGACCACGTCTACGAGGAGCTGTCACCCGGTGCCCGACGGCTGGGTGCGGCCTTCCAGAAGGTCAACTTCCTGCGGGACCTGCAGGCGGACCAGCAGGTGCGGGGGCGCACCTACTTCCCCGGGGTGGACCTCAGCACCTTCACCGACCGCGAGCGCGACCAGCTGCTCGACGACATCGACGCGGACCTGGAGGCGGCCTCCGCGGCAATTCTCCGCCTGCCGGCGAGCAGCCGCCGCGCCGTGCACGCCGCTCACGGACTCTTCGTCGAGCTGTCCTCGCGCCTGCGAGCCACCCCTGCGGCAGAGATCGCGCAGGGGAGGGTGCGGGTGCCCGACCGGGTCAAGGCGCAGATCCTGGCCCGCAGCGCGCTGGTGACCCGGTGACGCGGGTCGCGGTCGTCGGCGGCGGGATCGCCGGGCTGGCCACCGCCGCGCTGCTCGCCCGGGACGGGTATGACGTGGAGCTGTTCGAGCAGCAGCCTGCCGTCGGTGGTCGGGCCGGGTCACGCTCGGTCGACGGCTTCCGATTCGACACCGGCCCGTCGTGGTATCTCATGCCCGAGGTCTTCGACCACTTCTTCCGGATGCTCGGCACCTCCTCCGACGAGCAGCTGGACCTGCGCCAGCTGGACCCGGCCTACCGGGTCTTCTTCGAAGGACCGCCCGGCGCACCGCACCCGCCCGCCCTCGACGTCGTCGCCGACACTGCCGCCAACCTCACGACGTTCGACCGGTTGGAGCCTGGCGCGGGCACGCGCCTGGCGGCATACCTGAGGTCCGCCGCGGAGGCCTACGAGCTGGCGGTGAAGCACTTCCTCTACACCAGCTTCGGCTCCCCTCTGGCGCTGGCCTCGCCCGACGTGGTGCGGCGGCTGCCGCGGCTGCTGCCGCTCCTGGCCCAGTCGCTGGAGGCCTTTGTGGCGGCCCGGTTCAAGGATCTCCGGCTGCGGCAGGTGCTCGGCTATCCCGCGGTGTTCCTCGGGTCGTCCCCGGACCGTGCGCCGAGTCTCTACCACCTGATGAGCGCGCTCGACCTGACCGGCGGCGTGCTCTACCCCCAGGGTGGCTTCGCCCGGCTCATTGAGGCGATCGAGCAGCTGGCGACGGACCACGGCGTGCGCATCCATACCAGCGCCAGGGTCACCGAGGTGACGACCGTCCACGGCCCCAGCGACCGAAGGTCGTTGCGTGGACGGTTGTCCCGCCGGCCACGCGCGCGGGTCACCGGCCTCAGCTGGCGTGACGCCGACGGCGAGGTGCACCACCACGCCGCGGACGTCGTGGTGGGGGCCGGCGACCTGCACCACCTGGAGACCAGGCTGCTGCCCGAGCAGCTCCGCACCTACCCGCAGCGCTACTGGGACCGCCGGAGCTCCGGGCCCGGAGCCGTCCTGGTGCTGCTCGGCGTTCGCGGCCAGCTGCCCGAGATGCCGCACCACTCGCTCTTCTTCACGCACGACTGGCGGGCGAACTTCGACGCGATCTTCGCCGGCCGCGTGCCCGCTCCGGCCTCGGTCTATGTCTGCAAGCCGTCGGCAACAGATCCGGACGTCGCCCCGGCGGGCCACGAGAACCTCTTCGTCCTGGTCCCGGTGCCTGCTGATCCGACGCTCGGGCGCGGTGGGGCGGACGGCACGGGCGACGAGGTGGTCGAGGCGGTGGCGGACGCGGCCATCGCCCAGGTCGCCGAGTGGGCCGGCGTCCCCGACCTCGCCGAGCGGGTGGTGGTCCGACACACCATCGGGCCCGGCGACTTCGCCGCGGACCTCTCCGCGTGGCAGGGCGGGATGCTCGGCCCGGGCCACACCCTGCGGCAGAGCGCGATGTTCCGCTCCCGCAACCGCTCACGGCACGTCGCGGGTCTGTACTAAGCGGGTTCGAGCACGATCCCCGGCATCGGGTTGCCGATGTGCCTGATCAGCGCCGAGCTCGTGC
>DATGRS010000205.1:0-6468 GCA_035303365.1 Ornithinicoccus sp.
GCTAGGGGCCACGAGGACACTTCGTGGGCGGCCCTCCTCAGTGCTGACCCGCCGCCGCTGCGTCTGTCGAGTCGGCGCAACGCTGGCCACGCCACGGGGCCTCGGCTCAAGCCATACTCAGAGGAGACGACATGCCCATCATCGACGTCACCGTCGCTCAGGGCCGCTCACCCGAACAGTTGCGCACGCTAATCACCAAGCTCACTGAGGCCGCGGTCGAAGCTGTGGACGCACCGGCCGAGTCGGTGCGAGTGATTCTCCGGGAGGTGCCCCCGACGCACGTCGCGGCGGGCGACGTCACCATCGCCGAGCGCAGACGGAACTGACGGCCCCCCGACGTTGGGGGGGCTAGCCCGAACGGGCTCCAGATCAGGTCAGCTGGAGCGTGGTGATGCAGGTCGGGTCGTCCTGGCCGGTCGAGATCGAGTCCGTCACGGAACGGCCTTGGTGCTCGATCGTGATGGTCCCGTTGATGTCCCGCGGCAGCCAGAGTCCGACGAAGCCGTTGTCGTAGGTCTGGACCGACTCGTCGACCAGGGTCTTGCCGGAGTCGTCGATGACTTGGACGTTGATCTCCTCGTTGCCCAGCTCGCCCTTGCAGGTGGTCAGGCTGTGGAAGAAGCACTCGTGCGTCTGGTCGACGTAGGGCGCGATCGAGACGTAGAACTCGTCTGCCGGCATCTCGATCGAGGTCTCCTCCCCACTGGCGTCGGTGAGGAGTAGCGTGTCCGGGCGGATCGAGGCCATCAGGTCGGCGCTCCGCTCGGCCAGAGGGGTGGCGTCCAGCTGCTGGATGACCTGTTGGGCGCTCAGGCCGTCCAGGTCGTGGGACGCGAGGACGGCATCCGAGGCGGGTGCTGCGCTCTCTGGTTCGCCGGCGCAGCCAGACAGGACGAGGGAGCCGATGGCGGCTGCGGCCAGGATCGTGGCGACGGAGGTCTTGCGGGTGCGCTGTTGCATGCCGCAAATATAAACTACATCTCGTAGTAGGAGTCCGTGTCGTGCGTCACTCCGGACCGAGCACAGTGACCAGGAAGTCCGAGTCGGGGCCGAAGGGGCGTAGGTCCCACGTCGACAGCAACACGTCGGGTCGCAGGCCGACGGTCGTCGCGTCATCGAGGAACTCGGCGAACGGATACCCGCGACCTGCGCCGAAGCCGGTGACGATCCGTCCGTCCGGCGCCGTGTGTGTGCGGAGGCGCTCGAGCACCTGTCGGCGGGTGCTGGGTGCCAGAAACGCCATCACGTTGCCGGCACTGACGATCACATCGAACGGCTCCGTCATGCCGGCAGCCGGCAGGTCGAGCTCGGCCAGGTCTCCGACGAGCCAGGTCGGTCCCGGATGGTCCTCCTTCGCCGCCTGGATGAGCACGGGGTCGACGTCCACTCCCACCACGCTGTGTCCCAGCGTGTGGAGGTGGCCCCCAATCCGTCCCGGACCGCAGCCTGCGTCGAGGATCCGGGCGGCTCGCGGCGCCATCGCATCCACGAACCTCGCCTCGCCGACCAGATCGGCACCGTTCGCGGCCATGGTGCGGAACCGTTCGACATACCGCCTTGAGTGGTTGGGGTCGGCAGTCACCTGCCGTGCCCACTGGCTGGGTTCGACCATGCCGTCAGGATATTGGGCAGGTGTCGGAGCCCTGCGCCTCCCTCCGCCTCGGTCTGCGCGTCCTGGCCACTGAATCCGAACCTCATGGGCATCCTGCCTGAGCAGGTGGGCGACGCGGTAAGCCGCTACCGTCGATGGATCGCGGAGTCCATTCCAGGAGCGAGTCATGGTGAGCAGTGACCGAGTGAGAGAACACACGGCCGATGAGGTGCAGGCCGAGATTGACGCCGAGGCTCAGCGCCGCGTGGCATCACTGCGCGGTGCCTCGAGAGACGTGCTGACCAGACGCCTGGATGATCTGCGTCGCGAGTGGGACGTCGAGCGGGCCTTGGAGGTCAACGCCTCGACCCTCATCCTCGTCTCGTCGATCGTGGCCGGGGCGAGGACCCGAAGCTGGGGTTTCGCCGCACCTGCCGTGGTGGCCGCCTTCCTGCTTCAGCATGGATTGCAGGGCTGGTGTCCGCCATTGCCGCTCCTGCGCCGGCTGGGGTTCCGCACACAACGCGAGATAGATGCTGAGCGGACCGCGGTTCGGCTCCTGCGCGGCGACCTGGAGGCGCCCTCGGACGTCCCGCCCGCCTGACCGCTCTCAGCCTCGAACCGCGGAGAGCGGTGCAGCCAAGCGCGCGACCCGGGTGGTCGCACCGCGCAGCCTTGCCGCCGTGGGCTACTTCCTCCTGGTCAAGGCCCGCCTGTTACCGGATGTGCGTGACCGTGACGGGTAGTACAGCTGGTGGGCGCCCCTGCAACGGGTGGGCATGATCGGCACGGCCATCGCGGTCCTGTGGGAGTACTACGAGTGGATAGTGGAGCAGGTCAGCCCTCAGGGCATGATCGTGGGTTACACCGACACCGTCGGGGACCCGCTGGCCGGCTTGGGCGGTGCCGTCGCGGCAGGCCTTGTCGTCCGCTGGTGGGCACGGAGCGTGACGGAGCCTGAACCCGAACGGTCATGAACCGATGGAAGTTGCGACCGTCATCCGACTGCCAACCGTTGCTGTGATGGTGCGAACCAGAACGCGCCGAGGAGGCTGTGGATCAGAGAATGTGCGGCAAGGGCCAGGTCTGACCGGTTGCGCTGTCTACCAGGGCTGCCCTGTCGACCCGGATGGTGAGCGGCAGGGTGTCGGAGATCATTCTCACCACGCTGGATATCTGCGAGTTGCGGGTCCGCGTGGCCACTGAGACGTGAGGCACCCAGTGGCCGGTCTGGTAGTAGTGGTGGAGCTCAGCACCTGTGGTCTCGAGGGCGGTGACGCTGCGGGATTGACGCATTGCCACGTCCGCGGAGATTGCCGGCACCAGCGCGGCTCGGCCGCGCGGAAACGCGATCGTGCCGTGGACAGTCATGGAGAAGGAGTCAGCCGCCGGAAGCGCAGACAACGCGTCCTGTACTCGCCCCCGGTCCCAGCTGCGGAGCACGGCATACGACAGGTGCGGATGGTGGCGTCCGTGGGTGTGGGTGGCCAGCGTGGAGATTCCCGCGTGCTCGAGACGCGACCAGAGTTCCCGCACTCGCTGGTCCGAGCGGGCATCGAAGAGGAGACAGACGGCCAGGGCCACTCATCCATCATCCTCGGTCAGGAATCCAGGTCCGGGCATCGCGCGGATGGCACCTGCCTGCCGCAGCCCGGCCGGGCTCATGGAGTCGATTCCAGCTCCGGGACGGGACGCCGTTCGGCCTCCTCGGGGGTGGTGACGACGCCATTGGACTCGATGTCGTCGACGAGCCACTTCAGCTCGGCGATCTCCTTGCGTTGGGCCTCGATGATCTCGTCGGCGAGCTCGCGCACACGCACGTCGTTGATGCCGGCACGCTCGCTGGTGAGGATGGCGATCGAGTGGTGGGGGATCATCCCGTTCATGTAGGCCTGGTCGTCTACCAGTGCCTGGGAACGGGACAACCACAGCGCGGCCAGGCCGAGGACGAGCGCTCCGGCGATGATCGCCAGGTTGACCTTGACGTTCTTGTACATCATCCCCCACATGAACCCGAGCATGATGATGGCCATCGCCGACCCCATAAGCAGGGCCATGTAGACCCGCTCCTCGCTGAACCTTATGTGCGACCAGGCGAAGGCGTTGGTGTAGGTCAGCAGGAACATCGTCACGGTCGAGGTGGTGATCATCGCGGCGAAGGTGAGGTACATCCTCCGCTCGTGATGTGTGTGCTGGCTCATGTCGTGCTGGGACATCGCGGTTTCCTCGGAGCAGGCATACGGAGGGGGTATGCGGTGATGCTAGGTGTGTTTCCCAGTCTTCCGGCTCGTCGAAGCGTCGACGTCGGGGGCCCCCTCAGCGGGTGGTCCGTCAACCTGGGTAGGGGCGCCCCGGTCGCCGGCGGAACGGACGAGCGGCGCCACCACCTGGAGGATGTAGTCGGTGAGGTCGCGGAAGCCGAGCGTTAGGCCGCAAGCGACGTGGGATGACGTACGGGTGGGCCCCGTCGGACTCGAACCGACAACCTACGGATTAAAAGTCCGCAGCTCTACCATTGAGCTAGAGGCCCGAGCGCCCCTCCAAGCAGGTCGGCCAGGCGCATCGCCGGGTCAGTCTACGTGCGCTCCGCGCGCTCCTTGATGCCCAGCAGCATGCGGCGGTCATCAGCAGATGGATCGGCGCGAGACCGACCTTGTGAACCACCGTGTTGACCAAGGTCGGCTCGAAGTCACTGCGGAAGCGCGCGATCAGCCGGGTGCTCCCAACTCCGCTCTCCCGCAGCACGAAGGACCAGGTCGGGTATGGCGGCGATCGCCTCAGACCTGCGCGTGCCAGGCCCGAGCAGAAGATGCGAAGGCTCGACACGGAGCACGTCGAAGGCGAGGTCGGGTTCGGTGCCCTCGGACACCAGCCGCACCCGGTCGCCCACGGCGATGTCCTGCAGAGCAGGGTCGATGTGGAAGGGACCTTGGTCCGCGGCGGCTACTCCTTGTGCGGCAGGTGGACGTCGACCCAGACCAGCCGGTGGTCGCTGGAGGGGAAGGGCCAGGTGCCCGTCAGGGTTGACAGCGGGTCGCTGGAGACGGGCCAGAAGACCGCGGAGTCGAGGATGCGGAGGCTCTTGCTCGGCAGGACGTAGTCGACCCGGATGTTGCCCGGCGGCTCCGCGAAGTCGGCCGTGTCGAACTTCGGGTCGCCCGCATGCTCCAGGTTGACGCCGCCCTGCAGCAGGCTGGCCTCGACAGCACCCGCGCTCGCCGGCGCGTCCTTCGCGTTGACCCGCGGGTGCTCGAGCAGCTGGTTGATCGCCCCGTCGTAGGAATCCCCGTCTAGCGGGTCGGCGTTCTGGTCGCCGGCGATCACGAAGTCGGAGCCCGGCTTCAGCCCACCGGAGATCCCGTTGTCGTCGTAGATGTAGGCCGAGTCCTTCGGCGATCCCACGTAGTCCGCCCAGAACCTGATCTCATCGTGGTTGCGCCGACCGTTGCGGTCCTCGGGCCCGTCGAAGGTGGGCGGCGTCGGGTGGCTCACCAGGAAGTGCACGGTCTTGTCCTGCCCGATCTGCACCGGGACGTCCCAGTGCGACTTGCTCGACAGCCGCAGGATCGCCTGCTCCTCGGGGGAGTAGAAGTCCGTCGGCATCAGGTTGCCCGGCATGTCCTGCCACTGGAACAGCTGGAAGGTCCGCACCGCGTCGGTATCGATCGGGTACTTCGAGTAGACGACCATGCCGTACTGCCCGGGGAAGAGCCCGAAGCCGAACGCGTCGTCGCCGCCGCCGACCATCCCGTCGTTGTTGAGGTCGTGGCCGCTGGGGATGCCGGTGTTGGAGGGGGCCACGAAGTAGTAGGGGTAGTCCACCGGCGCAGCACCGTTCTGCCCCACCGCCAGGTAGTTGTCCCGGAACAGCTCGGCGGCCGCTCCGCCCTCGACGTAGTCGAACTCGTTGATCAGGAGGACGTCCGGGTCGTTGCGCTGGATGATCTCGGCGATCACCTTGGCCTGGGCGTTGTCCGGTGTGGACAGGTCGGCCAGGAGCGCACCCTCGGCGCCGCGGTTGAGCGAGGCGTTGAAGGTCGAGAAGCGCACATCCATATCGGGCCTCCCTGGGCTGGTCGACGCCGCCGCGGCGGGGGAGCGGTCCGGCGTGGCCGACGCGGGGGCGAGCGCGACCCCGGAGACAAGTGTGGCAGCAGCGAGGCCGATCACGGCCAGCCGGCGGTTTGTGGCAGCAGTCATAGGGGAAGGCTAAAGGCGGGCGTATGCCGTGTCGCGCGCTGGCGATGGACGTCCGGTGAACCTTGGGTGTGCACCCGAACAGGCGACATGGCCAGCCGCGTCAGGTTGCTGCTGGTCACCGAGGCCGCCGCGTCACATTGCCTGTTTGAGCGCACGTTTAGCGCGCTACACCCGAACTACATTCTTGTAGTTATCCAGTAACACTTGTCACATCAGTCACTTCTGCATCATATTGGGGAGTCCCGACCATTTCAGGAGTTCCCGTGCGACCCACCTTTGCCGCCTCGCTGGCCCTGGCGCTGACCGCCTCGCTGCTCCCTGGCGCCGCGCTCGCGAGCCCTGAGGCGGACTCCGATCATGAGCAGGTCGCCGAAGCAGTCCCCGACGAGCACCTCGACCTCGAGTACGGCCTGGTCACCAGCGACCCCGAGGACGTGGCGCTCTCCGAACCCACGGTGGTCACGAGCCTGACCGAGATGCCGGCTGCCGAGACGCAGGCCGAGGTCTACCCGATGCCCTCCACCGGCTACTACACCGTCACAGGAGGAGGCTGGGGCCACCGCATCGGCATGTCCCAGTACGGCGCCCACGGGGCCGGCATCGCCGGCCTGACCCACGACGAGATCCTCGACTTCTACTACCCGGGCACCTCGTTGGAGACCCGCGACATCGGGATG
>DATGRS010000206.1:0-6738 GCA_035303365.1 Ornithinicoccus sp.
CAGCGTCAGAACGACAGCCCCTACAACACCTACGTCCATGAGGGCCTGCCGCCGGGGCCGATCAACAGCCCCGGCGAGGCCGCCATCCGCGCCGCGATGGAGCCGGCACCAGGCGACTGGCTCTACTTCGTGACCGTGAACCCGTCGACCGGTGAGACGAAGTTTGCGGAGACGTGGGAGGAACACCAGGTCAACGTCGGGGAGTTCCAGGACTGGTGCGCGGACAACCCCGACAGCTGCTGACCGGATGACGTGGCGTGCCGGTGTGGTCGGGTCCCCGATCACGCACTCGATGTCACCGGTCCTGCACCGGGCGGCGTATGCCGCGCTGGGGCTGGACGCGTGGGCGTTCCACCGGGACCAGGTGGACGCCGGCGGGCTGCGCGCCTACGTCGAGAACCTGTCGGCGGAGTGGCTGGGGCTGTCGGTCACCATGCCGCTCAAGGAGGAGGCGCTGGCGCTCGCGGTGGAGCACGGCGACGAGGCGGGCCTCGTCGGGGCAGCCAACACGCTGACCCGGCGCGAGGTCGGCTGGCGCGCTGACAACACCGACGTCGCCGGTCTGGAACAGGCCCTTCGTGAGGCGGGCCTGGACAGCGTGTCCTCGGCCGTGGTCGTCGGGTCCGGGGCGACCGCGCGCTCCGCGCTCGTGGCCCTGAGCCGGTTCGGCGTGGAGCAGGTCCTCTTCCTGGTGCGCGCCACCGCGCGCCCCGGCGCGGAGCAGCTGGCAACCCGCCTCGGCATGACGCCGACCGTCCGCACGTATGCCGAGGGGCCGGCCGCGTGGGGCACGCCAGGTGTCGTGGTCAGCACGGTGCCCGGGGGCGCCACTCCGGCTGTGGACGGCTGGCAGCTCGCCGAGGGTGCCGTGGTGTTGGATGTCGTGTATGCCGGGTGGCCCACCCCGTGGGCGGCCCAGTGGCAGCAGGCCGGGGTGTCGGTGATGAGGGGAGACCGCATGTTGTTGCACCAGGCCGCGCGCCAGGTGCTCCTGATGACAGGGCACGAGGCGCCGGTCGGCGCGATGTCTGACGCCCTGGATGCCGCGCTGCAGGCGGCGCAGTGAGCGCAGAGCTGCTGCCCTGGCTCGTCGCCGCGGCCGGGGTCCTCGTCGGGATCCCGGTGGCCCGCTGGCTCCGGTGGGTGACCTACCGCAAGCCGGACGAGGAGGAGCTGCCCATCCCGGGCTCCCGGTGGTGGGTCGTTCCCGCCCTGACGGTCAGCTGGTGGGTGCTGACCTGGCGCGTGGTGGTGGCCGACCCCGCGCGACCGGACGGCAACGATCCCGGGGCCGACTCGCCATACGCCTGGCTCATCCAGACCATCGTCCTGGTGACCTTCCTGGTCGTAGCCCTGGCGGGCGTCTGCCTGGCGGCGATGGACTTCGACGTGCACCGGTTGCCCGACCGGCTGATGTGGCCCTCGATGGGGATCCTGCTCATGGGGCTCACCTCGGCCGGACTCATCGCGACGGAGTGGGGGGCGATCATCCGGGTGGTCCTGGCCGGTCTGGCGTGCGGCGTGGCCTACCTGCTGCTGGCGCTGCTCTCGCTGGCCCGGGGCTCGCTCGCGCTGGGGCTGGGCGATGTGAAGCTTGCCGCACTGCTCGGGATGGGGCTCGGGTGGTTCAGCTGGAGCACGGTGCTGATCGGGATGTATGCCGGGTTCCTCGTCGGCGGGGTCTTTGCCGTCGTCCTGCTGGTCACCCGCAAGGTCGGTCGGGACGGCGACCTCGCCTACGGCCCGCCGATGATGGTGGGTGCCCTGCTCGGGTTGTTCTCGTCACCAGGTGCGTTGAGCTCGCTCTTCTGAGTCGTGACAAGATGCCAGCCATGCTGCGCTGGTTGACCGCCGGTGAGTCGCACGGCCCCGCACTCACCGCGATGCTCGAGGGGCTGCCCGCCGGGGTGACGGTGGAGCGCAGCGCGGTCGAGGGCGCGCTGGCGCGTCGCCGGCTCGGCTACGGCCGGGGCGCGCGCATGTCGTTCGAGGCCGACCAGCTCACCTTCTTGGGCGGCATGCGGCACGGCCTCACGCTCGGTAGCCCGATCGCGCTGCAGATCGCCAACTCGGAGTGGGGCAAGTGGTCCGCGGTCATGAACCCCGAGCCGGTCGACCGGAGCGAGCTGGAGCGCGCGAGTGACATCGGCGCCCCCCAGGAGGTCGCGCGCAACAAGCCGCTGACGCGGCCCCGGCCGGGTCACGCCGACCTGGTCGGCATGCAGAAGTACGGCTTCACCGAGGCGCGTCCGGTGCTCGAGCGGGCCAGCGCCCGGGAGACCGCCGCCCGAGTGGCCCTCGGAGCGGTGGCCGCCGCCTTCCTCGACCAGGCAGCCGGAGTCCGGCTGGTCAGCCACACCGTCGCCATCGGGTCTGCGACCGCGGCGGACCGAGACGCTGACGCCCCGGACGAGTCAGCCCTGCCGCGACCCGACGACGTCGACCGCATCGACGCCGACCCCGTGCGCACCCTCGACCCGGCGCTGTCCGCGGCGATGGTCGCCGAGATCGACGCGGCCAAGCAGGACGGTGACACGCTCGGTGGGGTAGTGGAGGTGCTCGCCTGGGGGCTCCCCCCGGGGCTGGGGTCCTACACCCACTGGGACCGCCGGCTCGACGGGCGCCTCGCGGCGGCCCTGATGGGCATCCAGGCGATCAAGGGTGTCGAGATCGGTGAGGGGTTCCGCACGGCAGCCCGGCGCGGGAGCCAGGCCCACGACGAGATCGTGCGTGATGCGGACGGCCGCGTCCGCCGCCAGACGCTCCGCTCCGGTGGCACCGAGGGCGGGATGAGCACGGGGGAGGTGCTGCGGGTCCGCGCTGCGATGAAGCCGATCAGCACGGTCCCGCGCGCCCTGCGGACCATCGACGTGGCGACCGGCGAGGAGGCCACCGCGATCCACCAGCGCTCCGACGTGTGCGCGGTGCCGGCCGCCGGCGTCGTCGCCGAGGCGATGGTCGCACTGGTCCTGGCTGATGCGGTGCTCGAGAAGTTCGGAGGCGACTCCGTGACCGAGGTGCGGCGCAACCTGGACTCCTACCTGGCCGCGCTGCCCGAGCACATGGGGCAGTCATGACCGACGAGACGTCGGTGACTGCCGCGGCCCCCGAGCGACCGCGCGCCGTCCTGATCGGCCCGCCGGGTGCCGGCAAGTCGACGGTCGGGGCCCTGCTCGCGGCGCACTGGGACACCAGCTTCCGGGACAGCGACCGGCTGATCGAGGAGGCTCAGGGTCGGTCCATCCCCGACATCTTCGTCGACGACGGCGAGGCAGCATTCCGGGAGATGGAGCGGTCAACGGTCCTTGACGCCCTCGCGCGGGGCGGCGGAGTCCTGGCGCTGGGTGGTGGTGCCGTGCTCGACCCCGCCGTGCAGGAGGCCCTGGCCGGACACCTGGTGGTCTTCCTCGACGTCGGCATCGCCGACGCTGCGACGCGGATCGGCTTCGAGGGCTCGCGGCCACTGCTGGCCGTCAACCCTCGCGCGTCGTGGAACCGCCTGATGCAGGCTCGACGGCCGACCTACGAGGCGTTGAGCACGGTGCGGGTCGACACCGCGGGTCGGCAGCCGGACGAGGTCGTGGTCGCGGTGGTCGACGCGGTCGCCAGCGTGGCCGGCCGCGCGTGACCGTGCCTGAGCCCCAAGTCATCCCGGTGGCCGACCGCTATGCCGTGCACGTCGGCCCGGGGGTGCTGTCCCGGCTGGCCGAGTGGGTCCCCACCGGTCGTCGGGTGATGGTGATCCACCAACCGGGCCGGGACCAGCTGGTCCACGACGTCGTCGAGCTGGTCCAGTCGGCCGGCGGCACGGCATACCGCCACGCCGTGCCGGACGCGGAAGCGGCCAAGGACGTGACCGTGCTCGCCGGTGCCTGGGAGGCGCTGGGAGTCGCCGGCTTCACCAGGGATGACCTGGTCGTCGGCGTCGGTGGAGGCGCCGCCACCGACCTGGCCGGCTTCGTCGCCGCCACCTGGTTGCGCGGGGTGGACGTCATCCAGCTGCCCACCTCCCTGCTGGGGGTCGTGGACGCTGCGGTGGGTGGCAAGACGGGCATCAACACCCGCGAGGGCAAGAACCTGGTGGGTGCCTTCCACGAGCCGCGGGCGGTGCTGTGCGACCCGTCGTGGATGCAGTCGATGGCCGCGCCAGACCTCGTCTCCGGTCTGGCCGAGGTCATCAAGTGCGGGTTCATCGCCGACCCGGACATCCTGACGCTGGTCGAGACCGACCCGGCGGCCGCCGTCGATCCCACCTCCGAGGTGATGACGGAGCTGATCGCACGGGCCGTGCGGGTGAAGGCGCAGGTGGTCGACGCGGACCTCACCGAGCTCGGGGTGCGCGAGATCCTGAACTACGGCCACACGTTCGCCCACGCGATCGAGCAGGTCGAGGACTACACCTGGCGACACGGCGACGCGGTATCCGTCGGCATGGTGTTCGCCGCTGAGGTCGCGGTGCGGGCGGGGCTGCTGGCGTCGGAGGTGCTGGCGCGGCACCGGTCGGTCCTGCGCTCGGTCGGTCTGCCCACGTCCTACGCCGGCCGCGCGTGGGAGCCGCTGCGCGCAGCGATGGCCCGGGACAAGAAGTCACGCGGTGCCACCCTGCGGCTGGTGGTGCTGTCCGCCGTCGGGCAGCCGCAACGACTGGAAGGCCCCGACGAACAGCTGCTCGTCGAGGCCTTCGGCGCGGTGTCTCACCCGGACTGAGTCCGGCGGACTGCCCTCAGTAGTCGGGGGAGTCAGCGCTGTCGGGGGACTCCGGGCTGTCCGGGCTGTCCGGGCTGGCGGGCGACTGCACCGAGGCCGGTGACTGGGCGGACTGCACGGACGCTGGGGACTGCACCGAGGCAGGTGACTGCGCGGACTGCACCGAGGCAGGTGACTGCGCGGACTCCGCGGAGACGACCGACGCCGCACTCTGGACCGACTGCACGCTCGCGCTGTGCACGTCCTGGGCGGCAGCCAGGTCACGCGCGGTGGCGAACGCGCCGCTGACGGCAGGAATGCTCGTGCCGGACCAGGTGCCGACCCGGGCCGAGAGGTCGTGGAACCGCTGGGCGGCGGCGGACCGGGTGCTTGCGTCGAGTGCCGGATCGGTTCCGGTGATCACACGCTGCTCGCTGAGCGAGACCGCCTCGGAGCTCACCGCGGTGTCCGCCCAGCTCGCTGCGGCAGCGGCTCCGCCCACGGCCGCGACGGCGGTCGAGGCGACGACGATGGTCCAGGCGCGGGACTTCTTCTTGCCTTGGTGGTTCATGGTGTTGTCCTTTCGGGACGGCGGGCGTTTGCGCTGACACCTCCATCGTGGGAGACGCAGATGAGGTGGTCGTTGGAGTTGGGTGAGAGAGTTCTCACCGATGCTCGGGCAGCCCAAGGCGCCCTGCAGACGTCAGTACTCAGCCGGCCTGCGCCCGCACAGATTGCGTTCAACCGAGCTGCGCGCAATCTGCCCAGCGCAGTCCGCCCCGCGCTCAGACCGCTCGCGCCGACTCCACCCAGTGCTCGGCGAGCGCCAGGCGGCGGGACGTCTCCACCGGCCAGCCCTCCTGCTGCACGCGGAACGGCCCGGCCGCCAGCCCGACGATGCGGGCGGCGGCGCGCAGCCGCAGGTCCACCGGGTCGAGGGTGGCCTCCCAGATCTCCTGGAGCGCACTGGCGTAGGCCGCGACCCGGTCCGGCTGGCCGGACATGGTGTGCCACACGGCCAGGTGCCCGAGCATCGTGCCCGGGTCGTCCCCGGGACGCGCCACACCCAGCGTGTCCACGTCGAGGATCCCGCTGATCCGCCCGTCCTCCACCAGCAGCTGCGCCTCGTGGTAGTCCCCGTGGGCGGGGACCCGGTCGGTCACCTCGTCCGCTCCGATTCCCTGGGCGATCCGCTCGATGCGCTCGGTCTCCATGGGCAGCAGCCGTTTCAACAGCTCCATCATCCGGGGCACGGCCTCGACGGCCGAGTGAACGGTGGCGGCACCGCGCAGCTCCGGAAGCGTTCCGGGCAGCCCCGCCACCAGCTCTGGGTGCGGGAGCACCCCCGTCGGGTCCTCCAGTGCGCTGCGCAGCGTCGTCCCGGTCATGCTCCGCATCGCCAACAGGCCCAGGTCGGAGTTGATCCCGAGCGGCTCGGGCACCGGCAGCACGCCCAGCAGGTCGAGGTGGCGCTGGTGCAGCGACCGCAACCGGCGCGGCTTGACCAGCTTGAGGTAGATCCGGTCGCCCTCACCGGTGACCTCGATGACGGCGCGGCGCGTCGGGCGATAGGCGCGCAGCCGGGTGCGCGGGTCCTTGATGCTGCCGCCCAGCCCGCTGATCACGCCGGCAGCCACCTCGGGCTGCAGCGTGGTGGCGAGAGCAGGCAGGAACGGATCGTGGGGGACCCGCCACACGGTCACCCGGTCGTCCCCTGAGCCGACGACCACAGCACCGTCGGGTGGTTCGAGGGTGGTGCCCACATAGGTCGCACGGCCCGCGAGTGGGCCCCCGTCCACCACGGTGTCCCAGGAGACGGTTGCGCTGCGGCCCGGCCACCACGTCACCTGGTTGACGGCGACCGCGGTCACCGTGCCTCCAGAGGCGGCCACCACGGCAGCGAGGGGGCCGGGCACCTGGTCGGTCAGCAGCTCGGGAAGGACCGGCAGGTCGGGGTCGGTCAGTGAGGCGGTCCACTGCCGGTCGGTCAGCGGGGTGTGGTCGCTCAGGGGCGTGTGCTCGTTCAGCGGAACTCGTGTGCTCATCGGGGCG
>DATGRS010000207.1:0-6559 GCA_035303365.1 Ornithinicoccus sp.
CCGCCACCGGTGATGCGCCGCACCACGCCGATGCCGTGGCGTTCGGCACCTTCCGGGTTGATCTCGTTGCGCAGCGACTGGAACGACCCGATCACCACGAGGGGCGAGTCCCAGTCCCAGATGCGCAGCCCCGGCGCCCGGCGTCCGGCCGCGACCTCCTGCGCGATCACCTCGTCGAGCGCCACGTGCATCACTGGCGGCATCACCACCGGCTCGATGACGTCGAGGGTCAGCTCGTCCCAGCTGGTCGCGTGGCCGAGCGCCCGCCGCACCGCGATCGCGACGGCGTTGGCGTCGAAGCCGATCATCTCCACCGGTTCAGGCCGCGCGCCGAGACGCTGCTCGATGGCCATCGAGATGTCGGCCGCCGTAGCGTCGACGTGCTGCCCCGTCAGCGCTGCGTTGATGTCCTCAAGGGCATCGTCCGGTTGCAGGAAGAAGTCGCCGAACACGTGGGCCGAGGTGACGACCTCGCCGTCGGACTCGATGTCGACGGAGACCAGCTTGCCTCCGCGTACCTTGAACTCACCGCGCACCCAAAGCTCCTTGTCGTTGCCCGCGGACCGCCCGGCCCGCACGTCTCATCCTGTCCGGTCACTGAACGCAGACTGCGGGGCACGTATGCCGGACGTGTCCTCAACCGAGCGGCCTGCTCTCGCGTCAACACCCTGGTTCTCACCTCGGCTGCCTGGCTCTCACCTCGGGAACTGGGTGCTCACCTCGCGCTATAACGGGCGGCGAGTGCCCTTAACGTGATGTGAGTTCGGCCAAGGCTCGAGAGCCAGGCTCCCGGCGCCCTGCGCCAAAGTTGAGCGGAATACACTCAACTTTGGCAGAGTTGACCTAGGCAGACATCTGGGAGTAAGCCTGCCCACGACAGACAAGGGGACAACACCGCAATGGATCTGCAGCTGACCACCAAGGCCCAGGAGGCCGTGTCCACCGCCATCCGCGAGGCCGCGGCCGCGGGACACCCGCAGGTTGAGCCCGCACACCTCCTGCGCGCGCTCGTCCAGCAGAAGGAGACCACGACCGGTCCGCTGCTGGACTCCGTCGGTTCCTCCGCCGCGAGTGCCGTGCAGGCCGCCGAGGCAGCGCTCGCCAGCCTGCCCAGCGCCTCCGGCTCGAGTGTCGGCAACCCCAGCTTCTCCCGGCAGACGCTCAACGTGCTCACCGCCGCGCAGCAGGCGATGCAGACGATGGGCGACAGCTACGTCTCCACCGACCACCTGCTGCTGGCCATCGCCGAGACCGGCCAGTTCGGCTTGGACGCCGGCGCGATCCAGGAGCGGATCCCGGCCCTGCGCGGCGGCGCCAAGGTCGACAGCCAGGACCCGGAGGCCACCTACGACGCGCTGGAGAAGTACGGCACCGACCTGACCGCGTTCGCCCGCGAGGGCAAGCTGGACCCCGTCATCGGGCGCGACAGCGAGATCCGTCGCGTGGTCCAGGTGCTCTCCCGGCGCACCAAGAACAACCCCGTCCTGATCGGTGAGCCAGGTGTCGGCAAGACCGCGGTCGTGGAGGGCCTGGCCCAGCGCATCGTCGCGGGCGACGTCCCCGAGTCGCTGCGTGACAAGCGGCTGATCTCGCTCGACCTGAGCGCGATGGTCGCCGGCGCGAAGTACCGCGGTGAGTTCGAGGAGCGCCTCAAGGCCGTCCTCGCGGAGATCAAGGCCAGCGACGGCCGCATCGTCACGTTCATCGACGAGCTGCACACGGTCGTGGGCGCCGGGGCGGCCGAGGGTTCGATGGACGCCGGCAACATGCTCAAGCCGCTGCTCGCACGTGGCGAGCTGCGCCTGGTCGGCGCCACCACCCTGGACGAGTTCCGCGAGCACATCGAGAAGGACCCGGCGCTGGAACGCCGCTTCCAGCAGGTGTATGTCGGCGAGCCCAGTGTCGAGGACACCATCGCCATCCTGCGCGGTCTGAAGGAGCGTTACGAGGCGCACCACAAGGTCGCCGTGGCGGACTCGGCGCTCGTCGCTGCCGCCACCCTGTCGGACCGCTACATCACCGGTCGACAGCTCCCCGACAAGGCGATCGACCTGGTCGACGAGGCCGCCTCCCGGCTGCGGATGGAGATCGACTCCAGTCCTGTCGAGATCGACGAGCTGCAGCGCGCCGTCGACCGACTGATGATGGAGGAGCTCCACCTCGACCGTGCCGCGGAGTCCGACGAGGCCGCTGCCGAGCGGCTGGAGCGTCTGCGCGCCGACCTGGCCGACAAGAAGGAGGAGCTGGCCGCTCTGAACGCACGGTGGGAGTCGGAGAAGTCCGGGCTCAACCGGGTTGGTGAGCTGAAGGCCCGCCTCGACGAGCTGCGCACCCAGGCGGAGCGGCTGCAGCGCGACGGCGACTACGCCGCCGCCTCCCGCGTGCTCTACGGCGAGATCCCGGAGGCCGAGCAGCAGCTGTCCGCGGCCCAGGAGGCGGAGGCCTCTGGTTCCACCGCCGGCGCCACCGGCGAGGCTCCGATGGTCAAGGACGAGGTCGGCGCCGACGACATCGCCGACGTCATCTCGATGTGGACCGGCATTCCCGCCGGTCGGCTGCTTGAGGGCGAGACCGAGAAGCTGTTGCGGATGGAGGACGTGATCGGCGAGCGGCTGATCGGCCAGCGCCCTGCCGTCCGCGCGGTCTCCGACGCAGTCCGGCGCTCCCGGGCCGGCATCGCCGACCCCAACCGCCCGACCGGGTCCTTCCTGTTCCTCGGACCCACCGGTGTCGGCAAGACCGAGCTCGCCAAGGCGCTCGCGGATTTCCTCTTCGACGACGAGCGTGCCATCGTCCGGATCGACATGAGCGAGTACTCCGAGCGCCACGCGGTGGCCCGCCTGGTCGGTGCGCCTCCCGGCTATGTCGGCTACGAGGAGGGCGGTCAGCTGACCGAGGCGGTGCGCCGCCGGCCCTACTCGGTGGTGCTGCTCGACGAGGTGGAGAAGGCCCACCCGGAGACCTTCGACATCCTGCTGCAGGTGCTGGACGACGGCCGGCTGACCGACGGACAGGGCCGCACGGTCGACTTCCGCAACGTGATCCTGGTGATGACCTCCAACCTGGGCAGCCAGTTCCTGGTCGACCCGACCACGGACCAGAAGACCAAGCGCGAGCAGGTGATGGCCACCGTCCGGACGGCGTTCAAGCCCGAGTTCCTGAACCGGTTGGACGAGGTCGTCGTGTTCGACCCGCTGACCCGCGAGGAGCTGGCCACCATCGTGAGCCTGCAGGTCGACCTGCTGGCCCGACGACTGGCGGACCGCCGGATCACCCTTGAGGTGACCGACGCCGCGAGCGCCTGGCTGGCCGAGCGCGGTTTCGACCCGGCCTACGGTGCCCGGCCGCTGCGCCGCCTGATCCAGACCGAGATCGGGGACCGGCTGGCCCGCGACCTGCTCGCCGGTGAGGTGTCCGACGGCCAGACGGTCGTCGTCGACGTCGCCGAGGACGCCAGCGGGATCGTCCTGCGGCACTGACGGCGGACGCGGCATACATCTTGAGGCCGGAACGGTCTCTTGCGGCCGGATACAACCGGCCCGAGGAGACCAAACCGGCTGTCAGACGTCAGGGACGGGCGGGCGGACGGCAGTTCGCCCTGTCGCCGACCCGGGTGCGCGGCATACTTGCCTCCATGAACGCCAGCAGCGGACGGACCCGATGAGGACCGACAGTCGCGCCGGGATCGCGGCGGTCGTGGCCGTCGGGGTGGCACTGGCGCTCACGGCGTGCAGCGACGACGGCGAGGACACCGACGACGCCGCGACGACGACGGCACCGACCGCGGCCGACCGGCTCGAGCAGGCCCACACCACGCTGACCGACGCCGGCAGCGTCCACATGGTCCTGGAGGGCATCAACCTGCCGGAGAGTGCCGTGATCCTCACCGCCGAGGGGTCCGGGACGATGGAGCCGCCCGCGTTCGACGGGACGATCACCGCAAAGGTCGGTGGCGTCCAGGCCGACGTGCCGACGATCGCCATGGACGAGAAGCTCTACGTGAAGCTGCCGTTCAGCCCAGTCTTCATCGAGACCACGCCGGAGGAGCTCAACGTCCCCGACCCGGCGCGCCTGTTCGCCATGGAGGACGGGCTGGCCGACCTGCTCACGATGACGGAGTCCGCCGAGTTCGGGGAGCAGTCCCGGGCCGGCGAGGAGATCCTCCTGCAGATCACCGGCACGGTGCCCGGCGACGCGGTCGTCGACCTGCTCCACGTCGGCGACCGCGAGCAGGACTTCGATATCGCCTACGGCCTCGTCGAGGAGAACTGGGAGGTCCGCACGGTGCGGATCACCGGACCGTTCTACCCGCCGGACGACGCGACATACGAGGTGACGATCGACCAGTACGGCGAGCCGGTCACCGTGACCGCCCCCTGACGTGGGGGCGGGCTCCGAGACGGCCGCGGGCGGGCTGCCGACCGCGACCACTGCGCCGGACCTACCGGGTCAGTCCCGTGGCGCCCGGTCGCTGCTGACCGTCGCGTCGCTGGCGGTCGCCCTGGCAGCGGCAGACACGTATGTCGTGGTGCTGGCGCTGACCGACATGATGGCCGGGGCGGGGCTCGGGATCGAGTCGCTGCAGAAGGGGACCCCGATCATCTCCGGGTTCCTGCTCGGCTACATCTCGGTGCTGCCCCTGATCGGTCGCCTCGCCGACCTGGTGTCCCGCCGCACGATCCTGCTGTCCTGTCTCGGCGTCTTCGTCGTGGGCTCACTGATCACCGGCGTCGCCGTGGACCTGTCGGTGATGATCGGCGGCCGCTTCCTGCAGGGCCTCGGCGGAGGGGGACTGGTCCCGGCCACCCTCGCGATCGTCGCCGACCTCTGGCCGCCCGGCCGGCGGGGACTGCCCCTTGGCGTGGTCGGCGCCGTCCAGGAGTTCGGCTCCGTGCTCGGGCCGATGCTCGGCGCCGGGATCCTGCTGCTCGCCGACTGGCGCGGGATCTTCTGGGTCAACGCCGGCCTGGGGGTCCTGTTCGCCATCGGGGTCTGGCTGATCCGGCCCGAGGCGCTGGACCACGCCGACGCCGATGACCCCGAGCTCACCGGGGGTCGCCCGGTCGGCGCGGTCGCCGCACGGAGTCCTGGCTCGCGCAGCCGGCTGGTGACCGCGCTCGCCTGGCTTGCCGGACTGGTCACCGTGGCCGCGGGGACACTGGCGCTCGTGGCGCCGGAGTCGCTGGTGACGTCGGTGGAGTATGGCGAACCGTTCATTCCGTTCGGCGACTCCTCGTCACGGATCTGGACGCCTATCGGCCTGGTGGCCGCTCTGGGGCTGGTCGCGCTGGTGGCACTGACCGCGCGGCGCTGGCTGCCCACGCTCCTGCAGGCCGACGTCCTGGGCGCCTTCTTCATCGCTGTCGCCCTCGGCAGCCTGGTGCTGACCTTCTCCTCGGCCGACCCGTCGCAGGAGGTCCTCGGTCCCTGGGGTCTGTGGCTGCTGCCGATCGGGGTGCTGGCCCTGGTCGCCTTCGCGGTGCGCATGCGTACCGCGGCACACCCGCTGATCACTCCCGGCATCGTCCGCGGTCGGGTCACGCCGGCATTGCTGGTCAGTGTGCTGGTCGGCGCGGCGATAGTCGCGATCGTCGTCGACGTGCCGCTCCTCGCGCGCCTCACCGAGGGGACCACGGAGACGGAAGCTGCGTTCGTACTGGTGCAGTTCCTCGTCGCCGTGCCGGTCGGTGCGGTGCTGGGCGGCTTTCTGCTCCGCCGGGTCGGACCCGGCGTCATCGCGGCGGCCGGCCTGGCGGTGGCCGCCGGGGCGCTGTGGGGCATGTCCGGCTGGACGCGGGGCGCCCTGGACGAGCCGGGGTCGAGCAGCCTGCTGCTCATCCTCGCGGGGTTCGGTATCGGTCTGGCCATCGCTCCCGTCAACGACGCCGCGCTGGCCGACTCCACCCACAGCACGCACGGAACGATCAGCTCGCTGGTCGTCGTGTCGCGGATGGTCGGGATGGTCGTGGGGCTGGCCCTGCTCACGGCGGTGGGGCTGCGCCGGTTCCAGGAGGCGGTCAACGCGCTGGCCGACCCGACCGACTCCGAGGCGCTCCTGGACGCCGCCGTCGTGCAGGTCCAGACCGTCTTCGCCGGAGCGGCACTGTCCGCACTCGCCGCGGCGTGCCTCGCCATACTCCTCGGCTGGCGCCGGGTGCGGCACGCCACCCCCGATTTTTCGTAGCGGTTTCGTACGCCTTGCCCGTGACTTCGTAACGGTTTCGTACGCCTTGCCCGTGACTTCGTAGCGGTCTCGTACGCCCTGCCCGTAACCTCGTAGCGGTCTCGCCCACCAACGACGTACGAGACCGCTACAAAACGGCGTTCAAGCCGTACGGAACCCCTACCAAAATGCGGGAAGGGCGTACGAGACCCCTATCAAAATTGGGGCGTGGCAGGATCGAGGCATGAAGCGAGAACTGCACCTGGCCGGCGAGACCGAGGCGGATGCCCTGCTCGCCGAGAACCCGTTCGCCCTCCTGGTCGGCATGCTGCTGGACCAGCAGATCCCGATGGAGGTCGCCTTCGCCGGGCCGCGCAAGATCGCCGACCGGCTCGG
>DATGRS010000208.1:0-6670 GCA_035303365.1 Ornithinicoccus sp.
GGGGTCGGAACCACCGGCGGCGAGGAGCCTCAGGAAGTGCGACTTGCCGGAGCCGTTGCTGCCGAGCACCGCTACCCGCTCGCCGAACCACACCTCGAGGTCGAAGGGCTCCATCAGCCCGGTGAGCTGCAGGTCCTCACAGATGACGGCGCGCTTGGCGGTGCGGCCGCCCTGCAGCCGCATCGTGACCTGCTGTGGGACCGCCACGGCCTCGGGCGGGCCGGCCTCCTCGAACCGGCGCAGCCGGGTCCGCGCCGACTGGTACTGGCTGGCCATGTCGGCGTTGTAGGAAGCCCGGTGCTTGTACAGCAGCATCAGCTCGCGCAGCTTGGCGTGCCCCTCGTCCCAGCGCCGCCGCTGATCCTCCAGGCGCGCGTTGCGCTCCAGCCGCGCCGCGTGCCAGGTGGCGAAGCTGCCGGGGTGGACCCACAGGCTCGCGCCGGCAGCTCCCGGCTCCAGGGTGGCGACACGCGTCGCGACGTTGGACAGCAGCTCGCGGTCGTGGCTGACGAAGAGCACGGTCTTGGGCGACTCCTGCAGCTGCCCCTCGAGCCACTGCTTGGCGGGGACGTCCAGGTAGTTGTCCGGCTCGTCCAGCAGCAGCACCTCGTCGGGCCCGCGCAGCAGCGCCTCCAGTGCCAGCCGCTTCTGCTCACCGCCGGACAGGGTGTCGGTCGTGCGCCACTGGGCACGCTCGAACGGCAGCCCCAGCGCGCTGACGGTGCAGACGTCCCAGAGCGTCTCGTAGTCGTAGCCGCCGACGTCCGCCCAGTCCGAGAGCGCCTGGGCGTAGGCGAGCTGGGCCGGCTCGTCGTCCACCGTCATCACGGCATACTCCGCCCGGTCCAGGTCGCGGGCGACCCGGCGCAGGTCTGGCGGGGCCACCGACACCAGCAGGTCACGGACCGTCGGTGGTGCGGAGGCCTCGTCCCGGCCCATCGTGCCGATGAACTGCCGCATCACGCCGAGGCCACCACTGCGGGCCAGCGACCCGCCGCGGGGCTCGAGGTCGCCCGCGATGAGCCGTAGCAGCGTCGTCTTGCCCGTCCCGTTGGGCCCGACCAGTGCGACCTTGGCGCCCTCCCCCACCCGCAGCGACACGTCGTTGAGCAGCGGTCTCCCGTCCGGGAGTGCGTAGCTCACGCCGTTGACCTCGAGATGACCCACGGGGCCATCCTGCCGTTGCCTCGGGGACCTGCCAAACGGGTTTCCCCCGGTCAGCGACCCGAGGCCATGGTGGCGCAGTGGTCAAGGGCTCTCGCGGCCGGGTCGCCGCAGCCCGGGGCGCTCGCTAAGGTCAAAGGCGATAGCCGGCACCCCCGGTCCACCGACTGAACAGGAGCGAGCCATGGCGAGCAAGGAGACCTACACCACGGGCAAGGACCACGGCAAGGAGCCGTATGTGGTCAACATCGAGAAGATGACCGTGGACAACAAGAACTTCCGCAAGACGCTGTGGACCGGTGAGCACCTGCAGCTGACGGTGATGAGTGTCGACGTCGGCGACGACATCGGCCTGGAGGTGCACCCGAGCAACGACCAGTTCGTGCGGATCGAGCAGGGCAAGGGCCGCACCGAGATGGGCCCGAAGAAGGACGACCTCAACTACACCAAGGACGTCGGGGCGGACGACATCATCATGGTGCCCGCCGGCACGTGGCACAACGTCACCAACACCGGCGACGAGCCGCTCAAGGTCTACGTCCTCTACGGGCCCGCGGACCACGAGCCCGGCACCGTGCACCCCGAGCACAAGGACGCCGAGAAGGACCCGAACGAGGAGTAGCCCTCACCCGGCCAGGAACGAGTAGCGCACGTCCCGTTCGGTGTTGTCGACGTTGAGGTCGACCAGGCAGACGCTCTGCCAGGTCCCGAGCGCCAGTCGGCCGTTCAGGACGGGCACGGTGCAGTATGGCGGCACGAGGGCTGGCATCACGTGGGACCGGCCATGGCCGCGGGTGCCGTGCCGGTGCTGCCAGCGGTCATCCGCGGGGAGCAGGTCGCCGAGCGCGGACAGCAGGTCGTCGTCGGACCCGGCGCCGGTCTCGATGATGGCCAGTCCCGCGGTGGCGTGTGGCACGAAGAGGTGCAGCAGCCCGTCGCCGCGTCCCTCGACGAAGTCGCTGGCGTCGCGGGTCAGGTCCAGGACGACGTCCTCGCCGCCGGTCCGGTAGGTGCGTAGCTCGGTGTCCATGTTGCGTGCCTCCAGGTCGCGCGGTGGTGGTCGGGTCAGCTGTGCTGGACGCAGTGCGTCGACCAGGGCCGGACCTCGAGCCGGCCGGCCGCGATCTGCGTGCCGCACTCGTCGCACCGTCCGTAGCTGCCCTCGTCCAGCTTGGTCAGCGCCCGGCGGACCTGCTCCAGGATCCCCTGCAGGTTGGTGTGGGCTCCGACGGCGGTGAGCCGGTCGACCGCCATGGCCGTGCCGTCACCGACCCGCTTGCCGAAGCTGATCGCTCCCTGGTCCTGTTCCGGCCGGGTCAGCCGCTCCATCTGCTCTAGCAGCTCGGTCTCCTTGGCGCGCAGCAGCGCGGCGATCTCGTCGTGCTCCATCGACCTACTCTGCCACCACTGGCTCATGCCCACCGGGCAGGCGGGCGGCAACCTCCTCGATCGCCGCGAGCGTGCGCCGCACGGCCAGCCGCGCGGCCCGGTCCGGCCGCTGGATCGCCAGGACGTGCCGACCGGTGTCGATGCCCTCGAGCGGGCGCAGCACCACCCCCTCGCGCAGGCGGGTGGTGAACCTGGGCAGCACGGCGAGGCCGCACCCCACGGCGACCAGCGCCTCGACCAACCGGTTGTCCCGGACCCGCTGCACCACGTGCAGCCGGGCGCCGGTCTCGCTCTCGATCGCCTGCAGCACCGAGTCGAACGGGAAGCCCAGGGGCACCCCGATCCAGGGCTCGTCCGTCAGGTCCTGCGGTCGCACTGACGCCCGTGCGGCCAGCCGGTGGTCGTCGGGCAGGGCGATCTCCAGCGGCTCTCGCAGGATGCGGGTGACGCGGAGCTGTTCGGTGCCAGGGGGCGGACGGTCACTCAGCGAGTGACCGATCACGATGTCGTGGTCCCTGGTCAGGTCGCCCCAGTCGGCCTCGGCCACGTCCGTGTCGTGGCAGCTCACCTGGATCCCGGACCCCTCCAGGGCCACCAGTGCGGCAGGCAGCAGATACTCCCCGGCGCTCGGCAGGGCCATCACCGAGACCGTGCCGCTCGGGCGGTGGTGGAACGCGTCCCAGTCCGCGGTGACCTCCGCCAGCACGGTCGCCACGTCGACGGCTCGGCGGGCCAGGAGCTCGCCGGCCTCGGTGAGCCGAAGCCCCCGGCCGACGGGCTCCACCAGCTGGGCACCGAGCTCGCGCTGGGCCGTCTGCAGCTGTTGCGACACCGCTGACGGTGTGCGGTGGCTCGCCCGGGCGACGGCGGTGACGCTCCCGCGCTCAGCGAGCTCGCGCAGCAGCTCGAGGTGGCGCACGTCCATGTAGGTAGCCTACACATCTGCGTCAGCACATTTCGATTGTCCTGAAGGGTCTATTCCCGTCACGCTAGAGACATGCCCGTCAGCCACCGCCTCCTGGCGGCCTCCGTCGCCGTCATGTGGGGGCTCAACTTCACCGCGATCCACGCGTCGCTGGAGCACTTCCCGCCGTTCTTCCTCGTCGCCCTGCGCTTCCTGCTCGTCGCAGTTCCCACGGTGTTCCTGGTGCCGTGGCCGCGCGTGCGGCTGCGCTGGCTGATCGGCTACGGGCTCGGCTTCGGCACGCTGCAGTTCCTCTTCCTCTACTGGGGGATGGCGGCCGGCATGCCGGCCGGGCTGGCCTCGCTGGTGCTCCAGGCGTCAGCCCCGTTCACCGTGGTCCTCGGCGCCACGCTGCTGGGCGAGCGCCTCTCCGGTGCACAGGTGGGAGGCATCCTGATCGCGATGGGTGGCCTGGCGGTCGTGGGGATGCACCGGGCGCAGGTCGCCGAGATCCTGCCGTTCCTGCTCACCCTCGCCGGCGCGATGGGGTGGGCGATCGGCAACATCAGCAGCCGACAGGCGCACCCGGCCAATGCGCTGCACCTGGTCCTCTGGATGTCAGTAGTGCCCCCGGTCCCGATGCTGGCGGTCGCCCTGCTCGTCGAAGGACCAGCCCGGATCGGTCACTCGCTGTCGACGGCGCTCACGGCACAGGCCGCTCCCGCGCTGATCGGCCTGGCCTACACGGTCGTGATCGGCACGGTCGTCGGCTCCGGCATCTGGACGTGGCTCATGGCGCGTCATCCGGCCGGGGTCGTGGCGCCCTACTCGCTCCTGGTGCCGGTCGCCGGCATGGCCGCAGCCTGGCTGGTCCTCGGCGAGCGGGTCAGCATCACCGAGGTCGTCGGGGCTGCCATCGTCGTCACGGGGGTCCTGCTCGGCTCGCTGCGCAGGCGCTCCCGTAGGCCCATCGTCCCGGACGCACCGGGTCGCGACGTCCTGGCCCCGGCAGGGCGCTGACCTGCACCTCGCTACTCCAGCGTCCGCACGCTGCGGGCCTGCGCGGCCCGAGTGCCCAGCTCCGCGTCGGGCGGATAGACGATCTCCTCCAGGCACAGCCCGTGCGACGGCATCACGGTCACCCGGGGGTCCCGCACCCCACCGGTGAGGATCTCGCGGGGCCAGCCCGCGGCATACCGCCCCTCGCCCACCGGGACCACCGACCCGACGAGGGAGCGGACCATGCTGTGGCAGAAGGCATCGGCGACGACAGTCCCGGTGAGTATGCCGTCCGCTCCCCTCTCCCACGAGTACCGCAGGAGGGTGCGCACCGTGGTCGCGCCCTCCCGCTGCTTGCAGAAGGCTGCGAAGTCGTGCAGCCCAGTCAGCCTCCGGGCGGCCTGGTCCATCGCCTCGACGTCCATGGCCTTCTTGTGCAGCACCGTGTCACGTCGACGCAGCGGGTCCAGGGAGGACGGGTCGTCGCAGATCCGGTAGGTGTAGCGCCGCTGGAGGGCGGAGAAGCGGGCATCGAAGTCCTCTGGGACCTGCCTGACCCGCCGCACCACGATGTCGGGCGGCAGGACACCGGCCAGCCGGGTGACCGCGGCCTCCTGCGGGGGCCTGTCGGAACGCCCGGGAAGTCCCGCCCAGGCGGCCGGGTCGACGTCGGCGTGCGCCACAGAACCGCGGGCGTGCACCCCGGCGTCGGTGCGCCCGCCGACGGTCAACCGGAGCGGCTCCGTGCGCAGGATCGTCCCCAGGGCGGCCGACAGCTCCGCTTCGACGGTGCGCAGCCCCGGCTGGGCGGCCCACCCCGAGAAGTCGGTGCCGTCATAGGCCAGGTCGATCCGGATCCGCACGCCTCAGAACCTACCCGCACAGCGGCGAGCGCCCGCCTCCCACGTGGGAGACGGGCGCTCGCGGCGTCGCTTGTCAGGGGCGGCTCAGGCGTCGCCCTTGTCGGTGCCGATGTCGGCGCCGGCGTCGGCGGACTGGGCGGCCGCACCACCGGCGGGCTCGAAGCCAGCGGCCTCGGCAGCCTCGCCCGTGCGGAACCACACCTCGGCCTCCGTCTGGTCATACCACTGCGAACCCTCGACGTGGTACTTCATCGAGTCCTTGTTGCCCTTGACGGTGAAACCCTCCGGCGCCGAGCCGTCCTCAGTCGCGGGAGCGGAGTCGGGGCCGAAGCCACCGTCGGCGTCGTCGGCACCGGCCGAGACCATGGCGGCCTCAGTGGTGTCCTCCGCGCCCTCGGCGTCACTGACCTCGGCGACCTCACCGGCAGCCGCGACCTGCGCGCCCTGCTCGGCGGCGCTGTCCGCAGCCTCGACCTCGGCCTGCGCCTGGTCGACCGCAGCCGCGTCGGTCGTGGTGGGCTCCTCGGCAGCGAGCTCGGCGTCGGTCACGGCAGCCGTGTCGGCACCCTTGGCCTTCTCGGCTGCCTTCTTGTCCTTGGCCGCGCGCTTGGTGGCGCCCTCGGCTTGCGTGACGACGGCCTTCTTGGCCACCGGCTCGCGGACCAGCTCGATCACGGCCATGGGGGCGTTGTCGCCCTTGCGCGCCGCGATCTTCGTGATGCGGGTGTAGCCACCCTCACGCTCGGCCATGTCGGGAGCGATCTCGGTGAACAGGCGGTGCACCACGCCCTTGTCGCGGACCGTGGCCAGCACGCGGCGACGGTTGTGCAGGTCACCGCGCTTGGCGAAGGTCACGAGGCGCTCGGCCAGCGGACGCAGCCGCTTGGCCTTGGCCTCCGTGGTCGTGATGCGGTCGTGCTCGAACAGGGCGGTGGCGAGGTTGGACAGGATCAGGCGCTCGTGCGCCGGACCGCCGCCGAGGCGCGGGCCCTTCTTGGGGGTAGGCATAACTCAGGTCTCCTAAAGGGAATCAGTACTGCTCGTCCTCGGCGAAGCTGGCGTCGCCCTCGTCCAGGTCCTCCGACAGGTCGGCCTGGGCCGGATCGAACCCGGGCGGGCTGTCCTTGAGAGCCAGGTTCATCTCGGCCAGCTTCTCCTTGACCTCGTCGATGGACTTCGCACCGAAGTTGCGGATGTCCAGCAGGTCGGCCTCACTGCGGCTGACGAGCTCGCCCACCGTGTGGACGCCCTCGCGCTTCAGGCAGTTGTAGGAGCGGACGGTCAGGTCCAGGTCCTCGATCGGCAGGGCCAGGTCGGAGGCGAGCGCCGCGTCGGTCGGCGAGGGGCCGAT
>DATGRS010000209.1:0-2265 GCA_035303365.1 Ornithinicoccus sp.
TCCAGACGGAGCCGGAGCCCACCAGCCTCGTCCGCCTCGCCGTCCCCGACCAGCAGGCTGTCGAGGAGCTCGAGGCAGAAGGCTACGACCTCGCTCACTACACCAAGCCGATCAGCGGTGGCCTCGAGATCCACGCCATCCTGACCCCGACCGAGCTAGCCACTCTCGAGGCCGAGGGTGTGCAGTCCCTCGGCGTCCTGGAGGACGCCCAAACCCTTGCCACCGTGCGGGCCGAGCGGAGCGAGGCGATGGCGGCCGCAGAGGCCACCGAGGCCGCGATCGACACCCTCACCCCGCTGCGCACCGAATGGTTTACCTCGGTGGGCGGCACGACATACCTCAACCTCGAGGTGAAGTCGGACGCGCCGGCGTCCGTGGCGGTCACCGCCAGCTGGGACGGCGGCTCGGTCACTCTGCAGCGCTTCACCGACGCCGGGCAATACATGTATCACCGTGCCTCCGCGCCGATCCCGGTCGACGCGATCCCGGAGAGCGTCACCTACACCAGCACAGCCGGTGGCGAGGTGACCGCACCCGTGACGCAATGGCTCGGCACCCCGCGCAAGGATCCGTCACCGCACTACTCCACCGGCTTCGTCGACCGCTACATGGACCCCACGGAGGTCACCGAGCGGGTCGAGTCGCTCGCCGCCGAGTTCCCGCAGCTGGCCGAGATCGTCGACCTGCCGTACGAGACCAACGGCTACCGCCGGCACGCACAGGTGACCGTCGGCTCGGTGGTGTCACAGGCCTTCTACGTGACCAGCACAGCGTGGGGGCATGAGGGCGGCAACGACGCCCGGCTCGTGCTCAGTGCGGACGGTGTCAACCAGCCGCTGTCCGTTAGTGTGGCCGGTCCGGTCGTGACTGTGCACCTGGCGACGGATGCCTCAGGGGCGTCCATCTCGACCGCCAGCGACGTCGTGGCTGCAATCAACGCCTCAGCGGCCGCGAGTGCGGTCATGAGCGCTGCGCCGTATCGCAGCTCCGATGGCTCCGGCATTGTGCAGGCGACTGGGGAGCAGGTCCTCACCGACAACCTCAACGCGCCGGACCACGTCTCGCACGACCCGTTCGAGATGAAGGCGATCCGGATCGGCGAGAAGCGAGACGGCAGCCGGCCCGGTGTGATGCTCTACTGCCAGGAGCACGCGCGTGAGTGGGTCACCCCGATCACGTGCGCCGAGACGGCCGAGCGCCTGTTGCGCAACTACCAGCACGACCCTGGGACGCGGCAGCTGCTCAAGGGGTTGGACATCTTCATCATCCCCACGGTCAACCCGGACGGCGCCCACTACAGCATGTACGACTACAACAGCCAGCGGAAGAACATGACCAACCACTGCACGGCCGGGAACAGCGACCCGGCACGGCGTAACCAGTGGGGCGTGGACCTGAACCGCAACTTCACGGTGGGCTCTGGCCACGATGGGTATGTCGGAGGGTCGCTGTCGTGCACGAGCGGCACCTTCGCCGGCCCCCAGGAGCTGTCGGAGCCGGAGGCGAAGAACGAGGTCTGGCTGACGGACACCTTCCCCAACATCGCCTACGCCATGAACACGCACAGCTACGGCGGCTACTTCATGTGGGCGCCGGGAGCCTATGAGCCGGACCGCACGACGCTGCCTCGCCCCGACTTCGGGACCGAGGAGTACTTCTGGGAGGCGTCCGAGCACATCCTGTCCACCATCCAGGACTCGCGGGGCACGGCGATCTGGCCGGGGCGCACCGGACCGGTCATCGACGTCCTGTACTCCGCTGCCGGCAACTCAGCCGACGAGCACTGGTATGAGAAGGGCATCTTTGCCTGGAACTTCGAGGTCGGCGCCGACCTGTGGGACGCCGAGGCCGAGCGCTGGCGGCCCGTTGGCTTCCAGCCCCCGTTCGAGGAGGGCTACCAGGAGGCGATGGAGTTCAGCAACGGCATGATCGGCATGCTCGAGGTCGCACTGGAAAGGGCCGATGACCGAAGGGCACCGACGAGCACGCTGAGCGTCACGTCGTCCGAGCCGGGTGAGACCGACTTCGTCATCACCACCGACGAGGCGGCCCAGGTGTACTACACGACCGACGGGAGCCGACCGACATACGACTCCCCGATGGTGGAGTCCGCCGGTCTGCGCGAGGGCCCGGCCGAGATCACGATCACCAGCAGCACGAAGGTGAAGTGGTTCTCGGTCGACATGGCCGGCAACGCCGAGAAGAACTACAACCCCGACGGCAAGGGACAGAACTTCAGGACCCAGCAGGTCCGGGTGGGCTGAC
>DATGRS010000210.1:0-2324 GCA_035303365.1 Ornithinicoccus sp.
CGCGGATGATGAGGGTCTCCAAGGCCAGCAGCGGCACGTTGTTGGGGAACCGGGCGAAGTAGTCCACCTGGGCCGCGTCCAGGTCGCCGCCGCCGGCCAGAAGTCTCGCCGCACCGGTGATCGTGCCCGCGTCCCAGCCGAACCGGATCGAGGCCGACACCCCGTAGACCCACGCCGCGACCATCGCCAGGATGCCACCGACCAGGCCGGCGCGCTCACCGTCGGACCACGCGAGCCAGGCGTCCTGCCCGGACCGGCGTGCCACGAGCACCCCTGTCAGCACCGTCACAACGGCGGTCACGCCCACCACGACCGGGTCGAAGACGAACCAGGAGTTGCGCGGCGCGAGGACCGCGACCGTCCCGACCGCCACGAGCAGCGCGCCGCAGGCACGCTGGGCACTGACCCCCAGGGCACGCTCGGGCCAGGTCACGGACTGCGCACCGGTCCCCGTCGCCACCCGGCGAGACTATCCACACACCGGGGGGCCCGGGAGAGGCAGCCTCCTCGCTGACATACGATCGGCCCAGCCAGAACACCGTCGACGCAGGGGAGTTATGGACGCCGCAACAGCGCCGCGCATCGTGGCCGTCGTCCCCTGTCACGACGAGGAGGCCGCGGTGGCGAAGGTCGTGGCCGACCTCCTGGAGCACGTGCCGGGGATTCAGGTCTACGTCTACGACAACGCCTCCACCGACCGCACCGCACAGGTCGCGCGCGAAGCCGGCGCACACGTCCGCACCGAGCCTGTGCCGGGCAAGGGCAACGTGGTCCGGCGGGCCTTCGCCGACCTGGACGCCGACGTCTACCTGCTCGTCGATGGGGACGACACCTACGACATCGCCGACGCGCCACGGATGATCAAGCAACTCCTCGCAGGCCCGCACGACCACGTGCTCGGCGTGCGACGTGAGGCCCCCGGCGCGGCCGCATACCGTCCGGGACACGAGCGCGGCAACCGCTTCTTCAACCGGCTGGTCACCTTCACCTTCGGGGTGCCGGTCTCGGACATGCTCAGCGGCTACCGCGTGATGTCGCGCCGCTTCGTCAAGTCCTTCCCGGCGCTCTCGCACGAGTTCGAGATCGAGACCGAGATGACCGTGCACGCCGTCAACGCACGGGTGCCCTCGGTCGAGGTGCCGGTCGGTTTCCGCGACCGGGCCTCCGGGTCGCAGTCCAAGCTGCGGACCTACCACGACGGGTTCCGGATCCTGGGGATGTTCGCCCGGCTGCTGGCCCACGAACGGCCGCTGCTGGTCACCGGGACCCTCGCCGGCCTGATCGCCCTTGTGAGCCTGGTGTTGGGGCTGCCGGTGATCGCCGAGTTCGCGCAAACCGGGCTGGTGCTGCGCTTCCCGACCGCGATCCTGGCGGCCGCGCTGATGACCATCGCCATCATCGTCCTGGTCCTGGGGCTGGTGCTGCAAGCGATCACCCGGTCCCAGCGTGAGCTGAAACGTCTGCACTACCTGTCCCTACCCGCACCGCCGTGGACGACCCAGGATAGGGGCGAGGCGTGATCCGCAAGGGCCTGCTGGCACTCGGTGGTTTCATCGCGCTGCAGCTGCTGTTCTTTCTCGGGCTGGTCCTGGCCATGCAGGTGCCCGACGGACCGATCGTGCGCAACCTCGCCGACGCTGTCCAGGCGGGGATCTACGGCCCCGGCGACGCGCCGGACCGGATGGGCACCCGCTCGGACGCCTTCACCGAGTGCGTCGTCGCCGGGACGGGGCTGGGCGGTGACCCCGCCGACGGCCCGCTGCGCGAGGCCGCCTTCATGCCGCGGCTGTCCGGGTGCGAGGGTGGGGCGGGACAGATCGAGGCGCTGGCCGCCGGGGAACGCGTCGAGCCGATGAGCTACAGCAAGTACTGGGCCGGGTACGTGGTCCTCACCCGTCCCGTGCTGGCCACCCTCGGGCTGGACGGTGTGCGCATGGTCGCCGGACTGCTGCTGCTGGCCACCGGCGTCGCGGCCTTCGTCACCGTGCGACGGATCCTGGGCGCGGCCGTCGCCGCGGCGCTGATCCTGCCCGTGGTGGCCGGGACCAACCTGATGTCCACGCCCAGCACCGGCTTCTCCCAGGCCCTGTCCTTCTCGGTGATCTTCGCGACGGTCGCCTGCGTGGCGTGGGCGACACGACACTCCCTACAGCGGGGGCTGGTCGCTACGGGTCTGGCTGCGGCGCTCTTCTGCTACGTCGACCTGCTCACTACACCGGCTATCCCATGGGCGCTGGCCACCTTCGTCGCAGGAGCGGTGACCTGGACGCGCTCCGGCAACTTGCGGCATACCCTCCATGCGGTGGTGACCACCGGTCTGGTCT
>DATGRS010000211.1:0-3538 GCA_035303365.1 Ornithinicoccus sp.
CCCGCGCTACTCCGGCTCGATCGCGATCGTCCCTCTGCTGCCCGTCATCATCTACTTCTCCGCGCAGAGCACCGGCAGCTTCTTCATGCTGCTGGCGACAGGGCCGTTCGTCGCCTGGATCCTCGGGTTCAGCATCTCGAACGACATCGGCTACGACTACACGGCGTTCGCGCTGCACGTGGCGTCCGGCGTGCGTGGCTGGGCCGACCGCTGGGGCCGCGTGCTGCCCGTGCTGCTGGTCGGGCCGGTGGTCGCCGCCGCCATCGTGGTGGGGACGGTCTGGGTGGCCGACTCGTGGCACCTGTTGCTGCCCCTCCTGGGTATGGCTTTCGGGCTCCTGCTCGTCAGCACTGCGGTGTCGAGCGCGGTGTCCGCGCGGCTCGTCTACCCGGTCGCCAAGCCGGGGGAGAGCCCACTGAAGTCCCCGCAGGGCGCGGCGGTCGCGACGATCGCGGCACAGGGCATCGGCTTCGTGGTCACGCTGGGGCTCTCTCTGCCCCTGCTCGGGGTCGGCATCGCCGCGGTGGTCATCGGTGGTCCGGTGTGGGGTGTCAGCACGCTGCTCCTGGGCCTGCTGTACGGCGCGCTGATGCTGTACCTCGGCGTCCGTGTCGGCGCCCGGACGTACGACCGGCGGCTGCCCGAGCTGCTCCAGCAGGTGCAGTCGTTCCCGTGACGGGCCCGTGGCCGGGCAGTGTCAGTGGTCCGGCGTACCGTCCGTGACATGGATCACATCGACGGCAGTGTGGATCGGATCATCGGAGCGGACCTGTCGGGCGCGGACGTCCGCGACGTCGACCTGAGCGGCGCATCGTTCCGCGAGGTCCGCCTCAACGGGGTGCGCATGCGGGGCGTCGAGCTCGCGGGCGCCGACATCGACGGATACATCGCGGGCCTGCGCATCAACGGCGTCGAGGTGGAGGCGCTCGTGGAGGCGGAGCTCGACCGGCGGTACCCGGAGCGCACGCTGCTCCGGGACCGCACGGTGGCCGGGCTGCGTGCCGCGCAGGCTGCCTACGAGCGGATGTGGGAGGCGACGTACGAGCGCGTCGCCGCCATGCCGCCGGGCACGGTGGACGTCTCCGTGGACGAGGAGTGGTCGTTCGCCCAGACCCTGCGCCACCTGGTGTTCTGCAGCGACGGCTGGCTGCGCTGGGGCGCCGAGGGGCGCCGCGAGGATGTGTTCTGGCCGGCCGGGATGCCGCACACGCCGTTCACCGCCGAGGCGGTACGGACGATCGGCACCGACCCGGACGCCACGCCGTCGTACGAGGAGGTGCTGGAGGTGCGGCGTGGGCGCGTGCGCGAGGTACGCGACTTCCTCGCCGCGCTGACACCCGAGGAGGCTGGCCGCGCTGCCGAGCCCCCGCCGTGGATGGACCAGTCGGAGCCCTTCGTGGTGGGCCAGTGCGTCTGGGTGGTGCTCAGCGAGGAGTGGGAGCACCACCAGTTCGCGACGCGGGATCTGGACCTCATCGAGGCGGGCGCAGCGGCGTCGGCGTGACTCCCCGTAAACTTGCCCGACGTGGCACTCACTATCGGCATCGTCGGCCTGCCCAACGTCGGCAAGTCCACCCTCTTCAACGCCCTGACCCGCAACCAGGTGCTCGCGGCGAACTACCCGTTCGCGACGATCGAGCCCAATGTCGGGGTGGTCTCGCTGCCCGACGAGCGGCTGGACAAGCTGGCAGAGATCTTCGGCAGCCAGCGGATCCTGCCTGCCACGGTGTCGTTCGTCGACATCGCGGGCATCGTGAAGGGCGCGTCCGAGGGTGAGGGCCTGGGCAACAAGTTCCTCGCGAACATCCGCGAGGCCGACGCCATCTGCCAGGTGACCCGCGCCTTCGACGACCCCGACGTCGTGCGCGTGGACGGCTCGCTCGACGCGCCGGGCGACATCGAGACGATCTCGACAGAGCTCATCCTGGCCGACCTCCAGACCCTCGAGAAGGCGCTCCCGAGGATGGAGAAGGAGGTCAAGATCAAGCGCGGCGACCCGGTGCTCTACGCGGCCGCGAAGAAGGCGCAGGACATCCTCAACGAGGGCATCACGCTCTACCAGGGTGCCGCCGACGCCGGCCTGGACCTCACCGAGATCGCCAGCCTCCAGCTCATGACGGCCAAGCCGTTCATCTACGTCTTCAACACCGACGACGCCGGCCTGGCCGACACCGCCTCGCAGGAGGCGCTGCGCAAGGTCGTCGCCCCCGCCAAGGCGATCTTCCTCGACGCCAAGTTCGAGTCCGAGCTCGTGGAGCTCGAGCCCGAGGAGGCCGCGGAGATGCTGGCCGAGACCGGCCAGGAGGAGTCCGGCCTGGACCAGCTCGCCAAGGTCGGCTTCGAGACCCTCGGCCTGCAGACCTACCTCACCGCCGGGCCCAAGGAGGCCCGCGCCTGGACGATCCGCAAGGGCTGGACCGCCCCGCAGGCGGCCGGCGTGATCCACACTGACTTCGAGCGCGGGTTCATCAAGGCCGAGGTCATCTCGTACGACGACCTCGTCGAGGCGGGGTCCGTCGCGGCGGCCAAGGCCGCGGGCAAGGCGCGGATCGAGGGCAAGGACTACGTCATGCAGGACGGGGACGTGGTGGAGTTCCGGTTCAACGTCTGAGCATCACCCCGGTTTCAGCCTGGTCGCCTGACCAGGCCGGACGCCGGTTGACCTGCGGTAACGCTTCTGAGCCCTCGGGACAGTGGTGGACAGAAGTGGCCTCCAGGGGCCGCCCATTCCCCCATGGTTCCCCCACGGGATCCGAGGTGTTTCCGCAGGTGAGTGCTCGCGTCTGAGGTTGTGCCGGGTGTGCCGTTCCCCCACAGGGAGCGGGTGGGACACCTGACGGGTGGAGAGGACCACCCATGGCAGCCACACTGGGCAAGCGAGTCTTTGGAGAGCTGGAGAAGCGCAGGAGCGCCACGACCGGCAAGGTGACCGGCTGGCGAGCGCGCTACACCGGCCCGGACCTGGAGCGGCACCCCAAGACGTTCGGCGACAAGATGGCCGCCGAATCGTGGCTCAACGCCGAGCGCATCCTGATCGACCGAGGCGAGTGGAAGCCCCCGAAGGTGCGCGAGCTGGAGGCGCGCCTGGCTGAGCAGCGGTCCGTGACGCTCCGTGAGTGGGCGTACCGGTCGATCGAGGGCAAGACCCTGCGACCGGGCACCCTGTACCGCTACAAGACCGCGCTGGAGAAGCGGATCCTGCCCGTGCTGGGCGACATTCCCTTGAAGGACCTCACCCGCCTGGACGTGGCCAACTGGTACACGAAGCTGCGCGTCGTACTGGCCGAGGAAGCGCGCGGCAGGAAGTGGCACGGCAAGGAGAAGTCCGACGGGCGCGGCGCCGCCTTCTCGGCCTACCAGGTCCTCTCGTCGATCCTGAACGACGCCGTGGACCACGAGCTGCTGAATGCCTCGCCGGCGAAGGTCAAGGGTGCGCTGCGGTACAAGGCCGTGCACGAACCGATCGTTGTCACGACCGACCAGATGTGGCGGATGACGGAGCTGATGCCGGACTACCTTCAGGCCATCGTGCCGCTGG
>DATGRS010000212.1:0-9653 GCA_035303365.1 Ornithinicoccus sp.
ATGACGGGTGCCACCAGGATGACGCAACAGGCACGGCATACGCCCCTGCCGTCCTTCGGCAACGGTGACGAGCAGCGCCGGGCCAACCTCAGACGGATGCGGCTCGTCGCGACGAGCCTGCTGGTCCTGGCCGCGATCATCTTCGTCCTGACGCACGGCCGCGACGGATTCTGGGGCTACGTCAACGCCGCCTCGGAGGCAGGCATGGTCGGCGCCGTTGCTGACTGGTTCGCGGTGACGGCACTCTTCCGGCATCCGCTGGGGCTGCCGGTGCCTCACACGGCCATCATCCCGAAGCGCAAGGACATGCTGGCGCGCAGCCTGGAGGAGTTCGTGGCGCAGAACTTCCTCACCGCCTCGACGATCCGCGAGAGGTATCTCGACGCCAAGGTCACCGCTCGGCTGGGCCACTGGCTCGGCCAACGGGAGAACGCCGGCCGGGTGGTGCGGGAGACCGCGCCGCTGGCGGCCCAGCTGCTCGACCGCGTGGGCGGCACGGACCTGCAGGACTTCGTGGAGCAGACGCTGCTGCCCAGGGTCCGCCGTGAGCCGATCAGCCCCGTCGCCGGGCACCTGCTGGAGGCGGTCGTCGACGACAAGGCGCACCAGGGCGTGATGGACATCGGCTTCCGTGAGCTGCACGTCTGGCTCGCTGGGCACCCGCAGGAGGTCAGCCGGATCATCGGCGCCCGCGCACCGTGGTGGTCGCCCGCGTGGGTCGACGAGATGGTCGTGGGGCGGATCTACCAGGAGCTGGTCGCCTGGGCCAAGGACATCGACGACGACAAGTCGCACCGGGTCCGGCTGGCGCTCGACTCCTACCTCGCGGACCTCGCGCAGGACATGCAGCACGACGACGACACGATGGCCAACGTCGAGCGGCTCAAGGAACGACTCCTGGAGCACCCGCAGGTCGGGCCGAGCGTGGTGGCGCTGTGGGACGCGGTGAAGGTCGTGCTGCTGGAGCAGCTGGCAGACCCCGACGGGCAGCTGCTCACCCGGCTGACCGACGAGCTGCGCGGCCTGGGCGACCGACTGGTCACCGATGACAGCCTGCAGACCAGGGTGGACCACTGGGGCGCCGACGCGGCGGCGGCGCTGGTGCCGCGGTACGGCGCCGAGCTCACCTCGGTGATCAGCCACACCATCGGGCGCTGGGACGGTCGGGACGCCGCCGAGCGGATCGAGCTCCACGTCGGTCGGGACCTGCAGTTCATCCGGATCAACGGCACGGTGGTCGGTGCCCTGGTCGGGCTGCTGATCCACGCCGTGTCCCAGCTGCTCTGACGCCTGCTCAGCGGGTCCGGTAGCGTGCGTAGATCAGTCCGCTGTCGAAGGCGCGTTGCTCGACAAGGTCCAAGTCGAGGCGCACGCCGTCGGGGAAGAAGCGCTTGCCGCCGCCGACGACGGTGCTCGTGATGAACAGGTGGTACTCGTCCACCAGCCCGGCCCTGATGGCCTGGGCCGCCAGGTTGGGGCCGTCGATCGACAGGTCGTGATCGGACTCCTCCTTCAGCCGACGCACGGCCTCCGGGTCGAAGGTGCGCTCGATCCTGGTCCTTGCGCTGGAGACCGAGTCCAGCGTCGTGGAGTAGACGATCTTGTCCGCAGCCTTCCAGTCGCGGGCGTACTGCAGGATGTGCGGCGGAAGATCGGGCTGGGTCTCCGCGGTCTCCCAGAAGACCATCGTCTCGTACATCCGCCGCCCGTAGAGGAACGTCCGCACGGGCCGGTAGAGGTCGTTGATGAAGGAGTGCACCTCCGGGTCATCGGCGGCCCCGGTGCCGAGGTCGCCCTCCGCCGCCTCGGCGTAGCCGTCGAGTGAGGTGATCATCCCGTAGATGAGCCGTGCCATGGGTCTCCTTCGGATACGGCCCCGCGTCGCCGCATGATCGCGGGTGCTGCCTGCTGTGACCTTCTCCCGCCCCGGAACTGATCGCACCCCACCCGGTGGACGCAGACAGGTCCGGACACCACGCGACGCCACCCGTCGCGAGCAGTCACCGGCTGACGACCCGGTCCCGCGGCTCGGCATACGCCTCGACTGCCGGCTCCGTCGTGAAGCGCTGGACGAGACGATCCACCACCGTCCCCAGCACCAGGGCCAGGGCGATGGCCGACGCCATCCCGAGCAGCGCGTTGTCCTGCACCCACCAGCCGCCGAGCGTCCCGACACCGACGCTGAACGACGCCCAGATGGTGCCGGCTGTGACGCTGAGGGGTAGGAACCGGCGCACGGACATCGCGGAGGCACCGGCGGTCAGGTTGATCGCGACGCGGACCACCGGGACGAACCGGCCGGCGATGATGAACCTGGCGCTGCGCCGGTGGAGGGCACGCCCGGCACGGTCGATGGCCTCGGCGACCTTCGGCCGGCGCATCCAGGCGAACCGCCTGGTCCCCACCCGCCGACCGAGCAGGTATGCCGTGAGGTCACCGATCACGGCACCGCCCGCCCCCGCCAGGAGAACCAGCCACAGCTGCGGCTCACCTGACGCCGCGGCGATGGCGGCCAGGCCGACGAGCAGGGACTCGCTCGGGACCGGCGGGAAGATGCTGTCGATCGCGCAGAACAGGAGCAGCACCAGCGGCACCCAGGGCTGCGCGGCGGCGTCGAGCAAGAGGGTGTTGATGGTGTCGATGGTGTCCAGCATGCGTTGGCTCCAGGATCGGTCGGCGTGACGCCGCTGTCCGGACGTCCAGTCTCCACGCTGCTCCCCGCCAGCGCGAACGAATATCGGGTACCTCCCTGACCCCACCCGGAACCGACCCTGAACCCCGGTGTGGTGGCGCGCGCCTGTGGAAAACTTCAGCGCGCAATCGGACGCAACCGGCACCATCGGGGCATGACTGACGACAACGACTTCGACCTGGATGCACGCTGCGAGATGCCCTCGCTGTCCGACCCCGACGTGGCCAACGCCGCGCTCGAGAGCTTCGTGGACGAGGACGACCGGATGAACGGTGGGTTGGCGTTCCTCTTCTGCGATCGGGACGGTCGGCTGATGCAACCAGTGCTCGTGGCCGACGTCCCCAAACCTGCGAGCCAGGAGCAGCGCTGGTCGGCGATGCGGTGGGCCACCGGTTTGTGCGAGATGGTCAGCGACGAGCACTCCGGACCGCTCGGGCTGCTGCTGGCCGTGGTCCGGGAGGAGGGCCCCGTGTGCGACGAGGACCGCGAGTGGCACCAGGTGGCACTCGACGCGTGCGCCGAGGTGGATGCCCCGTTCATCGGCATGCACGTCGTGACGATGGACGGGGCGGTGTCGCTGCCGACCGTGCGCCAGGACGCCGGGGAGTCTGCGGCGTGAGGGCGTGACTACCTGTCTCGCAACGGGCCTGGTGACGAAACACTTCTACCGACCGGGCCGGGCGCGTACGCTGACGCCATGGTCCGTCGACGCAGTGGTGCGCAGGTAGCACTGTTCGCCAGCGCGCTCGCGGTGGCGTCCTGCGGGACCCAGGTCGACGACGAGCCGTCGGTGATCGTCGGACCGACCACCCCCACCGAGGCGGAGGCGACCGGGACCAGCGAGTCACCCGGCACGAGCACCACCGGACCGACGGCGACCGGCCCGGCCGCGACCGGCACCACCGACGCGACCGGCACTGGGAGTGAGGGACCGACCGAGACCGGGACACAGACGAGCGCCGAGGACGCGGGGACCGAGGACGCGCCCTCGACGCTGCCCGGCTTCGAACCGGCGGACGCCGAGCTGCGTCAGGATGCCGCGGGGGAGGCGCAGCTGATCGTCGAGGACGTGCGCCTGGGCCTGCATGACGACTACGACCGCGTGGTGCTCGACCTGTCCGGCACCGGTGAGGTGGGGTGGATCGTGCGGTATGTCGAGGAGCCGGCTCTGGACGGGAGCGGCACCCCGGTGGACCTCGCGGGCGACGTCGTGCTCCAGGTCGTGGCGCAGGGGATGGCCTACCCGGAGGAGGGCGACACGGCATACGACCCGGGGTTGTTGCTGGTGGACGGCGGAGAGCTGGAGCAGGTGACCGAGGTGCTCCGCGGAGCACCGTTCGAGGGTCAGGTCCAGGTGTTCGTCGGCACCGAGGACGAGGCGCCGTTCCGGGTGTTCCGGCTCAGCGCGCCCGAGCGGCTGGTCATCGACATCCAGCACTGAGGCCCGGGGCCCCGACGGTCTGCGCGGTCCCGCAGCAGCCGGCGTCCGATGGGTGGGGTTCAGCGCAGGAGCAGGCCGACCCAGGAGACCAGCACCACGGTCAGCACGACGAAGGGCACCACGGGCTTCCACGACCGCGGGTAGAGGACGCCGGTCAGGTAGTGGTCGATGAACCCCGTGTCGGTCAGCGGTGACCAGCCGCCGCGAGCGCGCGCCCAGTTCTCCGCGCCGGTCAGCGGGCACTCCAGGTGACGGACCTGACCCGCCATGCCCCAGACGAGCGCCGGGAGATGGATCCAGAGGACCCACGGGTACGCCCAGGCCAGGAAGCCGCCGAGGACCACGAGGACCACGAACGCCAGGTGGGCACCCAGCGTGGCGACGGCGAGTAGCCGGTAAGGGACGCGGCGGCCCACGTCCAGCGAGGCGGTCTGGGACACGTGCCCAGAGTAGTCGGCGAATCGACGTCCGGAGCGCCATGAGCGGCCGCGCGCGAGAAGAAGGTTCGGAATCCTGAGCGTTGCTGTTGACATGAACGAAGATCCTGTGATTGTGTGTGCCCACCCATCCAGAGCGGCCGAGAGACCTGGCTCGTCGACGCCGCAGCAACCATCCCTCCGGGGACAGGTGCTCACGCCAGGACCGATGGAGGAACCGTGCACCAGCACACCACCCAGCACCACCCGCACCTGCGCCGCGCCGTCGACCTGATGCGCCGGGCGGTCAGCGCCTGTTGATCACAGCGCTGCCCGCCACACTCCCGACCACGCCACCTCCCGCCTGACCCGCGGAGACCGCCGGTTCGGCAGCACCAGCCCCACGGCATACCGCCCACCCGGCGGCGGCTGCCCCACGGCACACCGCCATCCCGCGGCACGCCCTCGCGTGCCAGCCCCGCCCTGCCGACCACCGGTCGGTGACAGGAGAACCATGTCCGCCATACCCCTCACCCGTGCCCGGCCGCACCCGGCGCCATCCGCAGTGATCGACCTGAGAGCCGCGTTCGGCCGGGCCGCGTCCAGCACCTGGGTCGTCACCGGCTCCGGCGACCGCGGCCCCGTCGGCTTCACCGCGATCTCGGTCATCTCGGTATCACTCGCCCCGCCGCTGGTGTCGTTCAACATCGCCAAGAACTCCTCCTCCCTCGTCACGATCGCCCATACCGGTCGCGCCGCGTTGCACCTGCTCGCCGAGGAGCAGGAGCTGCTGGCACAGCGGTTCGCGAGGGACCGCACCAAGCGGTTCCTGGACGACGACACGTGGCACCTCGACGACCACGGGCTCCCGGCGGTCCGCGGCGTCGCCAGCCGTCTGGTCACCCGGATCCATGACCTCGTCGACGCGGGCGACAGCTTCGTCGCGCTCGCCCGCGTGGAGCACGCGACGACCTCCACCCGCCGGCCGCTCGTGCACCACGCCGGCGGCTACACGCCACTGCACGTGACGACCTCCTCCAGCACGACCTCCTCCAGTGCGACCACCACCCCGAACGGAGCCTGACCATGACCGAGACCCCCACCACCGACCTCCCCACCGGTCACCTGGGCGCGCCCGGCAGCGACCCGTTGTCCTTCGCCTACTGGGTGCCCAACGTCTCCGGCGGCCTGGTCGTCTCCAGGATCGACCAGCGCACCGACCACACACCGGAGTACAACCGCGAGGTCGCCCGCACCGCCGAGCAGGTCGGTTTCGACTACGCGCTGACGCAGGTGCGCTACCTGGCCTCCTACGGAGCCGATGCGCAGCACGAGTCAGTGTCCTTCTCTCTCGGCCTCCTCGCGGCGACCGAGCGGCTCAAGGTGATCGCCGCGGTGCACCCCGGTCAGTGGCCGCCCGCCGTCCTGGCCAAGCTCGCCGCGACCGCCCAGTCGCTGCACGAGAACCGGTTCGCGCTCAATGTCGTCTCGGGATGGTTCAAGCGGGAGTACACCGACCTCGGCCTGCCGTGGCTTGATCACGAGGAGCGCTACCGCAGGGCCGGGGAGTTCATCGAGGTGCTGCGCGGCCTCTGGACGCAGGACGGATTCACCTACCGCGGCGACTTCTACCGCACGCGCGACGTGACGTTCCGTCCGCTGCCGCCGCAGCAGCCCGAGGTGTTCCAGGGCGGCAACTCCACGTCGGCCCGGGCGATGGCGGGCCGGCTGTCGGACTGGTACTTCATGAACGGCACCACGATCGAGGGCGCCGACGAGCAGATTCGGGATGTCGGCGCGCAGGCCGCCTCCCACGGGAGGCGGGTCCGCTTCGGGCTCAACGGGTTTGCCGTGGTGCGGGACACCGAGGCAGAGGCTCGTGAGGTGGTCGAGGAGATCATCGCGAAGGCCGACGCCGACAAGGTCAACCACTTCCGCGACGCCGTGAAGCAGGCCGGTGCCGCGACCGCCGACAGGAAGGGGATGTGGGCCGACAGTCAGTTCCGAGATCTGGTGCAGTACAACGACGGCTTCCGCACAGGGCTGATCGGCACGCCGGACCAGGTCGCCGAGCGGATCGTGGGCTACAAGCGGGTTGGCGTCGACCTGCTACTGCTGGGCTTCCTGCACGTCCGGGAGAACGTGGAGCACTTCGGCAACGAGGTGATCCCGCGGGTGCGCAGGCTGGAGTCCGAACTGGGCCTGCGGCCCACGACCGACACTGCGTATGCCGACCGCCGCCTCCTCGAAACAGTAGGCTGAGCGCATGGCCGAGCAGGCAATGGCCGCCGGCGGTGGCGCAGCCGCCGGGGCTGGTGACGCGCCCCCGGAGGACAACCTCGCGCGGCGGCGGTCCGCTGCGCTGCGCGAGCGGCAGCGCCCCATCAAGGACGCCTACCGGGCCGACCCGGCGTCCGCGCTGACGACCAGTTCCGCGGTGGCCAGGGTCGACCAGTCGTCCCTGACCGCCACCGTGCCGACCTGGGCGGGCGACCTCGTCGCCGGCCTGCATCCGGCGACGGGCGGCGACGGCAGCCAGGCCTGCTCCGGCGACATCGTCCTGCAGGCGCTGGTGGCCTGTGCGGGCGTGACGCTTTCGTCGGTGGCGACCGCCCTCGGCGTCGAGCTGCGCTCAGCGACCGTCACGGCGGACGGCACGTGGGACGCCCGCGGCACCCTCGGCGTCGACCGCGAGGCCCCGGTCGGCTTCACCCGGATCGAGCTGGCCTTCGACGTGGACACCGACGCTGACGAGGCCACCGTGCAGCGGTTGCTCGAGCTGACCGAGCGCTACTGCGTGGTCGCCCAGACCGTGACACACCCACCGGAGCTCACGGTCCGGAGACGTTGACCGCGACGCAAGATGGGGTGGAGGCCTCGGCCAGGTCCACTAACAGGGTTGGCTGCGTGGGCACGCGTGACCCGTGTCGGCGCGGCCAGCTGGCCCGTCGTCGTGCGCAGTGCACCCGCCCACGATGGGGTAGGCGCTGGTCACCATGAGTCGCGTGACGCCGGCGCTCCGCATCGCGGGGATGAGGGAGGCCACCACGGACTGCGCGGAACAGCGGTTCCCGACGGCCACCCCCGGGCGCGGGAGTCAGCGCAGGAGCTACTTCCTACCAGGACCGGGGCCTGGAGCTGAACACCACGTACCGCTACCGGGTGGTCGCCTGGAACGACGCCGGGAAGACCGCACCTCGGTCATCTCCGTGCAGACGCCGCGTGGGTGACGTGTCCTGCCCCCGTAGACCTCATCCCGTCACGCGCCGCCGCTGCGGAGGCCGAGCTCACCAGTCGGTGGGCTTCTCCGGCTGGTAGAGCCACACGTCGAAGAAGTGCGCCAGGTCCTGCCCGGAGACCTCCTCGGCGAGTGCGATGAAGTCCGCCGTCGAGGCCGTGCCACCGCCGAACTCGGCGACCCAGCTCTGGGCCAGCTCGAAGAAGGCGTCGTCACCGATCTCAGTGCGCAGCGCGTGCAGCGTCGCCGCGCCACGGTTATAGATCGGCCCGCAGAACAGGCACATCGGGCCGGGGTCCGCCACGACGAGGTCCCAGAAGCTGTCTTCCGCCGGCCGGATCATGACGCTGTCGAAGCGCTGCTGGGCCGTGTCGCCGCCCTGCTCCTCGGTCCACAGCCAGCTGGAGTAGGTCGCCCAGCCCTCGTTGAGCCAGATGTCGGCCCACCGGTGCGGGTTGACGTGGTCGCCCATCCACTGGTGGGCCAGCTCGTGGGCGACCGTGCCCTCGCTGGCGTTGCGGCTGAAGAAGGACCGCGTCTGCGTCTCCAGCGCGTAGCCGACCGAGTCGTCGTCGACGATCGCACCGTAGGCCACGAACGGGTACGGCCCGTACAGCTCCTCGAAGAACACCAGCATGTCGCTGGTCAGCGCGAGGTTGGCGGACGCGCTGTCGGGCAGGCTCGGGTCGACCGCGTCGATGATCGGCGTGCCGTTCGCCGCGACATACGAGTTGAGCTCGAAGTCACCGACCGTCGCCGTGGCGAGGTAGGCCGCCATCGGGTCCGGCGCATCCCAGTGCCAGGTGGTCCAGCCGTCGTTGGTCTCCGAGTCCTCGAGCAGCCCGTTGGCCACGGCGACAGACCCCTCAGGAACGGTGATCTCGAAGGCGTAGGTCGCCTTGTCGGTCGGGTGGTCGCTGGTCGGGAACCAGGTCGCGGCGCCGTCGGGCTCGCTGACCACCATGGCCCCGTCACGGGTGGTCACCCAGCCGTAGAGGGCGCCCTCGATGTCGGTCGGTCGCGTGGTCGTGCCGCCGTAGGTGATCTCGACGGTCGCCGCATCGCCCGTCTTGAGCTTGGGCCTGGGGCTGATCCGCAGTTCGTTGTCGACCTGGTCGAAGCGCATCGACTTGCCGTTGACAACCACCTCGGTCGCGGTGAGGCCGCGCAGGTCGAGGTTGAACCGGTGCAGGTCCTGTGTGGCCCGCAGCTCGATGGTCGCGACACCGTCCAGCTGCCCCTCCAGCGGGGCGGGCGCCGGGTCGGGCAGCTGGTAGGTGAGGTCGAGGTCGTAGTGCAGCACGTCGATGCCGCCGTTGCCGGCGAGCGGGAAGTACGGATCACCCGCACCCTCGGCACCTTCGGAGTAGCGGGGTTCACCGGGTCGGTCCGGTGCTGCCCCGGCGAGTGCGGGGCTCAGTGTCAGCGCGAACGCGGCGGCGGCGCCGACTGCTAGACGGATGGCTGGATTGCTCTTCATCAGGACTCCCCATATCGGCTCGGACAGCCCCATCAACGTTAGTCCCGTCGCGGCCGCCCCGCCACGGGGTTCCGAGGGCTCGACGGTCTGCGCTCGCGAGTAACCGCGTGGTGAGGAGAGCGCGTCACCGGCGCAGCTTCCACCAGCCCCAGGCTGCGGTAGCCACGAAGGCCAGGAGACCGATCACCATGAGCCAGAAGAGTCCCTCCAGCACGGCCCCCACAACCGCGAACACGAGCCAGAGCACCAGCAGGACGACGATTGCGGTCTTCATGGCTCCATCCTGACAGCCGCCGTGCCGGCGATCGGCCGGCACGGCGGACAGTCTGTATGGCGGACAGTCGGTAGGTGCCCCTCAGGGCCGGGCCTCGATCACCATGTTGAAG
>DATGRS010000213.1:0-3402 GCA_035303365.1 Ornithinicoccus sp.
TGGCGCGATCGAGCAGGGGTATGCCGACAAGCTCGGCATCGAGACGATGATCGTCAACTCCCCGCAGGACGGCCTTGACGCCGTGGTGAGCGGTCGGGCCGACGTCTATGCGCTGACCGGCATCTCGCTGCGCGCGATGGCTGAGAACAACCCGGACGCGCCCGTCGAGGTGACCGACTCCTTCGTCGCCGTCGTCGACGGCGTTGAGCAGGTCGGGGCGGGCGCCACCGTCTTCCGCAAGGGCGACGAGGCACTGCGTGAGGCCTACAACGAGGAGCTCGCCAAGATCATGGACGACCCTGCGGAGTTTGAGCGGGTGCTTGGCCCGTTCGGCTTCACCGAGGCCGAGCGTCCCCCGGAGGACATCACCACCGAGATGCTGTGCGCCGGCGAGCTGCCCAGCGCCGACGACTCCTCCGAGACCACCGGCCGCTGAGGGCCGGCCTTGTCCAGTCTGATCGACACCCTGGTCACCTGGTGGCCACGGTTGTGGGACGGGCTGCTCATCACGCTGCAGCTCTCGGTCGGCGGCGCGGTGCTGGCCTTTGTGGTCGCCATCGTGCTGGGGCTGGCATCCATCTCGAAGGTGGCGGTGCTGCGGGGGATCTCCCGAGTCATCGTGGAGTTCTTCCGCGGCACCTCCCTCGTGGTGCAGCTCTTCTGGTTCTTCTACGTGATGCCGCAGTTCGGCATCGAGCTGGGCGCCGCGACCTGCGCGATCCTGGCGCTCGGGCTGAACTACGGCGCGTACGGCGCCGAGGTGGTCCGCGGGTCGCTGAACGCGGTCCCGGAGGGTCAGTGGGAGGTCACCACTGCACTGTCGATGCCGTGGGCCGTCCAGATGCGCCGGGTGATCTGGCCGCAGGCCTGGGCCCTCATGCTGCCGGGGATGAACAACCTGATGGTCATGCTCGTCAAGGGCACCTCGTTGGCGCTGCTGGTCACCCTGCAGGACCTGACCTTCGTGACGGATGACATGCGGCGCAGCGCGGGCACGTTCGTGGCCTTCGGCATCGCGCTGCTGCTCTACTACCTGGTCGCGCTGGCCTTCTCCACCGCCCTGCGGTGGCTCGAGCGCCGTGCGCAGCGCCGCCTGGGGCTGCGCCCGACCCGGGCCAAGACGACCAAGGACGTCGCAGAGGCGGTGGCGTGATGGACTTCACCTGGTCCTGGGACCACGCGGCGACGGTGCTGCCGATCCTGCTCGAGACGTTCGTGAAGGTCACCCTGCTGATCACCGTGGTCGGCTCCGCGATCGCGGCGGTGCTCGGTCTGATCTGGGCGTTCGTCACGCGGGAGACGCCGTGGTTCATCAGCCGCCCGCTGGCGTGGCTGCTGGATGTCATCCGGATGACGCCGCTGCCGATCCATCTGTTCCTCGTCTACTACTCGCTCCCGACGTTCAGCGCCATGACGGTCGGCATCATCGTCATCGGCGTCCACTACTCGACCTATATGGCCGAGTCGTACCGGGCCGGGATCGAGTCGATCCGGGCCGGCCAGTGGGAGGCCGCGACCGCCCTGTCCCTGCCGAGGGGTCGCACCTGGCGGGCCGTGATCATCCCGCAGGCGTTGCGGGCCACACTGCCGTCCCTGGGCAACTGGGCGATCGCGATGTTCAAGGACACCCCGTTCCTGATCGTCATCTCCGTCCCGGAGATGGTGACCAGAGCCCGGCAGTACGGCGGAGTCAACTTCACCTACGTCGAGGCCCTCACCCTTGCCGGCCTGATCTTCCTCGTCGCCAGCTATCCCACGGCGATCCTGATGCGGAAAATGGAGAAGAGACTTGCGTACTGACAGCCCCTCCGAGGCCGACGCCCCGCACCCCGAGCAGCAGAACGGCGTCCCCCGCGTCCTGTTCCAGGACGTGCAGAAGAAGTTCGGCGACAACACGGTGCTCAACAAGCTGAACTTCTCCGTCGACCAGGGGGAGCGCGTGACGCTGATCGGCCCCAGCGGGTCCGGCAAGACGACGATCCTGCGCTTGCTGATGACCCTGGAGGAGCTGACCGGCGGCTACATCTACGTCGACGGTGAGCCGCTCACGCACGCCGAGCGCAACGGCCGGCGCGTCGCCCTGAAGCCCAAGGAGGTCAGCCGGATCCGTCGGCGGATCGGCATGGTCTTCCAGCAGTTCAACCTCTTCCCGAACATGTCGGTGATGGAGAACATCATCGAGGCGCCGGTGCACGTGCTGGGCCAGTCGAAGGAGGAGGCACGGACCAAGGCACTCGAGCTGCTGGACAAGGTGGGGCTGGCCGACCGGGAGAACGCGCACCCCATGCAGCTGTCCGGTGGGCAGCAGCAGCGGGTGGCGATCGCGCGCGCCATGGCGATGGAGCCAGAGATCCTCCTGCTGGACGAGGTGACCTCCGCGCTCGACCCCGAGCTGGTCGGTGACGTCCTCGGGGTCCTGCGGGACGTGGCCAAGTCGACGGACATCACCATGCTGATCGTCACCCACGAGATGCAGTTCGCCCACGACGTGTCGCAGCGGGTGCTGATGTTCGACGGCGGCCGGATCATCGAGGAGGGACACCCCTCGAAGATCTTCAGCGAGCCGGAGCACCCGCGGACCAAGCAGTTCCTGCAGGCAGTGCTCTAAGAGCTCACCCCTGGGACGTTGCGCTGTCAGCGGACAGCATGCTGAGCGCGACGCGCAGGGCCCAAATGGACTACGCGGACCCCGTCACTCGGGGTAGCGTCGGGTCAGGGCACCGAGAGGGGGCCCTGCTATCGATCGAGAGGATGCGCCGTGGCTCGCATGGGAGAGACCAGCGACGTGCTGAAGTGCTCCTTCTGCGGAAAGAGCCAGAAGCAGGTCATCAAGCTGATCGCCGGCCCGGGGGTGTACATCTGTGACGAGTGCATCGACCTGTGCAACGAGATCATGGAGGAGGAGCTCGCCGAGTCCGGCGACCTCGGCCTGGGCACCCTGCCCAAGCCGCGGGAGATCTTCGACTTCCTCGAGCAGTATGTCGTGGGGCAGGACACCGCCAAGCGTGCGCTCTCCGTGGCGGTCTACAACCACTACAAGCGGGTCCAGGCAGGGCAGGGACGCAAGGGCGAGGACGCCGTCGAGATCGCCAAGTCCAACATCCTGCTGATCGGCCTCACCGGCTGCGGGAAGACCTACCTGGCGCAGACGCTCGCCCGGATGCTGAACGTGCCGTTCGCCATCGCGGACGCCACCGCCCTGACCGAGGCCGGCTATGTCGGTGAGGACGTCGAGAACATCCTGCTGAAGCTCATCCAGGCCGCCGACTTCGACGTCAAGAAGGCCGAGAGCGGCATCATCTACATCGACGAGATCGACAAGATCTCGCGCAAGTCGGAGAACCCGTCCATCACCCGCGACGTCTCCGGCGAGGGGGTCCAGCAGGCGCTGCTCAAGATCCT
>DATGRS010000214.1:0-3376 GCA_035303365.1 Ornithinicoccus sp.
CTGCGTGACGCCGGGCGGCAGCTCCTCCAGGAGCCACGGCGGAGCATCGACGAGCACGTCGGGGAACACCGCCACCAGTGACAGGTTGCCCTTGTTGTCCAGGCGCATAATGTCGTTGCCGCCGGCGTCCGCGAGGAGCCACCCATTGCCGTCCGCGGAGACCGCGTTCGGGTTAGTGTCCAGTGCCGCTTCGTGCGGATTGTGATCCACCTCGAACTGAGCCAGGTCAGCCATGTGACTGACCGTCACTGTGGGACCGGTGATCTTGGCCTGCTGGACGGTCGCGAATCCCAGGTAGAAGTCGTCGACCGCCTCGGCCACCATGTCACGGACCTCAGGCGGCGCGCCCAGGCCGATGGTCATCGTCAGCTTGTTGCCGCTTATCGAGACGCCGCTGGGGCCGGTGACATCGCCACCGCCCAGGTCGACCGATGGCAACCCAGTGACCACCCGCTCCTGACCACCCTTGCGGGAGATCTTGGTGATGGCGCCGCTGTCGCCCAAGGTGATTTCGAACCAGGTCGGGTGCTCCTCTGGGTCCCAGGTGCCGCAGGCGATCGTGTCGCCGTGTTCGTCCAGCACGGGGCCTTCTTCGCTCAGCACGAGGCAGTCCCCGCCGCCGCCTCCCGCCTCGGTGACGTAGACATCACCGTTGGGGGCGACGGTCAGGTGCCGGGGAGAGCTCAACCCGCTGGCCACTACCGTCCCCTCGGCCTCGTCGGCGTTCGCCGCCGTGGCTACTGCCGTGGTCAGGAGACTGACCGAGGCCAGTCCAGCGAGAACGCGAAACGGAAGGGACGACATACCAGGCTCCTCACAGCAGGGTCACGGGACACCTAGAGGTTAGGAGCGGGTCATCAGGACCAGTATGGGTACTTCTACCCATAGCGGCGCGCCTGGCACGAGGGCTAAAGTGCCGCCGACTACTCGTCCGACAGGGTGAGCTGCGCGCCGCCGACGAGTGCGGTGCACACGTTGTAGAGGAACGCGGTGAGGGTGGCCAGCGCCGTCAGCAGGATCACGTTGATCACGGCGATGACGACCGAGAGCGAGAGCACGCGCCCGAACCCGACGTAGTCCATCAGGTTGAAGTTGCTCGCGGAGTTCTCACCGGTGGTCACCTCGACGATGAGGTCGTTGACGGTGGAGAAGACGTTCATGCCGTTCAGCACCGTCCAGAGGACGGCCACCATGATCACGGTGGCGACGCCCAGCGCGACGGACACCAGGAACGAGATCTTCATGACCGACCAGGGGTCGACGCGCTGCAGCGTCAGGCGCACCCGACGAGGACCGGTGCGCCTGACCGGACGAGCCGCGGCACCACGAGTCGCAGCAGTGCGCTCGGGACTGGACAGCCGAGGCGCGCCACTGCCACCGCGGGCACGCGCGGCCGCGGCGCTCAGGTCACGCCGAGGGGCGGTCCGGGCCATGGCACCGTCGCGCATCCCCGTGCCGTGCCCGGTCTGGGTGCCCGGACGGCGGATTTTCTGGGTCTCGTCCCCCGTAGCGGTCGGGCGCAACGAAGCCCGAGGCGCACCCGCAGGGATGCCCTGACCAGTCGTGCTCACTACTCGCCTCCAGTATCCGGCTCATCGACGTCCGCGGCGTCGTCGCTCAGGAGCTCCTCCGTCGCCTTGATCACCTCGTCAACGTCCGCCGACCCCTCAGACGGTAGTGCATCATCCTGGGGTAGCGCGTCATCGAGGCCGGTGGAACCCGCGTCCTCCGGGGTCGCCACGCTCTCCACGGAGTCGGTGGACGACCCGTCGTCGGACGCCTCCGGGGCGATCGACTCCACCTCGTCGGACAGCGCAGTCTCGGCGTTGACTGCCACGGCGACGATCGAGTCTCCCTTGCCGAGCGTCGCGAACCGCACGCCCGCGGTGTGGCGACCGGTCACCCGCACCTGGTCGATGGAGGAGCGGACCACGTTGCCGCGCTCCATGACGACCAGCACCTCGTTGCCCTCCTCCACGGTGAGTGCGCCGACCAGGTCGCCGCCCTTCTCGGTCGACTTGGCCACCTTGATGCCGAGCCCGCCACGCCCCTGCACCCGGTAGGCCGAGACCGGGGTGCGCTTGGCCATGCCGTTCTCGAACACCACGAAGACGAAGGGCTCACTGCCGGCCGCGATCACCGACATGGCCAGCAGCTGGTCGTCGCCGCGGAACTTCATGCCCGTCACTCCGGACGTCGCCCGACCCATCGGCCGCAGCGCGCTGTCGGTGGCGGTGAAGCGCACGGACTGCCCCTTGACCGAGACGAGCAGGATGTCGTCCTCCGGGCCGGCCAGGCCGGCACCGACCAGCTCGTCGCCGTCGCGCAGGTTGACGGCGATCAGACCACCGGACCGGGGCGAGTCATAGTCGACCAGGCGGGTCTTCTTGACCAGGCCCTTGCGTGTAGCGAGCACCAGGTAGTCAGCAGCCTGGTAGTTCTCCAGCGCCAGCACCTGGGCGATCTCCTCGCCGGGCTGGAACGCCATGAGGTTCGCCACGTGCTGGCCCTTGCCGGTCGGCCCGCCCTCGGGGATCTCGTAGGCCTTGGCCCGGTAGACCCGGCCCAGGTTGGTGAAGAACAGCAGCCAGTGGTGGGTGCTGGTGGTGAAGAAGTGCGAGACCACGTCATCGGCGCGCAGCGCCGCCCCGCGGCGACCCTTGCCCCCACGGTTCTGGGACCGGTACTCCGCGACCTTGGTCCGCTTGGCGTAGCCACCGCGGGTGATGGTCACGACCACGTCCTCCTGGGGGATCAGGTCCTCCATCGACATGTCACCGTCAAAGGCGACGATCTGGGTGCGGCGCGGGTCGCCATACTTGTCGACGATCTCGGCGAGGTCCTCGCCGATGATCTGCCGCTGCCGCTCCGGCTTGGCCAGGATGTCCTCGTAGTCCAGGATCATCGCCTCGAGCTTGTCGTGCTCGTCGATGATCTTCTGCCGCTCCAGCGCGGCGAGGCGGCGCAGCTGCATCTCGAGGATGGCGCGGGCCTGGGTCTCGTCGATCTCGAGCAGGTCGATCAGCCCGTCGCGGGCGTCCTCGACGGTCCGGCTGCGGCGGATCAGCGCGATGACGTCGTCGAGGGCGTCCAGTGCCTTGAGGTAGCCGCGCAGGATGTGGATCTGCTCCTCGGCGCGCTTCAGCCGGAAGCGCGTGCGCCGGACGATGACCTCGATCTGGTGCTCGACCCAGTGCCGGATGAACGCGCTCAGCGGCAGGGTGCGCGGCACGCCGTCGACGATCGCCAGCATGTTGGCGCCGAAGTTCATCTGCAGCTGGGTGTGCTTGTAGAGGTTGTTGAGGACGACCTTGGCGACGGCGTCCCTCTTGAGCACGATGACCAGGCGCTGGCCGGTGCGTCCCGACGTCTCGTC
>DATGRS010000215.1:0-7219 GCA_035303365.1 Ornithinicoccus sp.
CACCGACCCCGCCGGGACCGCGCCGTCGAACACCAGGCGCTCACCCGTACCGACCCGCACCACCTCGAACCCAGGCGCCGGGCCAGTCACCTCGAACTGCGGGTACGACGTCGCCGTACCCGGGTTCTCGAGGGCCACGACACCGGACGTCGACGGGGGGCCGTAATCCAACCACCCCACGTCGTTGCCGTCCTCGTCCTCGTACAGCGGGTACACCAGGCCACCGACGAGCTCGGGGAAACCCGTCGACACCGACACCAGGTCGCCGTAACGCAGCGGGTCGGGGGCGTACAACGGGAACTGGTACCGCACCGTCGTCGAGCCCCGCACCCAGTCCACCGTCGGCTCCGCACCCAGACGGACCTGCGCCGACAAGGTGCCCTCGTCGGCGTCGACCACCTCCAGCTCGCCGAACTGCCCGTCAGCCAGGACAGCCGCCAGGACGCGAACCGCCGACGCGGCAACAGCCCGGGAGGGGCACAGAACCGCACCCTCCACGATCGTCAGCCGGCCGTCACGCCACGCCCGCTCGGCGAACGTCCCATGAGCACCAGGGCGCTCCTGCCGCTCACCCCGAACCGACACACCGCCATGCCACCCCTGGATGCGGGACAGCACCCACTGGGTGCCGTCCGGGTCGACAACAGCCGGGGAGCCGAACGTGACACCACCGAAACTCACCGTCGTCGCCACTACCCACCCACCATCGCCAGCTCGAGCTTCGCGCCCGTCAGCCGCTCGACCTCACCCTTGGTCATCCCGTAGATGTGGTTCGTCTGCTGCACAGCCGGCCCGGCGTGGCCGCCCGACTCAGGGAGCCCGTAGGCCACCGCAGGGGCCGGGGCGGACACCGCGATCGCCCCCGACACCCGGTTCAGGGTCGCCTTGAGCGCCGGGATCTCCTCCTCGATCCCGGTCCGCAGGCCGTCCATGATCCACCCGCCGGCGGGTCGCAGCAGGGCTAGGTCGTAAGCCTTCGGGCCCTTGTGATCCGCGATCCACGACCCGATGCCGGTCACGAAGTTCTTGACGTCGTCGAACTTGTCGGTGATCCCGCGCAGGAACCCGGCCATGATGCGCTTGCCTGCGTCCAGGAGGAGCGTGCCGACGTTCCCCAGGGCGTCGACGATCCGGCCTGGGATGCCCTTCACGAAGTCGACCACGGCGTTGAACCCGCGAGTGGCGCCGTCCTTGATGGAGTCCCAGTGCTTGATGAGCAGGCCGGGCAGGGTCCAGTTCAGGAAGAGGTTGAGGATCTTCTGGGGGACGCCCTTGATCCAGTTGACGATTCCCGTCCAGATCCCTTCGGCGGTGGACTTGATCGACGTCCACAGGCCAGACAGGAAGGCCGCGATCTCCTCACCCTTGGTGGTGAACCAGTCCCCGATCGACGCGAACAGGTCCTTCACCCACTGGACGGCACCCGCCCACACGTCGGAGATCCACGCGACGACCTTGTCCCAGTTCGCGATCAGCAGGACAAGGCCCGCGATGAGGGCCATGATCCCCACGACGATCCACGTGATCGGGTTCGCCAGCAGCGCCACCGTCGTCGCCCAGATCGGGGCCACCAGGGCGACGAATGCGCCCACCAGGGCCACGCCGATCAGGCCGACGATGACGCCCAGCGCCCACTCGTTCTCACCCAACCAGTCGGCAAACGCGTTGAAGTACGGCATCGCGGACTGGAGGGCGTCGCCGAGGGCGCCGAACACCTTCGAGCCCAGCGGCTCGAGCGCGGCTGAGGCGTTGTTCTTGACGATCTGCCACTTCTCGGCGAAGTCCTGCGTGTCCTGGCCGACGCCCAGGATCGTGTCCGCGGTGATCCCGCCCACCGCCGCCATGTCGTCCAGAGCGAGCGCGCCGTCCTGCACCGCACCGATGAACTGCGTCGCGTTCCGGGTGCCGAACACCTTCCCCGCGAGGTCGATCGCCGCAGCCTTGTCGCCCGCGTCGAGGAAGCCCTCGATCTCGCCCACCGTGCGCTGGAACGCGTCGGCGGGCTCCTCGCCGTCCTTCGCCAGCCGCACCAGGCCCATCGACAGACCCGCCATCATCCCGGACGCGTTCAGACCCGCCTTGTCCAGGTTCCCTGCCAGCGCCGCGGTCTCGTCGAAGCTGAACCCGAGGTTCTGCATCACCGGGGCGGCGCTCTTGACGCTCCCGGCGAGGTCGTTGATCCCGATGCCCGTGGCCTGGGACACCTGGAACAGCCGGTCCATCGCCTGCTCGACGTCGGCCCCCTCGATCCCGAAGGCGTTGAACGCGGCCGTCGTCTTGGCGATGTCGACGTCCTCGCCGAGGATGCGCCCGGCCTCCAGGTACTGCGACGCGACCGTCTCCAACGTCGGCCCCGTCAGCCCGAGCCGGGTGTTCAGGTCCGCGACCGCGGTCCCGATGTCCCCAATCTCGGCCGGGACGGTCTTGGCGACGTTCTTGACCGAGCCGACCAGCCCGTCCAGGGCGTCGCCCGTCGCGCCCGTGCCGGTGCGGATCGTGTCGGTGACGTCGTCCCACGTCTCCCCGATGCCGTACAGGCCCTTGGCGGCCAGCGCCACACCAGCGAACAGGGCCGCCGGCCCCAGGTGCTTGAGCAGGGACGCCTTCATGGCCGTGCCGGACGCCGCCCCAGCCGTCGCGCCCGCCGACGTGGCAGCAGGGGTCAGCTGGGACGCGATCGCGCCCTGGGCGCCCTGCATCGACGGGATGAGGGACACGTAGGCGGTGGCCAGCTCGACGGCCAAGGCGACCACCGCCCCTCTGTGTTGTTGTCACGCAGCCCCGGACCACCAGGCGTCGAAGTCCTTGATGGGGATCGGGTCCTTGCCGAAGGTCTTCGTCTCTGACTTCGCACCCGGGCGGGGGATCGGCTTCGGTCGCGGCGCGTGCGCCTTGCCCTGGCGCTGCCAGTTCGCGACCTCCAACGAGTCAGCGGCGCGCGCCACCAACTGCTCCAGCAACCCCCACTGGGCGTCCTCACCGGCGACCGCGCGCACCAACGCGGACGTGCGGGGCAGGTTGTTGACGATGACCCACAGGTCCCGCCAGTTCAGGCGTTCCGTGCCGAGGTCGTCGAGCCGGAGACCGAGGGTGATGAGGTCGTACTCGACGGCCTCCCCGTACTCGTCTAGGAGCCGGAGGAGGCCTTCGATTCCCCCGCCGTCACACCCGAGTCCTTCTGCCACGCCTCGATCAGCGCGTTGCACTCCTCCTGGCCGAGGTCGTCGATGATCGCCAGGGTGGCCTCGTCGGCGACCGCCTCGACGGCGGTGAAGATCTGGTCCACGGGCGACAGCTTGCGGATGCTGCGGATGAGCCCCGCCTTGAGGTTCTTGTACTTGGGCAGCACCACCTCGGTGCCGCCCTCGGTGGTGTAGTGGAACTTCTCGGTAGCCATGTGCGGAGACCCTTCTCAGAGCGTGCGGAGACCGTGGGCACAGCAGCGGGCGGGGGCCGGTCTCCGCACGAGGAACCCCCGCCCGCTGGTCGAGGACGTCAGGCGGCGGTCACGCCGTCGTCGGTGTAGATGTAGATCGAGTTGCCGTCGGCGTCGGGGTAGGTCGCGAGCGTCACCGGGAGGGTGATCGCACCGGACTTCACGAACGAGATCTCGCCCGTCTCGGTGACCTGCCCGTCGGGCACCACGATCAGGACACGGTTCAGACCGTCCTTGATCTTGAACACCCAGGACTTGCGGGGCATCTCGTGGGCGCCGATCTGCACCTCGATCTGCTTGCCGTGCGTCCCGTCGGCGGGCGTGACGAACACGTGGTCGTCGCCGAACGCGTTGGCGAGGGAGTCCTCGTTGACCTCCAGGTGCGCCCAGTTGAGCGTCCCGTTGAAGGACTCGAGGATGCGGCGCACCAGGGCGCCCGACCAGTCCGTGATGTCCGTGGTCGACCGCTCCGGGGTGAGCGTCAGCCCGTCCGAGGACACGTACCCGGAGTCGGTGAACTCCGGGTCCGGGGTGTCGACGGCGGACGTCGGCAGCGTGGTGCCCACCGGTGCGGACAGGATGGCTCCGGTGGTGGCCTGATCCGGCGCACCCACCAGGACGTTCTTGGCTGCAACAGCCATAGCGATGCCCCTCTCAGGCGGTTTGCGGAGACCGTGGAGGGTTGGGTGGTGCTATGCGGCGGTACCGCGCACCGCGACGGAGAACGTCGCGGAGTATCGGGAGAGCGTTGGGGCGTCCGGGTCGGGGTCCAGGTACGGGCCGGAGAACTCCACGACCTCGTAGACGGGCACCTCGCCCATGACCCCGGCCCGCTCGGCAGCGTTGATCAGACCTCGGACCACGGCCGCGAGGTTCGCCGCCTGACCGCCGGTCTTCGCGTAGCACTCGACGGTGACCTGGGCGACGTCGGTCACCAGGTCACGGGCGGGGCCGCCCGTGCGGCGCACGTACACCATGCGCGCGGGGAAGGTCGCGGGCTTCGTGCCGGTGTGGACCTTCGCCGTGGCGTAGGCGGGGCGGTTCGCGAGCTCGACCTCCAGGTACAGGCGCACGACGTCCTCGACGTCCGGGAACACGATCACCTCGGCCTCAAGCTCGGACATCGGTCACCCTCTCCCTGCGTCGATCGCGCGCGTGAGTGTCTTGTCACGGGCCTCGGCCCGCATGGCCTCGGGGCTGCCGGTGCGCACCGACGCGCGGGCGCGGGTCCTACCGACCCGCACGTCCACGTCCATGCCGTCCCCGGCGGCGTTCGCGATGGCCTCGGCGCGGCGACCGAGATCGGCCTGCACCTCAGCGGACTTGAGGATCGCCTGGAACCCGGCGGGGTTCATCTCGATGCGGACCTTGGACGCCACGTCAGCCCCGGTGGTCCACGAGGTAGACGATCACGTGGTTCAGGCGGCCGCTGATCGACCCCGACCACCGCAGCGGCTCACCATCGACCTGGTAGAGCTTCCCATCGATCCAGGCGCCCCAGTGTGCGGTCACGGGCGTCCCGGCAGGTGCGAACACCGTCCACCGGATCGTCACACCCTGACGGGCCAGGACCGCTTCCTCCGACGCTCCCGGCTGCACCTCGCAGCCCGGCACCTCGTGGTCGGTGGTGTCGTCCCAGTCGGGCACCAGCGTGCCCCGGTCATCGATCAGGGCGGGCTCGACGAACGTCACTGACTGGGTGGCGAACGCGCTGTTCACGGGCGCGGCCCCAACCGGAACCGGGACAGGATCGAGGAGCCGGCGACCGTGTCGTCATCGACGAACGTCACCGAGCGGCCGCCCATCGACTCCTGACGCACCCGGCGGTGCGCGCTGGAGGCGATCACCGGCAGCAGTTCAGGCGGGCACTGCTCGTAGCCGTGGACGACGTCGACCTCGACCGCGCCGAACCCGGACGGCCACCCGCCGCGACGGGACAGCATCCCCGCTTGTGACATGCGCCACCCGGTCAGGACGCGGGGCTCGTCACCGGTCATGTCGCGCACCTCGGACACCGACACCAGGCGCAGCGTCGGCAGGATCAGCACCGGGCCACCCGAGACGTCCAGGGTCAGGGTCTGCGTGACCTGCGGGGCGATGTGCCACCCACACTCACGCCGGACAGCCTCACTCGCGGCCGTGGCGACCGCGTGGGAGAAGGGGGCGCCAGGGAACCCGTCCAGGTCACTCGGCAGAACCAGCGGCTGCATGGCGCCCCCTCCCCGTCACTCGGACTTGTTCGCGGGCTTGCGGCCCTTGTTGGCCGGCTTCTCCGCGGACTTCTTCTCGACCTGCTTCACCTCGACAGCACCCTCGGGCTGCTCACCCTCGGGGAACTGCATGGTGTGCGGCAGGCCGCCGATCAGCACCGTGTAGACCTTCATCGCCCCTCCCGATCCGTTGCCGTGGTGAGGCGCCCGGGGCGTGCCGTGTGGGCGCGCCCCGGGCGCACCTGTCACGCCGGGGCGGTGTCGGACAGGGTCACCTTCACGAACGCGGCCGGGATGCGCACCGCCAGGGCGACACGCTCCTCGATCCGGGTCGTGATCAGGTTGTTGGTGAAGTCGTCGTCGTGCGAGTTCGTGGACTCCACCCGGACCCCACCCTTGCGGTACACCGTCGCCGCGGTGCCGAACGCACCCACGACCGCGGTCTTCGCCGCCACAGCCGGGCTGACGATCGTGCGCAGACCCCACACCGGCGGCTGCCAGTCCAGGGACCCGTTGCCGTACTGGCCGGCGAAGAACCCGCCGCCGAAGTACTGGCCGTTGGCGTCCGTCGCGAGGCGCAGGTTCTGGTAGTCGGCCGGGTTGATGATGAGCGCGTCGGCGCTCAGGCCGGTGGCCGTCTGCACCTTCGTGATCGCCCGGAACAGCGCGTCGGCGTTGTCCGTGTTGTCGGCCGCCGACTCGGTCTGGATGCCGGTCCGGTTGAGCAGGCCCTCCACGGTGGAGCCCGTGCCCGCACCGTTGAGGAGCTGGTTCTCCTCCGCGAGGGCCAGCAGGTACAGGCCCCGCTGGTTGATCTCCGAGACGAGGAACTCGGCGTCCTCGTACATCTCGTCGGAGTTCTTGAGGAACGCCGCGATCTTCTTGAGCGCGTCGGTCCGGGTCGTCGGGTCCGCGAAGTGGATCTGCGGCTTCGCGCCACCCTCAGCGACGGTGGCGAACGCACCCTCGACCGCGCCCTCCACGAGGTACGTGACAGCGTTGCTGCCCGCACCAAGGGTGCCCGTGCCGAACACGTCCGACACGACCGGGCGACGCAGACCGCGCACCACGGTGCGGTCGAACGTCGTCAGGAAGTTGCCCACCGACGACGGGATCGTGTGCGTGTCGGTGTTGGCCTTCGCGGGCGGCGACCACTCCGGAGCCGCGACCGTGGCACCGGAGATGGTCTTGACCCGCTCCAGCCCCGCCTGGCCGACCGACTTCACGAAGTGCTCACCGAGCGACCCGGCGGGCTCGTCTTCGTCCTCGTCGGCGCCCTTGCCGGCGGGCACCAGCCCGGCGACACGCGCCATCAGGGCGTCGGACTTCTCCGCCGCCTTGATCTGCTTCTCGAGTTCGTCGGCCTTGGCCAGGTGGCCGTCGACCTCCGTCTGCTCCTCGTCGGTGAACGCCCGACCCTCGGCCTTGACCCGCTCGGCGATCTCACGGGCGGCCTTGAGGGCGGCCTCACGCTGCTGCTTGAGGTTCATCCTCAGTCCCTTTCTGCGATGGAAATGACCGCCAGGACGGCGTCGACGGACGACCCCGAAGCGGGCTCCTCGGACTTGGCCCG
>DATGRS010000216.1:0-4529 GCA_035303365.1 Ornithinicoccus sp.
GCGCGGGTCTCTCGCTCCCAGAGGCGCTGATACAGCTGGGGCAGCGAGGACCGGAGGAACTGAGAGACGCCTTCCTCACCTTCGGTCACGACTACCGTGCCAGCGGTCGGTTCACCGACTCGCTCGACCGGCTGAAGGAGCACATGGCCGACCCGGTGGCGGACCGCCTGGTGGAAGCCGTGCGCCTGGCGCGGGACGTCGGCGGTAGCGACCTGGGGCGTGTGCTCCGGACGCTGTCGGCCTTCCTCCGGGAGGACGCACGCTCCCGCGCTGAGCTCGAGGCGAGGCAGAGCTGGACGGTCAACGCGGCACGGCTGGCTATGGGTGCTCCCTGGATTGTGTTGCTTCTGATGGCCACTCGGGGGACCGCGCTCCAGGCATACCGCGAACCACTCGGGATCCTCGTGCTCGTCATTGGCGCAGGGCTGTCGATTGCCGCTTACCACGTGATGGTCCGCATCGGGCGGCTTCCCGAAGAACACCGGGTGCTGCGATGAGCGGTTCCGCGATCCTGGGCGGCCTGCTCGGCGGTGCAGCAGCAGTCGGGTTGTGGCTTATCACCGTCGGTGTGCCCAAGCCCGGGCACACCGACCTGCTGGCGAGGGTCGGGCCCTACCTGGATCAATCCCCGGATCGGCGCTCGCGGCCGGCGGACGACGGTGTAACACTGGCCGACCTCCTCCGGCGTCTCATCCGGGTGGCTGGCCAGGCAGTCGACCGCCTGCTGGGCGGTTCGGAGTCGGTGAGGTCGCGGCTCCACCGAGCCGGGCTACCGGCCGACGTCGAGGGCTTTCGGATTCAGCAGGTGATCTGGGGATCGGCCGCGGTGTTCCTCGTGGTCCTACTTGGCTCAGTCGCCGTGTGGACCAGAGGCGTGAGCCTTCCCGCTCTGGCGGTCGTCGCGTGCTCGGCAGGTCTGGGCGGGATGCTGCTGCGAGACCAGTGGCTCAGCCGGGCCGCGAGAAAGCGCGAGCAGCGGATCATGGCCGAGTTCCCCGCGCTGGCAGAACTGCTGGCCCTGTCGGTCACCGCGGGAGAGGGCACTACCCAGGCGCTCGACCGGGTCACCCGGCTCTCGCATGGGGAGCTGGGCGGGGAGCTGAGCGTCTGCCTGGCCCAAGCGCGCACCGGCGCCACGATGGCCGAAGCTCTCGGTGGGCTTGGCTCGCGCACAGGCCTCGCGCCGATCGTCCGATTCGTCGACGGCCTGGTCGTCGCCATCGAGCGCGGGACTCCGCTCGGCGAGGTGCTACGCGCGCAGGCGCAGGATGCCCGCGAGGCAGCGCGCCAGTCTCTCATCGAGGAGGGCGGCAAGCGGGAGATTCTGATGATGGTCCCCGTCGTCTTCCTGGTATTGCCCGTGACGGTGCTCTTCGCCGTCTATCCCGGGATCAGCCTGCTTCGGCTCACCGTCTGACCACTGCCCCACGACCTACCGAGATCCATCCGAGAAGTGCGCACCATGAGGAGAATGATGACCATCCGCAAGTTGATCAGCTACCGCACCAGCCTGGGCTGTGCCGTGCGTTCGTTCCCGTCCCGAGTGGCCGACTGGGCGCGCGAACCCGAGCGAGGGGACGTCCCCGGGTGGGTGCTGATCACCATCATGACTGCTGGCCTGGTGGCGGCTCTCTGGCTGGTGGCGGAGCCGCTGCTGTCCGACTTGTTCGTGAGCTCGGTGTCCAGCGTCAGCGGGCCGTGACAGCCGGACACGAGGATGTCAGCGCGAGCCGCCGACCGGCACCGGATCGCGGCGCAGCGAGCGTCGAGTTCGCGCTGGTCTCGACACTGGTGGTGCTGTTGTTCCTGGCGGCGTTACAGATCGGGTACGCGCTCCACGTACGCAATACCGCGACGGCCCACGTGATCGAGGGGGCCAGGATCGGGGCACGGGCGGACAACACGGCCGCAGACGGTGTGGCGCGTGCCTCGGACCTCCTTGCCACCACCCTCCCCGGGCGCTACGGAACCACGGTCACGGGTGCACGCGATTCCGTGCATGGGATCGCCGTCGTGCGGGTGTCGGCGACCTTGCCGCTGCCTGTCATCGGCCCGCTCGGCATTCCGGGCACGATGACCGTCACCGGGCAGGCATTCGCGGAGGACCAGTGAGCAGTGTGGTGTCGCGGCTGCTCAGGAGCGACGCCGAGCGGGGCTCCATGCTTGTCGAGACGGCCTTCCTCCTGGTTCTTGTCATGCTTCCGGTGTTCTACCTCGTGGGCACTCTCGGCCGGTTGCAGGCCGGGGCTTATGCCGTGTCCGCAGCGGCTCGTGAGGCGGGACGCACCTTCGTGGCCAGTGCAGACGATCCATCGGGGCACCTTGCGGCCTCGGCCGCTGCAACCCTGGTGATGGAGGCACATGGCTTCCTTTCCGAGGACGGTGAGCTGGTCGTGGTCTGTGAGTCGAGGCCCTGCCTGTCGCCTGGTAGCACCGTCCGCGTCGACATGAACCTGCGGGTCGAGCTACCCCTGGTGCCCGATTTCGTCGAAGGTGCCCTGCCCACAGCAATCACCCTCTCCTCGAGCCACGTTGCACCGGTGGATGAGTTCCGTGAGTCCCCGTAACGCCGCCAGGCTGTGGAGGGAGCGCCGTGCTGTGCGCGAGGCCATCGAGAACCACGCCGCGCCCGTCCACATTGGGCTTCCGAGCGAGACACAGCAGGCACCGGACGGCGCGAATGGGGAGCGCGCGGTCTGGCGTCCGCTGGTCGACGGCAGCGACCGCGGGCAGATCAGCATCCTGCTCATCGGCATGGTGTCCATCGCGCTGCTCCTGGTGCTGGGCGTGGTCGGCGCTACCTCGGTCCACCTCAGCCGGATCCACCTGCTGGACGCCGCTGACGCCGCGTCACTGGCCGCCGCCGACACCGTCGATGAGGAGGCGCTCTATGGGAACGGCCTCGGCACGGGCGTACCCCTGACTCCCGCTGGGGTTGCCGCGGCAGCGGAAGAACACCTCCGTCTCCAACCGGTTCCTGGTCGACTTGCGGGCTGGCGCATCGCCCCGGGCACTGGTACCCCGGACGCCCGGACCGCCGTGGTCCGCGTGCAGGGGGAGGCGCGGATCCCGCTGGTGAGCGGCATACTGCGGTCCTTTGGCGGCAGCGTCTCGATCACCGTGGAGTCCCGGGCTCGCTCGGACCTCGACTGACCCGTCCTCGCCAGGTGGTCGGCCGCGGGCCGATAGACACAGCCCCGTGGTGGTGACCGCCGCCCGGCGCCACGTTTGGGACTGTCGACTCCCGGCTGATAGATTTGGTCCTTGCGTGCGCGCTTCAGGTCGTGCGCGCATGCAGCACAACCCTCACGAGGCTCAAGCAAGGGTGCCCCACGCCCGGTCCCGAGGCTCGTGTGTCGCCCTCAACGACACAATCCGACCAAGCAGGAAGACCTTTCGTGGCAAACATCAAGTCCCAGATCAAGCGCATCAAGACCAACGCCAAGGCCACCGAGCGCAACCGCGCCCACAAGGCCGAGCTGCGCACCTCGATCCGCAAGTTCCGTGAGGCCCACGCCTCCGGCGACGCCGCGGCGACGCAGTCCGCGCTGCAGGCCGCCTCCCGCAAGCTGGACAAGGCTGTCTCCAAGGGCGTCATCCACAAGAACCAGGCCGCCAACAAGAAGTCGGCGATGGCCAAGAAGGCCGCCTCCCTCTGAGGCTGCCTTCAGCACTGACGTCAGGGCGTCTACCCGTTGGGTGGGCGCCCTTCGTCGTCCCGCCTCACAAACTGGCGCCGTGTCAGACCCGGCCTTGATCTCTGCACGGTGTGCGGGTGCTCGGCCATGCCACAGCCCGAGATGTGGCGAACCTCTGTGCGCTGGAGTTCGCCGAGGCCGAGGGAACGTCTGCTGGATGCCGAGGCCAGGGGACAGGTCAGGCTGCGGCGTTCGTGCCGGGCAGCGCCTGGTCCATGACCGCCCGAGGGCGCGCGCACGAGGAGGCGCTGCTCGCTGCCGAGCTCTACGACCTCGGTGCACGTGAGGGGGTGGGTGCGGCGCGTCCACGCGGAGTTCCCGCCGCTCAACCGAGCGTTCGGGCCGCTGATGACACGGTGGCAGCTGCGACCGACCCGGGACGACCCGCTGGCCTTCAACGACCACACCGATCTGAGGTATGACGACAGGATCCTGCGCGAGCTCGGTCGCCTCTCCGAGCAGTTGGGTGAGGTCATGGCGTCGCTGGACGGTGAGCTCCCGCGGCTCGAGGTGCACCACCCGAGGATCGCGGATGCGCTGGGGCGGGTGCTCCACGGGCACCTGGCGTGGGTCGACTCACCGGAGGTCGCCTCGATGAACATCGTGTGGATCCAGCTGCACGAGGACCTGCTGTCGACGCTCGGCATCCGGCGCCGTCAGGACCGCGATCAGAAGCCGCTGGGGTGCTGTACTCGATCTTGAGGCATGCATAGACCAGGCCTGCGTCGTCGCGCGAAGGTGGGACGAGCGTCGGCCACGCCGCAAGAGCGGTAGATACCAGAGTGACACCATGACCGTGGCGATGACTCTGCGGCTGTCCCCGGAGGACGA
>DATGRS010000217.1:0-3519 GCA_035303365.1 Ornithinicoccus sp.
AGCCGCCGCTGGACCGTGTACTCGATCCGGTACAGCGTCTCGTCCTCGTCCATCTACAGCACCGCCTTCATCTTCTCCAGGACGGCGCGCAGGCGCCGTCGCGACGGCGAGCGCTGCTCCAGCGCCGCCTCCAGCTCCTCGGTGGCCCACGCGAGCAGGGCCTGCGCCGTGCCGTCGTGGGCATGCTTGGCCGTCGGGCTCTTCAGGAAGCCGCCGTAGCCGTCCAGCGCCGCGGCCTGCGCGGCGTCGGCGACCGCGAGGGACTCCTCGCGCTCCGGGACGACGACGTCGACCCACGGGCAGTAGCGGCGCGCGTGGCGGGCCTCGTAGGGCACGTCGTTCTCCTGCGGCTCGTCGTCGGTCAGGATCTCCGGCAGGTCGGTCGGGTCGACGCCCGCCAGGCCGGCCGCCAGCGCGGCGAACTCCAGGTCGATCTCGCTCGTGGTCGGGCTCATCGGCTCAGCCCCAGGTGCTCCAGGACCTTGCGGACCGTGACCTTCACGCGATACGTAGAGCCACTGCCCAGCGCGTACTCCACGAGCGGCAGTACTGCGTCGTACAGCTTGTCTGCGTCCACGTCGGCCGGGTCGATGACGACGAGCGGGCGGACGCTCTCCACCTCGTCGTCCGAGTACACCTCTTCGGTGTCCGCAGCCCAGTAGTTCCCCGCGCGAGCACGGACGGCGCGGAGCACGCCGCTCGGGTGAACGGTGATGTCCGCCACCGTCCCCGGCTTCCACTCGGGCTCCGGCTCGGGGGCGGGCTGTGTCGCCAGGAACGCATCAGCCGCCGCGTAGTACGGCGCACGCTCCTCTGGGGGCAGGTCAACCGTGAAGTACGACGCCGCCGTCCCGGTCTTGGCGTGGAAGAAGTCAGCGGCCAGTTCGTGGCGGCCCGTCGGGTCGATCGAGACGCCCTGCTCAGCGTCGGCCTGCATCGTGCTCCTCCTGCCTGTCCAGGACGTCCTGGACCTCGGGGACCCGGCCGGCCAGCTCGGCTCGTGCGGCCGCCAGCTCCTGGTCTGCGGTCTTGTCCATGCTCGTCGTTGCCTCCTTCGATGCGATGTACGCGGCCCGGAGCTCGTGCCACTCCGGAGTGTTGGCCGGAGCGTGCCGCAGGAAGCGGGCGACCGCCTCCTGCAGCAGCTCCAGCTGGTTCCCGATCAGGACCACCAGCGCCGGCTTGACGTCGACGACGACCTTCACCGTGGCGCTCCCGGTGGCCATCAGCGGTCCCTGTCCACGCGGTCGTCCCAGCGCTGCTGATCCTGCCGCTCGTGCCACTCCTGGCAGACCTCGTTGCACATCTTCTGCTGCGAGGGCTGCGGCTCGGAGACCTCCACGCAGGCGCGGAAGCCGAGCAGCGACACCGCCGTGAGGATCACCACGACCGAGGTCCCGATGCCGGTGCGGGCCAGCGTGTCGCCGACCTTGTCCCGGCTCATCGGTTCTCTCCCTTCGGGCGGTTCGCGTTCGGGTCCGGCTGCTCGCGGGGCGGCAGGCCGGGCTCGGGGGCCGGGTCCACCTGGGCCAGGCCGGCCTTCAGGGCCCAGTCCAGCAGGCGGCCCATCAGCTCTGCACCTTCGAGATGCTGACGGTCGACCGCATCAGAACACCGAGACCAGGTCGCGAGCGGTGGCGCCGTGGACGGCCTTCTCGTACGGCTCCAGGGTCGGCGCCGGCATGGTGGTGCGGCGGGCCCGGGCGTAGGCGCGGCGGGCGCGGCGGTTGGCGACGCCGCCCAGCTTCTCGTAGCGCGGCGTGGCGTGCGCGCGGTGCTCGTGCACGACGCCCACGGTGCGCCGCGGGATCTCGCGCAGCTCCAGCGTCTTGCCGGACGGGCCAGGGGTCTTCTCGGTCTTCTTCATGGTCAGCTCTCCTCGCTGTCGGTGGGGACGATGGTCTTCGGGGGTGTGGTGATGCCGGGGATGGTGACGTCGACCTCGGCGAAGGCGTCGCGAGCCCAGCCACGCGCCTCCTCCAGCGAGTCGACGCCGTCGTCGTCCATCCGGACGATCTTCACCAGCGCGCGACCGAAGGCATCCGTCTCGGTTTGCATCCGTGCCAGATTCCGCTGCTGCGCGTTGATCGTCGCGGCCATGCCGGCGGCGGCCTCGCGCTCGACCTCGACCTGGGAGTTCGACTCTGCCAGGCTCTGCTCCAGCTCGTGGACCCGAGCCTCCAGCACCTCGGCCTTGGCGGCGTCGGCGACGACCTGGTCGACCCGGTCGATCCGAGTTTCGACGCCCTCCCGCCGCCATAGCTCAGGCAGGCTGGACACCAAGGCTTCGCGAGCCTCCTGCCAGGTCTCGGCCCGGACGGTCACGTGGACACCGCTCGCCCCGCGGATCACGCGGGCGTGGTAGTCGAAGAGGGTCACGGTCGCACCTCCACACCGCGCCGGCGCAGGAACTCGCCGACCATCCGGGACGCCTCCGTGGCCTGGACGGCCCGGGAGGAGGCCGCAGCGTTCAGCACCTGGAGCACGACGTGAGCCATGGCCGACTCGCTGACCGGCTCGGCCTTCGTCGTGGTCGGCTGCGGCGCGTCGTCGATCACCTGGAGGATCGGCTGCTGCGACCCCGGGAGGTTGCCGAGCACCTCGACCGCCGTGCGGATCCGGGCGACATGGCGCACGTAGGCGTCCAGGCCGGCCCGGTAGTCCGGCTGCACCGGGTTCGCGGCGGTGTAGCCGAACGGGTTGGGGACGGTGTAGCCGAAGGAGGGGCCCGCCGGCGCAAAAGGCTGGCCATCCTTCGGGTGGATGAGGTCCACGCGCCAGGTCTGCTCGACGCGCTTACCGCCGTCGAACCCGTCGATCAGCCAGAACTTCCGGTCCTCGCCGCGCAGCTTCAGCCACAGGACCCAGTCGTTGGCGTCCGCCCTGAACGTCTCGACGACGCCGTACGTGCTCGGCCGGCCGGACTCGTTGCTGCTCAGCCAGACCCTGGGAGCCCCCTGGAGCTCGCTTGCCTTGATCGTCACCGGTCATCACCCTCTTCCTGTTCGTTCTCGCGTGCGTAGTTGCTGTTCACGATGGGGGAGACCCCGTACTCCAGGGCGGCCAGGAACGCCGCCTTCCGGTCGCCGTAGGGGTCCACCGGTCGCTGACGGCGTCCCATCAGGGGCGCTCGGACGCCTTCGCCGCGGCGTCGACCCCGCGCTTCAGCGCCCGGCGCAGCGCGGCTGAGGCACGGTCGTACTCCGCCCGGGCTCGCTGGTTCCACGACCGCGTCCAGCTGGATCCGGTCACCGTGGGGAGCAGCCAGTGGGCAAAGAGAACCAGCCAGGCCGACTCGACATAGCCGAAGTCGGGGATGGCCTCGACGTGGCCGGCCGCCAGGGACACGACGCCCGCCCGCGCCGAGAGCAGCGCGGCCCCCGAGGCGAACCGGCCGACCAGCTCTGCGGCATCCACCTTCGGGGAGACGACGACGACCTCGGCCGGCTCCTTGACGCTCGCCAGCCGGTCGCGCCGGCGCATGAGCTCCTCGATGCTCTCGCTCATCGGCCCTCCACC
>DATGRS010000218.1:0-4370 GCA_035303365.1 Ornithinicoccus sp.
TGGCACGACGCGTTCGGCCGCGCCCTGGCGTTCGCGGGCGACCAGGCCCGCACGGCAGGCATCCAGATCCACGTCGCCCACCACGCCATCGTCGGCGACTACACCGGTCACATGCAGACGATCTCCGTGCACGTGCCCAAGGGACTGGTGGGGCAGCCCGACCGTGTCCTGGACACGCTGGCCCACGAGATCGCCAGCCTTGGAGTACTTGCCCCCGCCGACCCCGAACCCCTGCCCGCCGTGGTCTCACGCGGCCGGGGATGGGTCGCCCTGGACGACGGCCGCCACGCCAGTACGGCCCGGATCACCGGATGGCCAGACGAGACCGGCGGGGATCTGATGACCAAGCTGCTGCTCGACCAGAGCACCGGTGAGCGGTCGCTGTCCGTCCTCTACCGGCCGCTGCCCACAGCCCAGTCCCGCCGGGCCGCGAAGTGGCAGGCCGCGGGAGCCGAGGCGTTCACCACGGACAAGGTCAAAGCCGCAGCACACGAGATCGCCAGCACCACCACGCACGGCGCGCTCGTCCAGGGCGCCACGCTCGTGGACATCGACGCCTACTTGACCGTGTGGGGCGACAGCCCCGAAGCCGTCACGGACTCCCGCTGGCAGACCACCCTCACCGCGGACCGGCACCGCCTCGATCTGGACTGGCTCACCGGCCAGCAGCACCGCGCCCACGTAATGACCTCCCCCCACGGAGCCTCGACCAGGAAAGGGGCGATCCTCTGATGATCCGTCTGCCCTCCAACCACGCTGCGATCACCGCACCACTGGTCACCTCCAGCCGCACCTTCCCCGGCATCCCTATCGGCCGGTCGCTGCTGGACGGCCGCCCTTTCGCCCTCTCCCCGGTCCAGGTCGACCAGGAGGTTCTGCCCTCGACCAACAGCCTGGCCCTGGGCGGCCTGGGCTCCGGCAAGAGCACGACCGCGAAGATCCGCGCCCGACGCGAAGTCATCGACAACAGCCACCAGTACGTCGTCATCGACTCCTTCGGAGAAGACAACACGGGTGAGTGGGCAGCTCTCACCCGCTCACTGAAGGGCCGCGTCATCGAGGCCGGCACTTTCACCCTCAACCCCCTCTCCGAGCTGTTCCCACGCGAGGTCCGCGAGCAGCTCGTGCGCTCGCTGATCGCGGCTGTGGAGCCCGAACCCCTCACCCAGCAGGCCGCCTACGCCCTCCAGCACGCCCTCACCCACCCGAAGGCGACGACCCTCAACGGCCTGGTGGACGCCCTCATGGAACCGGAGGACGGCAGGTGGCCGGCTGTCACGCTCGCTGAGTGGGGCGCGGGTGCCGTTTTCGCCCTGTCCCGCTACACCGACGGCGGTCTGCGCGGCCTGTTCGACGGCGACAACGCCGGACTGCCCGAGACCGACCTGCCGATCCTCGCGTTCGACCTCTCCCGTCTGGACCGCAACAGCCCGGCGATTCCTTCGCTGATGGCCGCGGTGGCGTGCTGGGTAGAGCACGTGTGGCTCCCGCAGTCGACCGCCCCTCACCGGCACCTGGTGCTGGAAGAGGCGTGGCAGATTCTGCTGTCACCGGCCACCAGCGAACTGATCCGCAGACTGCTGAAGTTCAGCCGCCGGATGGGGCTGTCACTGGACGTGGTGATGCACACACTGTCTGACCTCGGTGACGGCCCGGCGCAGGACCTGGCGCGACTGTGCGAAGTGGTCCACGTCGGCCGCCTCGGGCCGGAAGAGGCTGCGAAGGTCGGCGCGCTGCTCAACCTGCCCCAGTGGGCCGTCGACAGGATTCCGGGTCTGGGCCCAGGACAGGCCGTGTGGAAGGTCGGCCCCGACTACACCGACATCGTTCAGACCGTGATCAGTGAGGAGGAGAGCGCCCTCACCGACACCTCGTCCCGACGCCGCAAAGCGCAGCAGGCCATCCTCGACCAGGAACCGGACATCCTCGAGTACGACCCCAGCCGAGAGGAGGAGCCCCACAGCGAGGAATCGGACGACGCCTTTCCGACCGAGGACGCCGGCCTGGCAGTCGAGCACATCGCCGACCTGGACCAGGTGCGAGAGGCGGACGAAGTCACCGCCCCCGATGCCCACGCGAGCGAGGACGAGGCGTGGGCCTGGGAGATGCCGCCGAACGTGATAGACCGCCACCGCGAGGCGATCCAGGCTGCGATGGAAGGCCGGTGCAACGAGGCCGCCGACCTGGCGGCCATCGGCGAGCGCACCGACATCACCGCCTACGGCATCACCTCACCCCAGGCCATGCGATGGCTGACCACCCGAGCCCAGGTAGCCGACCTGTGCGGGAACCGGGACCAGGCCGTGCAGCTGCGCGCCACCGTCGCCCGCCTGGGCGCCGGGACCGGGCAGCCCTCGGACACCAGCACCCTGACCGCAGAGTTGCCCACGGTCCCTCAGCCCGGCACACCTGAGCCGCCCGCCGACGAGGACACCCCAGTGGGCCGACGGCCCCGCCGGCGCGCGTGGCCCTACGTCGCCGCCGTCGCCGCTCTGTCCATCACAGCCGCCGCCGTCTGGCAAGCCGCCGGCGGTGAACAGCACACCGAACCTGGCCCATCCCGCGAGGCACGCCAGGCGCAAGCTGACCCCGTGGCCTACAAGGGACGGGCGGGAGCCAAACTCACCCTCGACGGAGTGACGGTCGACGTGGTGGCGCACTGGAGCGGCAACCAGGTCGTCGTAGAGCTGCGCTCGTACGCCGACCGCAACGCACGGTACCTGCGTCTCGACGCGGGAGAACAGCACGCCTACACGACCCGGGACGGCAGCCTCTACCCCAGAGCACCGGAACTCGCCCTGCCGGTGGCTGACCCACACGCCGACGTGACAGTACGCGTCGCCGTCGGCGGAAAGGCGTGGACGAAGCAGACCCGAACCCCCTCTCGCATGGTCCGCCTCTCCCCCACCGGCTCGGCCACCGACGCCGACACCGGCGAACGCCTGCCATCCGATCTCTGACCGGCCGTCACCGCATCGGACCCCGGACGCTCCGCCTGGCCCTCGCCCGCCCGCCACCCGGCGGTGCGCGAGGACCGGGCGGGGCCGCCCGGCCGCACCCACAGCACCGACCCCTCCGGCAGAGTGCTGTGCCCCGATTGGAGGTAACACCCGTGCACCCACGCGCTACCGTCACCCACATGGGGACGGACAAGGAGACGGACGGAAACAACGTTGCGTGGTTCGAGAAACCCGCCAACGCCACCCCGCAGTGGCACGGAGGACCCCAACCACTCACCCCCGAGCCACCCGCGAGCGCCCCTGCACCGACCAGACCGCCCGGGCGCACCTTGCCGTACCTCGCCGTGATTGCCGCCCTCGTGCTCATCTGCGCCGTGGTGTGGCAGCACTCCGCAGACGACAAACGGGCCCAGGAACACCGCGAGCGGGCAGCTGCCTACAAAGGCGTGTCAGCAGTGGAACTCAGCATCGACGGAATCGAGGCCAAGGTTAGGGCAAAGTGGAGTAAGGACGGCCGATCCGCCATCCTGTCCGCTTGGCTCGCTCCCGAGACACCACCGAAGATCGTACGCATCGTTTCCGGTACTCAGATGGACCAAGAGACCACGGACCCGGGGCAGCGCTTGCTCGTACCAATCAACCTTCAGGTCCAGGTACCGGTTAAGGACTGGTACCAGCCCGTCCGCATGACCGTGGGAGTCGGTGGCCCCAAGTGGCAGCCCGGTGACGAACTGCCCCGTCGTCAGATCGAGTTCCGCCCGGACCGGACGGCCATCGACACAGAGACTGGGAAGACCCTCAAGCAGCACTACTCCCGGCTGCTCTAGCCACCCCCCTGGCACCCGCCCTCTCGATACCCCCGCCCGACCTGTGCGGGCATCGCCACTTCAGCCCACTCGATCCGCATCGAGCCCCGCCGACACCAGCAGCACGTCGGCGGGGCTCAGCGCTGCCCACCGACATATGAGGTACCGACATGCTCGTCCCCCGGCGCACCGCCGGATCGGCTGGCGCCGGCCGCAGCACCCCGCCCCCCTCTCCTACCTGGAGCCAGTGATGCCACGCACGAGGAAATGGCGCCGCGGCGAAGTGAAGCGAGTGCCGCGCAGCGACGCGACGCTGCCCGAGTTCGACCGGCGCGCCTGCCCCGAGGGCCTGCTCACCCGGCGGCAGTTACGCGATCACGGACTGAGCCCCGGCGGGCACGGCCCGGTCGCGGTGCTGCGCTGCAAGGCATGTGCCTACCGGCCAGACCAGTCATGCACCCACCCCACCCGAGCCTGGCTCTACAGCGTGGAGCTCGCCCGGCCGAAGCGGACGCCGACGCTCGCGCAGGAGTGGGCGCTGGACCGGGCGATGGCCGCGAGAAGCACATGCCCCCAGTGCCGCCGGCGCTACTACTTCTGTCTT
>DATGRS010000219.1:0-11195 GCA_035303365.1 Ornithinicoccus sp.
AACCGGCAGGTGGGACGTGACGGCCGCGACGGGGCGCCGTGCGGTGACCAGCGCCGACGCAAGCCCGTCGAGCAGGTCGGGCGTGCGATGTCCCAGGGCTGTGACGGTGAAGTGCGCGGTGGGGACGGCGGCGACGATGGCGGCCAGCGTGGCCCCGGGGTCGCCAGCATCGGCGAGCCGGAGTCGGTCCACGCCCGGGAACTCGTCGCAGGCCACCGCCACCTGCTGCGCCAGGTCGGACGGGTAGGCGACGATCAGTCGTGGGCGATCGCTCCGCGCGCGGAGACGGTGCAGCCATTGGGGAAGGGTGGAGGTGTCGGGGCCTACGAGCAGCACAAGGCACGCATCGTCGAGCACCTGCCGGTTCCTCCTTCACGATGTGCTGGAGTAAACGGGAATCATCCCACAGCGAGCCGACCGGTCCGCGGAGTTTGCGTGACCCTCAGCCCACCATTCCGGTCTCGTAGGCCGTGATGACCATCTGCACCCGGTCGCGCAGGCCGAGCTTGTGCAGGATGCGGCCGATGTGCGTCTTCACGGTGGCCTCGGCCAGGAACAGCTCGGCGGCGATCTCGGTGTTGCTCAGACCGCGCCCGACCGCCACCAGCACCTCCCGCTCGCGATCGGTGAGCGGTTCGAGGCGCTGCTGGGCAGCGGCCGCAGCGGTGGGGTCGTCCGCGCCCGGCAGGTGCTCGACGAACCGGTCCAGCATCCGCCGCGTCGTGCTCGGCGCGACCACCGCGTCGCCGTCGTGCACCGCCCGGATCGCAGTGAGCAGCTCGGCGGGCCCGGCGTCCTTGAGCAGGAAGCCGGCCGCCCCGGCCTTCAGCGCGGCGAACGCGTACTCGTCCAGGTCGAAGGTCGTCAGCACCAGCACCTTGGGCCGCTCCCCGACCTCGGTCAGCCGGCGCGTCGCCTCCACCCCGTCCATCCGCGGCATCCGGATGTCCATCAGCACGACGTCCGGATGAGTCGTCGCGATCGCGGCGAGCGCGGCAGTGCCGTCCCCCGCCTCACCGACGACGGTCATGTCGTCCTGCGCGTCCAGCACCATCCGGAACCCGGCGCGCACCAGCTCCTGGTCATCGACGAGGAACAACCGGATCGGGATGTCGTCCGGCGAGGTCGCGTCGCTCATACCTGGCTCCTTGCGTCGTCCGACACGGTCTCGTGCGCGGAGACGGGCACCGAGGCCACGACCTCGAACCCGCCGCCGACCCGCGGGCCCGCGTGCAGTGTGCCGCCCAGCACCTCGACCCGCTCGCGCATCCCGATGATCCCGTTGCCGCGCCCGTCCAGCGCGACGGTGTGCCGACCGTAGCCGTCGCCCCCCGGCTCGTTCGTGGTCATCTCGGTCCCCCGCCCGTCGTCGGTCACCCGCACCAGCAGCACCGCGGGCGTGCGCAGCACGTCGACGGCGACACTCGCGCCGGACCCGGCGTGCTTGAGGACGTTGGTCAGCGACTCCTGCACCACGCGGTATGCCGCGAGGTCCAGGTCGCGCGACAGGGTCGCGATCTCGCCGCGCACCGCAAGACTGACCGGCACCCCGGAGTCCCGGACCCGCTGCACGAGGTCCTCCAGGTCAGCCAGTCCGTGCACCGGCGCGAACTCCGCGGAGTCGCCGCTGTCGCGGAGCACCCCCACCAGCCGCCGGGTGTCGGTCAGCGCCTCGCGCGCGGTGCTGGCCAGCGTCTCCAGGGTCTGGGCGGCCCGGTCCAGCGCCGCCGGGTCTCCCCCGGTCCCGCGCTCGAGGGCCAGGCGCGCGGCATACGCCGCTCCGTCTGCTTGCACGACCACGACCGACAGGGAGTGGGCGACGATGTCGTGCATCTCTCGCGCGATCGCCGCCCGCTCCCCCTGCGCGGCCAGCGCACCCCGCTGCGCCTGGTCGCGGGCGAGTGCCTCGTTCTGTTCTCGCAGCCGGGAGAGTACCGCCCGGCGCCGGCGCACCGCGTCCCCGAGGACCCACGCGACCGCCACGGACATCCAGATGAAGATGAGCGTGGGGATGGCTTCGAGCAACCCCCTGCCCACGTACCGGCCGGCGATCCAGTCGACCACGCCGAGGAAGCCCCCGGCCAGACCGAGCGCCAGGACGGTCCGAGTCTGCCACCGCTCCGACGCGTAGGCCGCCGTGGCGTAGATGACGGCCAGCACTGCGACGTTCGACAGCAGAGGCGCGTCCATCAGCACCAGCTGGAGCAGGGACGCCGTCGCGATGACCAGCGCCGCGTGGAACGGCTGCGTGCGCCGCCAGGCCAGCGGCAGCACCTGCGCGGTGGTCAGCACAAACGCGACCGGGCCGTAGGTGCCGGCCAGGACCAGGCAGACGAGCCACGCGAGCACGGCGAGGACCGCGTCCACCGCGAACGGGTACTCCTGCATCAAGGTACGAGCGCGCCTGACCATCTCCACCCGAGAAGCGTATGCCGCTGCTCCGGGGCGGCGCGTCAGCCGACGGTCGGATGTGGGGTGACTGGCCGGCATACCGCAGGATGACGGTGCCGCCGGCGCGTCAGATGTCGAGGACGCTGTCGGTGGCGGACGTCAGACTGGGTCGATGACCGCGCGAATCGTGACTGATGCCGAGCGCCGGCACCGACTGGGCCGGCGCCACGCGATCGCGCCCGCCCACCGCGTCTCGACGCCGGAACAGGCCACGGACGCCGTAGTGGTGCTCCACGCGACGGAGGCGTCCACGGTCTATCTCTCGGTTGCCGCGAGGACCGAGGGCGTCAGCCCTGCCGACGTCGACCGCGCGCTCTACGACGACCGGTCACTGGTGAAGCAGCTCGCCATGCGGCGGACCCTGTTCGCCTTCCCCCGAGATCTGCTGCCCGCCGCCTGGGGCAGCGCCTCCGCCCGGGTCGCCGCCGCGGAGCGCCGCAGGCTCGCCCGCAACGTGGAGGACGACGGTAGGGCCGAGGACGGCGGGCAATGGCTCGACCACGTCGGCGCTCAGGTGGAGGACCTCCTGGCGGCCGGCGGGACGCTGTCCGCGAAGGAGATCCGCGAGGCGCTGCCGGCGGTCGACGGCAAGGTCACGGTGTCCCCCACGAGCCCGTGGGGTGGCCCCGTGCCGATCGCACCGCGCGTGTTGACTCTCCTCGGCGCCTCGGCTCGGCTGACGCGGGGGCGCAACGCCGGCCGGTGGCGGATCAACCGCCCGGCGTGGACCCTGATGCGCACCTGGTTGGGCGAGCTCCCCGAGCCCTGGCCGGCCCGCGAGGGATATGCCGAGCTGGTCCGCCGGTGGCTGCACCGCTTCGGGCCGGGCACCGAGGCGGACTTGGTCTGGTGGCTCGGGTCGACCAAGACAGCCGTGCGGCAGGCACTGGCCGACGTCGGAGCCGTGGAGGTCGGACTCGAGAGCGGCGGCACCGGCGCCCCCCACGGCAGCAGGACCGGCAGCACCGGCTGGTTGCTGCCCGACGACGGCGAGCGCGAGCCGGAGCTCGAGCCGTGGGCGGCGCTGTTGCCGACGCTGGATCCAACCACCATGGGCTGGCGCGACCGGGACTTCTACCTCGACCCCGAGCACACGCCATACCTCTTTGACAGCAACGGCAACGGGGGCACCACCGTCTGGTGGGACGGGCGGATCGTGGGCTGCTGGGTGCAGGATGCCGATGCCGTCGTGGTGCCGGTCCTACGCGAGGACATCGGCTCTGACGGTGCCGCCGCCGTGGCTACCGAGGCGGAGCGGTTGACCGCCTGGCTCGGTGGGGAGGTGATCAGCAGCGTCTACTCCTCGTGGCAGATGAAGCAGGCTATGCTCCCCTGACGCCGCGCAGGGCCCAGGGGTCGCACAGCCGGCGTGGACCGACGACCACGATGCGCAAGGAGGAGGCACTCAGTGAGCTCGGGGGTGTCGAACAGGCTTTCCCGCGCGGCTCGGCGAGCTGCCTCGGCGGGGCGGCGCACCGTGCAAGACCGGGGTCGACCACAGCCGCCGTCCTTCTTCGGGCTCACCCGGTTCAGCGTCTTCGATACTGCTTCGGGTGCCTGGAAGCTCAGCCGGAACGCACCGGACCCCGACAGCTACCGCGCCATGCTGTGGTCGGCCGAGCGGATGCGGCCACGGTGCGACATCTTCCTCACCCTCACGGTGCCGATCCTGCAGCAGATGTCCGAGCAGCACGACTACCGGCACATCGTCCGTTACTCACCGGAGATGCCTGACCCGTGGCTGGCCGAGCTGTTCGCAGCCGCCGAGCGTTACCCGGTGCTGCACCTGCTGGAGAACGAGGTGGATGTCGACGAGGCGATGACCGGCTTCATGCGCGCACGCAGCGCGCGGTCGCGCATCGTGGTCCAGTTCCGCCTCGACGACGACGACATGCTGGCCGCGGACTTCCTCGACCGGCTCGCTGCCTATGCCACGCCGCACGACGACGGTCGTGCCGTGAGCATGGCGGTGGGGTACTCATCGGTCTTCGACGAGGGCAGGCTGGGGTCGGTCCACGAGGTCCGCCGGGTGTTCGGTGCACAGGGCCTGGCCTACATCGGACACTACGACTCGGGGCGCCAGCGCCTGGTCCTCAACGCAAGGGGGGCGCACTACCTCGTCGACCGCCGGCGGCCCACGATCGTCGACTCGCGCAAGCCGGCGTACTTCCAGATGCGGCACGCCGACCAGGACATGCTCAGCGACCATGCAACGACGGGTGACCGAGAGGCAAAGCTCCGCGCCATCACCGCCGACCTGGCCACCCGTCCGGAGGTCAAGGACATCGCCGCGGTGACCGAGCGCTTCCCGACGCTCACGCCTCTGCTCGCGACCTGACTCCGTGCGCCTCACCCGGCAGCCTGGGCGACGGGGGGCCCGACACGAGGCGAGCTGGGGTCGGTCCGAGGACAAGGCCCCTCGGCGTCCCCCGACCCATCGTCCCCTTCAGACCTGCAGCGTCTTCACGATCGGCACGCCCACCCGGTAGGGGATGTGCAGGTAGCTCGGGGCGCTGACCGCCGCCAGGTCGGCCCGCGCGCCGACCCGCACCACGCCGATGTCCGACCGCCGCAGCGCCTGCGCCGCCACGACCGTCGCGGCGCGCACCGCCTCCGCCGGGGTCATCCCCATCTCGCGCACGGCGAGGGCGATCATCAGCGGCATCGACGAGGAGTTGCAGGTCCCGGGGTTGCAGTCCGTGGCCACGGCCACGTCGACGCCGGCGTCGATCAGGCGGCGCGCGTCCGGGTAGGACGAGCGGGTGGAGAACTCGACGCCCGGCAGCAGGGTCGCCACGGTCTCCGAGCCCGCGAGCGCGTCCACGTCGCGGTCCGTCAAGTAGGTGCAGTGGTCGACGCTGGCCGCCCCCAGCTCGACCGCCAGCTGCACCCCCGGCCCGTGGCCGAGCTGGTTGCCGTGGACCCGCAGCCCCAGACCGGCCTCCAGGCCGGCGGTGAGGATGACGCGGGCCTCGTCCCCGTCGAAGGCGTACGGGCTGTTCGGCTCGCAGAACACGTCCACCCACCGTGCGTACGGCGCAGCCGCCCGCAGCATGTCGCCGGCGACCAGACCGACATACCCCTGCCGGTCGTTGCGGTAGTCCGGCGGGACCACGTGTCCTCCGAGGAAGGTGGTCTCCTCGGTGACCTCCCGGGCCAGCCGGAGGTGGCGGACCTCTTCCTCGATGTCGAGGCCGTAACCGCTCTTGATCTCCACCGTCGTGGTGCCCTGTGAGTGGAACTCGTCGAGCCGCGCGGTGAGCAACGCGCGCAGCTCGCTGTCGGTCGCCAGTCCGGTCGCCTCGACCGTGGTGAGGATCCCGCCACCGTCATAGGCCTGGCCCGTCATCCGGGCGGCGAACTCCTCAGCCCGGTCGCCGGCATACAGGAGATGGGTGTGGGTGTCGACGAAGCCGGGGAGCACGGCCTGTCCCCCCAAGTCGAAGGACCAGTCGGCCTCCGGGGCGTCGGTCGCCGCGCCGATCCACAGGACCGACGTGGGTGCGTCCTCGTACTCCGCACCCACGATGACCGCCGCGTTGTGCAGAATTCCTAGACCATCGGCCTGGTCGGCCCCCTCCAGGGTGTCGTCGCACGTGACCAGTTCGCTGATGCCGGTGACCAGGATTGCCATGGGCTTCAGTCTGCCGCACCGGGTCCCGCGGAAGATACCCCCTCCCACAACGGCTCGATGACAGCGGCGAGCTGGGCACCGAGCCGGCGTCCCTCCTCCAACCGGTGGCGTCCCTCGCACACGACCTCGCGGCCGTCGACGACCACCGTGTCGACGTCCGCCGCGGTTGCGGCCAGCAGGACCTGCGCCGGGTCCACGCCGGCCGTGCGCCGGCTGTCCAGGCGGACCGCCACGAGATCCGCGCGGGCACCGACCTCGAGACGCCCGGCGTCCGGCCAGCCGATCGTGTCGTGGGCCGTGGCGGCCGCGAGCAGCTGCTCGGGGGTGAACCGCCCGCGCTGCCTGCTGTCCAGCCGCTCATGCATCTCCAGGGCGCGCGCCTCCTCGATCAGGTCGACGACGGCGTGCTGGTCGGACCCGAGCGAGAGCCGCACGCCGCCGTCAGCGAGTGCCCGGGCGGAGCCGATGCCGTCGGCCAGGTCGCGCTCGGTGGTCGGGCAGAAGCAGGCCGTGGCGTGTGCACCACCCAGCAGGCCGATGTCCGAGTCGGTGAGGTGCGTGGCGTGCACGGCAGAGAGGTTGGGGGCCAGGACGCCCTCCTCGGCCAGCAGCTGGGTCGGGGTCAGACCGTAGGCCGCCAGGCAGCTCTCGTTCTCCGCCGGCTGCTCCGACAGGTGGATGTGCAACGGGTCCGACCCGTCCGCCACGCCGCAGTCGGTCACGCGTCGCAGCTGGTCGCGGGGCACCGCCCGAACGGAGTGGATCGCGCCGCCGAGTCTCAGGTGCGCCGGTCCTCCGGCGGTGTGGTCGGTCATGCCGGAGACCCGCTGGGCCCACCGCTGCACGTCGCCGTCCCCGAAGCGCAGCTGCGGACCCTCCAGCGGTGCGTGACCGTCGGCGGTGAGACCGCCCGCGAGATAGAGCGTGTCGAGCAGGGTCAGCCTGATGCCCGCGTCGGCTGCCGCCTGGATCAGGGCCTCGCCCATCGCGTTGGGGTCGTCGTAGGGCCGGCCGCCGGTCTGGTGGTGCAGGTAGTGGAACTCCCCCACCGAGGTGATCCCGGCCAGTGCCATCTCCGCGTACGTCACCCGGGCGAGCTGGAGGTAGCTGTCGGGATCGAGCCGGGAGGCCACGGCATACATGCCCTCCCGCCAGGTCCAGAAGGTACCGCCCCCGTGGTGGGTGCGCCCGCGCAGGGCCCGGTGGAAGGCGTGGCTGTGGCAGTTGGCGAAACCGGGCAGCACCACGCCGGGCAACCGCTCGGCACCGTCCGCCGCCGCCCGCTCAGCCGGGACGCCTAGCGTGATCGCAACGAACCGGCCGGCATCCGCCTCGAGCACCACGTCCCGCGCGAGCCCGTCCGGCAGCATCGCCCAGGTCGCGTGCCACCTCCGCTCCCCGCTCATCTCCCCCCCAATTTTGATAGGGGTTTCGTACGCCCACCCCGCATTTTGATAGGGGTTTCGTACGCCTGCCCCGCATTTTGGTAGTGGTCACGCACGCCAGCCTCCCCTTTTGGTAGCGGTCTCGCACACATCCAGGACCTCCTGGAGCGTCTGCTCAAGCGACCCGGTCGTCACGACCTCGTGGTCGGCCGCGCGGCGCAGCAGCGGCTCCACCGCGGCCTGGTCCGCCATCACCTTGGCCTCCTCGTCAGCCGTCTTCCCGAACGGGTTCGTGTCCCGGGTGCGCAGGCGCTGCCGGACGACCTCACGCGGCGCGCTCAGCAGGACGATGCGGTAGAAGTCGTCGTGGAAACCGACCTGGTTGCTCGCGCAGCCCGCGACGAAAAGCACGTCCTCGGGGCCGTCGAGCAGCTCGCGCACGCGGTCCTCCAGCCACAGCACCTCACCGGGAAGCCCGATGCTCTCGGTGGTGTACCCGTCGTCCAGGTCGACAGCAGCCCAGCCACGCTCGCACAGCAGGCCCACGAGCGTCGACTTGCCGACCGCGGACATCCCGGTGAGCAGTATGCGGATCCGCCCCTCCCGCGATGGGGTGCCGGCGGGCCAGGGGCTGGCCGCAGACGGCCCGGTCATGTGGCCACCAGATCGGTGACGCACGCGGTGAGCGCCTCGATCCCGGCGTGGCAGTCGTCGCGCTCGGCGAACTCGGCGGGGCTGTGCGAGACGCCCGTCGGGTTCCGGACGAAGAGCATGGCCGAGGGGACACCCGCGCAGGCGAGGATGCCGGCATCGTGGCCGGCGCCGGTGCCCAGGACCGGCACGCTCAGCTCGGTGTCCGTGGACAGGACACCGCGGAGGCGGTCGCTGAGGCCCTCGTCGAAGTGCGTCGCCGGGGTCCACGACTCCTCGGTCACCGTCGCACCGAAGTCGGTTGCCCGGGTGGTCAGCTCGGCCACCGTGCTGCGCACCTCGTCCTCGTCGGGTCCGCGGCTGTCGAGCCAGCCGGTGACGTGGCTGGGGATCGCGTTCACCCCGCCCGGCGTGACGGCGACCTTGCCGACGGTGGCGACGCATCCGCGCAGCTGGGCCTCCTTGCGGGCCCCGAGCACCAGGTCTGCATAGCCGAGCATCGCGTCGCGGCGGTCCACCAGCCGCGTGGTGCCTGCGTGGTTGGCCTCCCCGGGGAAGTCGAAGCGCCAGCGCCCGTGCGGCCAGATGTCGCTGGCGACCGCCACCGGCACACCGAGGTCAACCAGGCCCCGGCCCTGCTCCACGTGCAGCTCGACGAACGCCCCCACCCGGCGCAGCGTCTCCTCGTCCGGGCCTAGCGCCTGAGGGTCACGCCCGGCGGTCACCAGCGCCTCCGCCATGCTGATCCCGTCGACGTCGGTGAGGCTCAGTGCCCGCTCGGGCGTCATGGCGCCGGTGATCACCCGCGAGCCGGCGCACGCCACCCCGAAGCGGGCACCCTCCTCGTCGACGAAGTTGACCACCGCGAGCGGGCGCCCTGGTTGCACGCCAGCCGCGCGCAGCGCGTCGACCGTGGCGAGAGATGAGACCACACCCAGCGGTCCGTCATACGCCCCGCCGTCCGGCACGGAGTCCAGGTGAGAGCCGATGGCAATGCCCGGGTTGCCCGCCGCGACGGCATCGTCCACCGAGCCGGATCCGTCCCACCACCACGCCCACTGGTTGCCGATCCGGTCCTCGACCAGATCCAGCCCGCGGTGTGCGCACTCCGCGGCGAACCACTCGCGCAGCGTGTGGTCCTCGCGCGTCCAGGCGAAACGACGGTAGCCGCCGGAGGACAGCCGCCCGACCGGCTCCAGGTCGCTCCACAGGCGGTCGAACGAGGCGGTCAGCAGCGGATCCAACATGAAACCCACCCTAGGGCTGCCCACGATCGCCCGCCCAGTCCTCTCGGGCTCCGTGATCTGTGCACTCACCTCGCCTGTGAGTCACTCACCTCGCGGTATGGCGCGAGGTGAGTGCTCACAACGCGAGGTGAGCGCCCTTCACGCGAGGTGAGTGCGACGAACGCGAAGTGGGCGCCCCCGGGGCGAGGGGAGTGCGTAGACGTGATGCGACGGCGAGGTGCTCGTGGACGACGCCTGCGGCGACCCGCAACCTCACCCCAGCTCGACCCGCCCGGACTCGGTCATCAGCACCGCGGACAGGCGGACCGGCTCGCCGACCCGGAGCTGGATTGGTCCGCGGGCGACGCCGAGCGCCTTGAACGCCGCGTTGAGCTCAGGTGCCTGGGGATGCTTGATCCGGAACGTCTGCAGCAGCACCGCAGGCAGACCCTCGCTCGGGTGCGGCGTCTGCCCCCAGTCGATGAGGAACGGCACCGCGCGGGTGCGGCCCGTGTCGGTAGGGGTCATCTGCCAGGCGAGCTCGCGGCCATCGGCGGTCCTCCGGGACATCCCGAACGGCTCGCCGGGGTCGTAGCCCTGCTCGCGGGCGTGCGCGACCACGCTGCCGACGTCGTCCACCCGCACCGCCCAGCCCACGAGGGTCGGCTCGGTCAGCTCGTCCACCCGGAACGACCGCGCGTGCTCGGGGTCCGGCTGGTCCGGGTCGGGTGCGACCAGCTCGAGGTACTGCCGGCCACCCAGGCCGACCAGCGAGTTGCGGGTGCCCCATCCCGGGTGCGAGCCGCCGCGGCGAGGGGCGACGCCGAGCTGCTCCTCGACATACGCCTCGAGGTCGTCCAGGTCCGGTCCACCGATGATGAGGTGATCGAGCTGCGCAGCCACTGCCTACTCCTCCGTCGTGACGTCTGCGACCTGTGCCGCAAGTGCCTTGAGTGCCGCGCCGGACTGCACCGTCAGTCCGACGCCATGCGCACCGCCCCCGATCGAGATGGGGCGGTCCGGCTCAGCGACCAGGGTGTCGGCGATGACCGGCCAGGCCGTCGTGGAACCAAAGGGGGTGATTGTGCCGCGTTCGTAGCCGGTGGCCTCACGGGCGACGTCCGCGTCCGGCATCGAGAGGCGGCTGACGCCGAGCAGGCTACGCAGCTTGGGCCAGGAGATCTCCCGCCCGCCGGGGACCAGGACGAACAGGTAGTCGTCGTCGGCCCGCCGGACCACCATGGTCTTGATCAGGTCGCGTGGTGCCACGCCGCGGGCGGCAGCGGCCTCGGCGAGGCTCTTGACCCGGCCGTGGCGCTTCACCTCGAAGTCGATGCCCGCCGCCTCGACCGCGGCGATCGCGCGCTCCTCACCCATGACCGCCAACATAGCGGCGCCCGCCCCAGGGTGTAGGACGGGCGCCGCTGTCGTGCGTCAGGACTGGGGGGTCAGCGTGAAACCCACGCCCTCGTCGGTCTGCGCGGCGTCGAGCGTCTGGCCCTCGAGCAGCGGTGCGACGTCCTGCGAGAGGTAGACGTTGCCGTCTGCCGCGTCAGCCTTCACGTCGCTAGTCTGCGGCTCGGGCACGACGCTCACCTCCAGCTGGCTCTGGCCGGAGCCCAGCGACAGGCGCACGCCCGCGGTGTCGGGCAGCTCCTCGCTGTCGGTGAGGCTCTTGACGACGGCCTGGGCGTTCTCAGAAACGGTCAGCATGTGCGACTCCTGTCTTCGGTGCGGTCGCCGGCAGCGGGCTGCCGGCGGCGACGCTTACGACCACCTCGCGGGGCAATGCGCACGCGCCTCGGACACCTCCACACTTGCCGATGACCCGGGGGGCATGTCAAGTCG
>DATGRS010000220.1:0-4762 GCA_035303365.1 Ornithinicoccus sp.
ACCCCGACGATGATGACTTCGGCGGTGACCAGCGGCGTCGCTGACCCACCACCGCCGGGAGCGGGGTGCACGATCACACCGGGAGTCCACTACTCTGGACCCACCCCCACCACCCCTGAAGGTTTGGCAAATGGCAACGACTCTCGTGCTGGGCGCAGCGCGTAACGGCAAGTCCGCATATGCATCCTCATTGATGACCGCCCATCAGTCGGTCACCTATGTCGCCACCGGCCCGAAGGTCAGCGAGGCCCCCGACCAGGTCTGGGCCGACCGCGTCGAGGAGCTGCGTGCCGCGCGACCGGACACGTGGCGGACCGTCGTGACGACCGACCTGGCGCACGCCCTGATCTTCTCCCGTGACCCCGTGATCATCGACACCCTGTCGCACTGGGTGTGGCAGCTGCTGGACCGCTACGACCTGTGGCCCTCCACAAAGGGTGCCATCGCACGGATCGACGAGGAGCTCGAGGACCTGCTGGTGATCTACCAGTCGCTCCCCCACGACATCGTGGCGATCTCCGACGAGGTCGGTTGGGGCGGGGAGGCGACGTCCGGCCTGGAGTCCACCTACCGGGACGTCCTCTCCCACGTCAACAACCGGTTCAGCGCGGTGAGCCAGCGGGTGCACCTGCTCGTCGGTGGGCGCGTGCTCGACCTCAGCAGTTCCCCGGCCGTCACCAGCTTCTACGAGTCAGACCGCCGCCTCCGGGCTCGCGAGCTCGCCGAGCAGTGACGGCCGCATAGCTACCGGCCAGCCCGCCTGATGACTGCCGCTGTCCGGGTCATCGTCGCCCCCGACAAGTTCAAGGGCACACTGACCGGACGTGAGGCGGCGGAGGCGATGAGCGCCGGGGTCCGTGAGGTCCTGCCGGACGCGGTGATCGGGCGGGTGCCGCTGGCGGACGGTGGCGAGGGGACGATCCTGGCTGTCCTCGCCGCCGGTGGGACACGGCATACCTGCACGGTGGCCGGGCCGCTCGGCGATCCGGTCGATGCAGAGTTCGCGGTGCACGACGGCGTCGCCGTGCTGGAGGCGGCGCAGGCGTGCGGTCTGCAGCTCATCGAGCCGACGCCGCAGCACGCCCTGTCCGCCAGCAGCTTCGGCGTGGGAGGCCTCATCCGCAGCGCCTGGGAGGCTGGGGCGTCACAGGTGGTCGTCGGCCTGGGCGGGGTCGCGTGCACCGACGGCGGGACGGGGATGGCGAGCGCGCTGGGGGCCCGCTTCCTGGACGCCGCGAGCAAGCCGGTCCGCGCCGGCGGAGGTTGGCTCAGTGAAGTCGTCTCGGTGGACCTTGACGGGATCGATCCCCGCGTGGGCACCACGCGCTTCGTCGCAGCCACGGACGTCACGAACCCGCTGCTCGGGCCCGAGGGGGCTGCGGCGGTCTACGCGCCGCAGAAGGGTGCTGGACCGGACGAGGTGGTGGCGCTCGACCGGGGGCTGACGACCCTCGCCGACGTGGTGGAGCGGACGCGCCGCAACGCCAGTCGCGCCGTTCCCGGGGCGGGAGCGGCGGGTGGCCTGGGCTGGGGGTTGATGACCTTCCTCGGGGCGCAGGTCCGCCCGGGCTGTGACCTGGTCATGGAGCTGACCGGCCTGGCGGACCTCGTGCGAGGAGCCGATCTCGTGCTCACCGGGGAGGGCCAGCTCGACAGCCAGAGCCGGTATGGCAAGGGTCCGGTTGCCCTCGCCGCCCTGGCTGCACGGCATGGCGTGCCGACGATCGCCGTCGCCGGCGCTGTGGATGTGGACGTCGCGAGCACAGGCTTCGCGGCAGTGTGGTCCCTGGTCGAGCAGGTCGGCGCCGAGTCCGCGCTAGGCGATACCGCCGCCAGCCTGACGGCGGTCACCGCCCGCGCCGTGCGGGAGTGGTCGCAGCGCTCGGCATGACAGGGCTGACGGCGTCGGACTCGCAGCACACCGGCACGCCGTCCGCTCGGCCCGCTGTGCACTATCCCGACCTCGCATCGACCCCTCGTGCGCGTGCACTCAAACAGGCGACGTCAAGCGACCCGCGCGTCAGCGCAGGTCAGCGACGCGGCGGATACGCACGACCTCGACATTGCCTGTTTGACTGCACGGGTCGGGCGAGTTTGTGCGTTGTGGTCGCGCAGTGGTCTGCCGCAGGTGCAGCCCGATCTGGACCAGGTCGGTGGCGCGCCGCGGCTCAGGACTCGCGGACGCCCACCTCGACGAACGGCGGCTTGGCGACCACTGCGGTGACGTCGCGGCCGCGCACGTCGATCACGACCTCGTCGCCCTCGGCCGCGGAGCGGTCCAGCAGCGCCAGTGCGATCCCCTTGCCCAACGTGGGCGAGAACGTGCCGGAGGTGACCGTGCCGATCACCGCACCCGAGCCGTCCTTGACCTCACAGCCCGCGCGCGGAATGCCCCGTCCGGTGACGTCCAGACCCCACGAGATGCGGGTGTTCTTGGCCTCCTTCTCTGCCTCCAGCGCCTCCTTGCCCCAGAACTCGTCCTTCTTCCAGCCCACCGCCCAGCCGGCCCGGGCCATCACCGGCGTGATCTCGGTCGACAGCTCGTGGCCGTGCAGCGCGTAGCCCATCTCGGTGCGCAGGGTGTCGCGAGCGCCGAGACCGGCCGGCAGTCCGCCATACTCCTCCACCGCCGCCAGCAGGGCGTCCCAGACGTCCATGGTCTGGCCCCACTGCGGCAGCACCTCGTAGCCGCGCTCCCCCGTGTATCCGGTGCGGCACACGATGACCGGTTTCCCCTCCCAGGTCGCCTCGACAAAGCTCATGTAGTCGTGGCCGACGGGCAGGCCGAGCCTGGTCAGCACCTCGTCACTCCTGGTGCCCTGCACCGCGATGACCCCGTATGCCGTGTGCTCGTTGACCACCTCGATCCCCTCCGGCGCCGCCCCGGTCAGCATCCTGACGACCTCGGCGTTGTTGGCCGCGTTGGGGATGAGGAAGACCTCGTCGTCGGACTTCAGGTAGGCGATGAGGTCGTCGACGACGCCGCCCTCCGCGTTGCAGCACATGGTGTACTGCGCCTGGCCCGGTGCGATCCGGTTGAGGTCGTTGGTGAAGCAGCGGTTGACGAAGTCCTTCGCCCCAGGGCCCCGCACCACGGCCTTGCCCAGGTGGCTGACGTCGAACAGGCCCACCCGCTCACGCACGGCGATGTGCTCGGCCTTCACCCCGGCATACTCGATCGGCATCTGCCAACCACTGAAGTCGGCCATCTTGGCGCCCAGGGTGATGTGGCGGTCGTGCAGGGGCGAGGTCTTCGCGGACTGTGCTGACATGCGGGACACGCTACCCCCCGGCCAGTTAGGCTCAATGCGGCCCCGATGCCTCCGTACCGCCGATCGAATGGACGACGATGACCACTCTGACCCTGACCGACAGCAAGATCGCGAGCGCCAAGGTCGACGCGCTCGTGGTGGCCTCCACCGCCGGTGATGACGGCGCCGTGCTGGTCGAGGGAACCGACCTGCCCAAGAACGCGCTGAGCCACCTTCGGGACAGCCTCGCCGCCACCGGGGCCACCGGCAAGGCTGACGAGGTGGTCAAGCTCGCCGCGGTGCCGGGGGTGAGCGCCAAGCTCGTGGTGGTCGTGGGGACCGGCAGCGCCGACGCGACCGTCCCCGACGCGGCCGAGCGCTACCGCCGGGCGGCCGGGACGGGCGTGCGGGCGCTGGTCGGCAAGGACTCCGCGCTCTTCGCGCTGGGCAGCGGCTCGGAGTATGCCGGGGCCGTCGCCGAGGGCGTCCTGCTGGGCAGCTACGCGTTCCAGACCTTCCTCGGGGAGGGCAAGTCGGCCAAGGCGAAGGCGCCGCTGGCCAAGGCGCAGGTCCACGTCAAGGGCCGGCTCAAGGACGACGTGGCCGGTCGTGCGAAGGTCGTCGCGGACGCGGTGCGCTATGCCCGTGACCTGGTGAACACCCCGCCCAACGTCCTGTTCCCGGACAGCTTCGCCCACTCGGTGTCCAAGCGCGCCGACGGCAGCAAGGTCACGCTCGAGGTGTGGGACGCCGACAAGCTGGCGGAGGAGGGCTGCGGCGGCATCCTGGGTGTCGGCCAGGGCTCCGCCCGTCCCCCGCGCCTGGTCGTGATGACCTACCGCCCGGCCAGGGCCAAGGCACATCTGGCGTTCGTCGGCAAGGGCATCACGTTTGACTCCGGCGGTCTGTGCCTCAAGCCCGGCGCCAGCATGGTGACGATGAAGTGCGACATGGCCGGCGCTGCCGCGGTGGCTGCCTCGGTGCTCGCCCTCGCCGAGCTGAAGGTGCCCGTCGCCGTCACCGGCTACCTGTGCCTCGCCGAGAACATGACCGGCGACCTGGCTCAGCGCCCGGGCGACATCGTCACGATGCGTGGTGGTCGGACGGTCGAGATCATCAACACCGACGCCGAGGGCCGCCTGGTCATGGCCGACGGCATCGCCCTGGCCTCCGAGCAGAAGCCGGACGCCATCGTCGATATCGCCACCCTGACGGGCGCGTGCGTCATCGCGCTGGGCGACCGGACGATGGGCGTGATGGGCAACGACGACGACCTGCGCGAGCGGGTGACCGGTGCGGCGACCGGCGCGGGCGAGGCCGCGTGGGGTATGCCGCTGCCCGAGGAGATCCGCGGCACCATGGACTCCCCCGTCGCCGACCTCAAGCACACCGGTGAGCGCGCCGGCGGCATGATGGTCGCCGCGAAGTTCCTGGAGGAGTTCGTCGGCAAGGGCTCCGACGGCACGCCGATCAAGTGGTCGCACATGGACATCGCCGGTCCTGCGTTCAAC
>DATGRS010000221.1:0-8639 GCA_035303365.1 Ornithinicoccus sp.
AGCACCATGTCGTGGGTGGTGCTGGGGTCGTTGTTGACGAGGTCGATGACCAGACGGTTGCCGATCGGGACGGATACGGACGACGGGGTGAAGGACATCCCTTCCGCGGAGACCTCGACCCGGGTCGTCTCGCCGGTCGCAGCCACCTCCTGGGCCTGGGCCTCCGGCGACGGTGCTGCGGTGCTCAGTCCGGCCGCCACGGGATCCAGCCCGACGCCGACCGTGATCGCCACCAGCAGTGCCGCGACAGCGCCGATCGTCTGGGCCGCGGTCAGTGCCGAGGCGGGTCGCTCGACCGCGGTTCCGGGCTCACGCGGGGTGACCACCGGGGTGCCGCTGCCGGCGGCGCGGCGGGCCCGCACAAAGCTGACCAGTGCGCCGACCATCAGCGGAATGAAGGCGGCCAGGGCGAGGAGCACAAGCGCAGAGACGGTGACCCGGACCAGACTGGGCACCGGGAGCAAGCACAGCGCAAGGCCGACGTTGATGACCACCAGGCGAAGGGCAGCCAGCTTGTTGAACCAGGCCTGCGGGATGCGGACCATGGACGGGCCGCCACCGAGCACGACGGGCATCAGATAGGAGAGTGCTCCGGTCAGCAGCTGCGCCGCGAACCCCACGACGAAGATCGACGCAAGGGGTCCGATGGAGTCGGCCACACCACCCTGCGCGACCAGCCAGATCGTCGCGCCGATGCCCACGCCCAGCCAGACGAGGGCGCAGCCGACCGACGCCGTGGCGAACTCACGCGGCGGGCGCCGCCGTGCGGGCAGCCACAGGGCGCGGCCCCACCAGACGAGACCGGCGGCATAGACGAGCAGGCCGGCCACCGTCACCGGGCGTATGCCGGACAACGCGCCCACGTTGATGATCACCAGCGCGCTGACCAGGAGCGGAAGCGCCTGGCGCGCCAGGGCCTCCGCGCGGGTGTCCATCGGCGTGCGGAGCATGGTGGGCCAGAGCGTGATGAGGGTGCCGGTCACGGTGAGTCCCACCCAGCCGAGCAGGTTGGTCATCATGTGCGCCACCAGCAGGCGCTCGTGCCAGGTCTGGCTCAGTCCGAGCGCCAGGGCGGCGCCGAAGGTGGCACCGAGAGGCAGGCATACGGCGGCGAGCAGGTAGTAGCGGAAGGTGATCCGGAAGCGCCCTGGCAGTGCGTGGCGCAGCCGGCGTCGGAGCATGAGCGCGTGCCACACGACGGCGATCGAGACGAGGCTGGCTCCTGCGGCGACGACCCACCACGTCGCTGTTGGCACACCCACCATCACGACAGCCGTCCCGGCGAAGAGAAGCACCAGGCGGCGGGTCTGGTTCGCTCGTGTGTCCAGCTCGTCCGGGGTCTTGAGGAGCGCCTGGGCGAAGTGCATGGACCAGACGAAGATGGAGTGGGTGAGTGCGCCGAGCAGGACGAGGTGGACCATCAGCCAGGTCGCGTCCGGCACCCACTGGTGGACCAGTGCGACAGTCACCGCCAGGACCATCCAGAACAGACCCGGCCGGTCGCGCATCGGCCACTTGCCTCGGGCCTGGCTTCCGGTAGCCGCAGGTCGGGGGGACTTCGTGAGGCTCATGAGGTTGCCACCAGGTAGACGGAGGTGAGCGCGAGCAGGAGCACCGCGACGATGGTCAGGACGGAGCCGGCCTGCCAGGCTGCCGGGCTCGCGCCGCCGAGCAGGTTGCCACCCACCCGGAGGAGCATCCCGGCGTGCAGCACGCCGAGTGGGGCCCAGAGCAGCGGACGGTAGGGCAGGCGCACGGAGAGCACGGCGGGCAGGATCACCGGTGCGTGGGCCATCACCATCGACATCGCGAACCCCAGGAATGTGGCGTGCACGACGGTGTCGTAGGCCGTGGGGTGGTTGGCGAGCGGGCCGCCGCCGCTGCCGGGCACCGCGCCCAGGGCCCAGAGACTTCCGGCGACGGCGAGCCAGCCGTAGCCAGCCAGCAGGGCCGCCGAGCTGAACCGCGGCAGGCCGGTGCTGTTGATGAAGCGGCGTGCCACATCGTGGCGGGCGAGCCAGGCGGTCATGGACAGGAGAGCCAACCCGAAGAGCGGTCCCCCGACCGTGGGCCAGATCAGTGTCGCGACCACACCCGCGGTCAGCACGAGCGCCAGCGCGAGCAGCTGCTCACCCGCACCGGCCGGCATGGCGAGGCGTGCGAGCTCGGCTCGCTCGGCCGCGATGGTCAGCACCAGGAAGGCGACCAGCCACGGGAGTGACACCGCGACCTCCGTGCGGAGCCAGAGGGCCGCGCCGCCACCGGCGAGTATGGCGCCGAGCAGCTGGACCAGGACTGTCACCTCGTGCGCCCGACGCCACAGGGCGGCATACACGGCGACCATGGCCAGGCATCCCAGGACCAACAGGACCTGTCCGAGCACGAGTGGTGCTGGGGTGAGCAGGGCCAGACCGCCGGCACCGAGGAGTCCCGGTGCCAGGGCGCCCCACTTCCTGCGCAGCGCAACGGCGCGCTCCAGTGCGATGACGGTGCCGAGGAACCCGAGCACCATGAGCATGCCGTGCACGTCGGGCAGCCGCTCGAGGGTGACGGGGGCGGGAAGCCCGAGGAGCAGCAGTGCGGCGTTCAGCCCGGCCAGCATGGAGAGGCCTCCGCCGGCCAGCAGGAGGAATCGCACGGGTTGGGTCACGGGTGGTGCTCGTGCGAGTGCTCGTGGTCGTGCCCGTGGGGGCCGTCGTGCGCAACGTTGCCGCCCTCGAGCCGGTGACCCCGTCCGTCGGTCAGAGCGGCCTGGGCCGGGGGAGTGGTCGCATCGACCCGTTCCCACTCCGGGCCGTCCAAGGACATCGCAGCTGCGGGGAACAGTCCGTTGTCCTCCTTGTCGATGTGCGTTCGCAGCGCTCTCTCAAACTCCGGAGCGAGGGCGAAGGCTCCGCCCACGACCGCCTCCAGCAGGCCGTCGAGGCTGTGGTGCTCGCCGCACAGCACGTCGATGTGGTCGGTGAACTCCTCCTGCTCCCGCATCACGCTGAACAGACCCACCTCTTCGGCGCGGGTGTGTGGGCTCAGCAGGCCGGCCACGACCTCGCCTGCCTCACGCACCCTGCCGGCGTCCCCAGCCTCGGCCGCGCGGACCATCAGACCGGTTGCGTTGATGATCTCGTCGTGCTCGGCCATGAAGCGACCGACGACGGTGATGGACTGGCAACCACAGTAGGAACACACGGTGTCCTCCTTCGGTCGGTGCGGGGGTGGGGACGACGCTACCCAGCGGGACGGCGACCAGCGCGTCAGTGGGTCCGCGTCAGCCGGAGCGTCCAGAACTCGGGGCCGGACACCAGGTACTCGATGTCGATCGCGCCGTTCTCGCGGTCAGCGATCTGGGCCAGCAGCGGCTTGGGGTCGTGAGGGGCCACCAGGTCGAGAGCGCCACCCACCGGGACCGCGTCGAGCGCACCGAAGATGGTGGCGTGTCGGATGGCGTGGGGAATGGCGCGCGCATCGAGCTCGGGCACTTGGACATCATGCTCGCCGCAGGTGCAGCCGCCACTCACGTCCTGCACCGGGATCTGGCTCGTCATCGTGGTTCTCCTTCAGAGAGTTTGCGGACGGTGTGCGGCTATTATTACACTCCACATTGTGAACAAACCGCACCCGCTCGGGCCAACGCCCTGGCGGCCGTCGAAGGAAACCGACGAGCCGCCGGCGGGACGCGTCCTGGCGGCCCTCGCCGAGCACGTGCACCCGGTGACGACCGCAGAGCTCGTGTCGCAGCTCGGGCTCCACCCCAACACCGTCCGGAGCCATCTGCAGGAGCTCGTCGACGTCGGCATGGTGGCCCGGGAGACCGTTCCGCCCGCCGGCCGGGGGCGGCCGGCGCACCGTTACCGCATCACCGACGAGGGACGGGCCGTACCCACGGTCAGCGACCCGGCGTTCGCGGAGTACCGCGGCCTCACGACTGCCTTCGCGTCGTATCTTGCGGCCCGCTCCGCGGAGCCGTCGGCCGAGGCTCGCCAGATCGGGCGGGCCTGGGGGGCGCAGCTGGCGGAGTCCGATCCCACGAGTCGTCCGGGCGACACCGCCACGAGGCGGGTCACCCGCCTCCTGTCCAAGCTGGGCTTCTCACCCGTGCCGGGGCCGTCACCGGCCGACGGCCTCGCACTGCGGACGTGTCCGCTCCTCGAGCTGGCCACGGAGATGCCCGAGGTGATCTGCCAGGTGCACCGCGGCCTCGTGGAGGGGGCGCTGGTCAGCTACGGAGCAGACCGGACCACGGTCGACCTCCGCGCCTTCTCCGAGCCCGGCGCGTGCCGGCTGTACCTGGGGGAGGCGGCAACCACCTGACGACCGGGCCAGGCAGTGTCGTTCAGTGGCCGGGCGCCTGAAGCACCGTACGATCATTCCCACATCTCTGGCGAAGGAGCGCGATGTCCGCATCATCGGGCACCACGAAGCAGGCACCATCGGCCACCGCAGGTCGGCAGGCCTGGACCATGCTCATCATGGCCACCATCGGGTTCGCCGTGAACTTCTGGGCGTGGGCTCTGCTCAGCCCGCTGGGCCCGCTGTTCCGGCAGGAGGGCACGCTGGGAGACCTCACCGAGGGGGACGTTGCGCTCCTCGTCGCCGTCCCGGTCGTGGTCGGCTCGCTGGGCCGCATCGTCGTCGGTGCCTGGACCGACCGCTACGGCGGACGCGTCATGTTCCCTCTCGTCTCGGCAGCCACGATCGTCCCGGTCCTGGTCATCGGTTTCTGGGCGCAGAACTCCTTCGCCGGCCTGCTCATCACCGGCTTCTTCCTCGGCATCGGAGGCACGGCCTTCGCGGTCGGCGTCCCCTTCGTCAACGCGTGGTTCCCGCCCGCCCAGCGCGGGTTGGCGATCGGAGTGTTCGGTGCCGGCATGGGTGGGACCGCCATCAGCGCCCTCACCACCGTCCCGCTGTTCAAGCAGGGCGAGACTCTTCCCTTCATCCTGGCCGCGGCCGCGCTCGCGGTCTATGCCGTTGCCGCGTGGCTCGTCCTGCGTGACGCACCGGGGCGCACCCCGCCGACCGGGTCGCTCGTGTCCCGGGTGGTCGCCAACTCCAAGCTCTCCATCACCTGGCTGTTGGCCTTCCTGTACGCCGTGGCGTTCGGCGGCTACGTCGCCTTCTCGGTCTACCTGCCGTCCTACCTGAAGGTGGCCTACGAGCTCGATCCCGCGGACGCGTCCAACCGGATGGCCGGCTTCGTCGTGGTGGCCGTCGTCGCCCGCCCCCTCGGTGGCTGGCTGTCCGACAAGTTCGGCGCCATCAAGGTCCTTGCCGCCTGCTTCGTGGTGGTGGCCGTCGGCGCCACCATCGCCTCGTTCACCCCGCTGCTGGAGCACATCGGCACCTTCTCGTTCCTGGGGATGGCCGTCGCGCTCGGCGCGGGCAGCGGTGCGACCTTCGCGCTGATCGCGAAGGTCACCGAACCTGCCCGCGTGGGTGGCGTCACGGGCATCGTCGGAGCGTGCGGTGGCCTGGGCGGGTTCCTGCCGCCATTGCTGATGGGCTACATCTACGGCCGCACCGAGTCCTATGCCCTGGGGCTGCTGCTGCTCGCAGCGACGGCGCTGGTCGCGCTCGCCCTCACCGTGACGGTGATCCGACGGGCCGAGGAACGGCAGTCGGCCCCAGCCTGACCGAGCGGGCGGCCAGCCCGACCTCACGGGTGGCACCATGTGCCGGTGCACCGCGTCCTGCTAGACATCACCCCCCTGCGGCACTCCCGCCCATACCGCTACCTCTACCTGGGGATGGTCACCTCCGGCATCGGGGCGCAGCTCGCCACGACCGCCATCGCTCTCCAGATCTACGCCCTGACCGGCTCGTCGTTCGCGGTCGGCCTGGTCGGCCTCTACGCACTCGTCCCGATCGTCGTGCTGGGCCTCTACGGCGGTGCGGTCCTGGACACCCACGACCGCAAGCGCGTCGCGGTGGTCGGGGGTGTCGTGCTGTGGCTGACCGGGGCGCTGAACGTCCTCCAGGCGGCGCTGGGCAACACCGAGGTCGGGGTCCTGTACGCGTTGGTCGCCCTGCACAGCGCGGGTTTCGCGATCATGAGCCCGGCCCGCTCCTCGATCTATCCTCGGCTGCTACCCCTCGAGCAGCTTCCGGCCGCCAACGCGTTGAGTGTCGCCTCGATGAACATCGCCATGACGGTCGGCCCGCTGCTGGCCGGCGTCGTCGTGCAGTACGGCGGCTACACCATGGCCTACGCGCTGGACGTAGCCCTCTTCTCGGTCGCCATGTGGGGACTGTCCACGCTCCCGCCCATTCGTCCCGAACAGAGTCCGACGAGGCGGGCGCCCGGACTGTCCAGCGTGATTGACGGACTCCGCTTCCTGGGAACCAGGCCGAACGTGCGCATGACCTTCCTTGCGGACTTCTGCGCCATGATTCTGGCCCAGCCGCGCGCCCTCTTCCCGGCGATCGCGGTCACGGCACTGGCGAGCGGCGAGGCGACCGTCGGCGTGCTGTCCGCAGCACTTGCGGTAGGGGCGGTGGTGGCCATGCTTCTCTCGGGACCACTCGGGCAGGTCATCCACCAGGGGCGCGCCGTGGTGTGGTCGGTCGTGGCGTGGGGGGCCTGCATCGGGTTCGTCGGACTGGCCGTGCTGGGGTCCGGGACACTGTTCAGCACCCGCGCGGCCCTGGGGCTGGCCTGTCTCGGGCTGGCCGCCGCCGGGGCCGCCGACTCGGTGTCGGCGGTGTTCCGCAACACCATCCTGCAGGCGGCCACCCCGGACCACCTCAGGGGCAGACTCCAGGGCATCTTCATCGTGGTCGTCGCGGGTGGCCCCCGGCTGGGAGAGCTGGTGTCCGGCACGGTCGCCTCGGTGTGGAGCGAGTGGGGTGCCCTGGTGCTCGGCGGCGTCGCCTGCATGGTGGCGATGGTCTCCCTCGCCCGCGCGCAGCACGGCTTCCTCAGCTACGACGCGCGCCATCCGCAACCCTGAGCACCCACACCACAGGTGCACCGGACGTCACGCGCATGAGGGCGACGGCGGCATCCGCTAAATCTGCACGTCAGCCCCCTGTGCTCAGTCAAGGCCAGCCATTACAGCACGAGAATATGCCCTAATCCGAGGCCACAGGAAGCACATAACCGCAGGTCACGACACGCGGGACTGCAGTATCGAGGATTGGTTTTCCGCGCTAGGCTGACCCGAGTCAGCATTCCGCTAAATGTTCGTGAAATGAGTGGCCAGTGTCAGCGCAGCCGACCGGAGCGGGGCTTGAGCTGCTGCGCTCCGACGTGCGTCGACGCCTCTTCGACCATCTCTCGCACCTCTCCATGGATCCGAGTCGGAACAGTCCGACTGGCGTCTCGGCGCGCCAGCGCGGGCAGAGCGCGCAGGAGCTGGCGGAGGTCGTCGGCCTGCACCTGACCACGGTCCGGTTCCACCTGGACCAGATGGTGGCCGCTGGTCTACTCACCTCCGTCCAGGCCGCACCATCGGGCGGCGCCGGCCGTCCGCGCAAGCTGTATGCCGTGCCGGCCGTCCCCATGGCCGCTCCGACCGACCCGGAGGCGCTCCGCGCCTACGCCGTCCTGGACGGGATCCTCGGCCGGGCGAGCCAGACAAGTGCCACCGCCTCCGGCCCGCCGTCCCTCGACCAGTCGCCGACAGCACTCGTGCAGTCGGGGTGGCAGTGGGCGACGGAGCACGTCGCGCGGGTCGCGACCGACGTGGCGGCCGGGGGACCGGCGACCACACCCGGCGCCTGGCTCGGGAAGGTCGGTGTGGTCATGGACCTTCTCGTCGGCTGGGGTCACGCACCCGAGGTCCGCACGACCCCCGGCGGGCGGCAGACGGACATCCTCCTGCGCGACTGCCCGTTCCTGGCGCTGGCCAAGGATCAGCCGCACCTCGTCTGCGGGGTCCACCGGGGGCTCCTGCGCGGCGCGCTCGACGCGCTCGGCGAGGAGACCGCTGCGCTTGACCTGGAACCGCTCGTGGACCACCGCACCTGCCATGCACACCTGACCGTGACCACCCCGTTCCCCGACCGTGGAGAGCAGAGATGACCGACACCGCACCCCGCACCCAGACCGACCAGCAGCCCGGTTTCGACGGGCCGCTGTCCGCCGCACTCGTGGGGACCAGAAGGTTCTTCACACGGGGCGAGGTCTCCGATGACCAGCGCAGCCTGTCGCTGCACGGTGGTCGCCAGGGGGACTCGTTCTACCGCGACCGGTGGAGCCACGACAAGGTGGTGCGTTCCACCCACGGCGTCAACTGCACGGGATCCTGCTCCTGGAAGGTCTACGTCAAGGACGGGATCATCACCTGGGAGGCGCAGCAGACGGACTACCCGTCCACCGGTGGTGACCGCCCGGAGTACGAACCCCGTGGCTGTCCCCGCGGCGCCGCGTTCTCCTGGTACACCTACAGTCCCACGCGGGTCCGCTACCCCTACATCCGCGGCACGCTCCTGCAGATGTACCGGGAGGCGCGGCAGGAGTTCGGCGACCCCGTGGTGGCCTGGGCCAGCATCGTGCAGGACGAGGAGAAGGCGAGGATCTACAAGTCCGGCCGCGGCAAGGGCGGGCTGGTGCGTGCCAGCTGGGACGAGGCCGTCGAGATGATCGCCGCCGCCCACGTCTACACCATCAAGCGGTGGGGGCCGGACCGGATCGCCGGTTT
>DATGRS010000222.1:0-10160 GCA_035303365.1 Ornithinicoccus sp.
GGACGACATCCTGCGGCTGCAGTCCGAGCTGGGCACGACGGTCGTGCTGGTCACCCACGACATCGACGAGGCGATCAAGATGGGGCACCGGGTGGCGGTGCTGCGCCAGGGCGGGGTGCTGGCGCAGTTCAGCAGCCCGGCGGACCTGCTTGCCCACCCGGTCGACGACTTCGTCGCCGACTTCGCCGGCCGAGACCGCGGCTACCGGGCGCTCAGCTTCCAGCGGGCGGAGGTGCCGGTGCACCCGGAGGAGCCGGTGCCGCTGGGGCAGCCGCTGAACCGTCGGGATGACGAGTGGCTGCTGGCCGTGGACGAGCAGTCCCGTCCGCAGGGCTGGGTGGTCGCTGCCGAGGTGGGCGATGCCCCCGTGGGCTTCGAGCACCTGCACCGGGCGGGCACGGTCGCCCCGGTCGACGGCTCCCTGCGCCTGCTCCTCGACGCCGCGCTCTCCTCACCGAGCGGCCGGGGCGTGGTGGTGCGTGACGGCATACTCGCCGGCACGGTGCGCGCCGAGGAGGTTCTGACGGCGATCCAGGACGCGCCGCGGCCCAGCGGAGAGACCATCCAGGCCGCCGACGAGGCCTGGCCCAGGGGTCAGGCAGAGCGCCGGTGAAGGTGCTCGGCACCGGGCTTGCGGAGGTCGCTGACCTGGCGCTGCAGCACGCCTACCTGGCCGGGGTCCCACTGCTCCTCGGGCTCCTGATCTCGCTGCCGCTGGGCTGGCTCGCGCTGCGGCGCCGGTGGCTCTACCCGCCGTTGGTCGCGGGCACCGGTCTGCTCTACACGATCCCCTCGCTCGCGCTGTTCGTGCTGCTGCCCGGCATCCTCGGCACCAGGATCCTGGACCCGATCAACGTCATCGCGGCCATGACGCTCTACACGATCGCGCTGCTCACCCGCACCGTCGCGGACGGTCTGGGGGCAGTGCCGGAGCACGTCCGTCAGGCGGCGATGGCCATGGGATACGGCCGAGGTCGACGCTTCTTCGCCGTCGAGCTGCCGCTGGCGGTGCCGGTGATCTCCGCGGGCCTGCGGGTGGCAGCGGTGAGCAACGTGTCGATGGTGTCCGTCGCGGCGCTGATCGGGGTGTCCCAGCTGGGACTGCTCTTCACCGACGGCTTCTCACGCGGTGCCATGGGACCGATCCTGGTGGGGATCGCGGCCTGCGTGCTGCTCGCCACTCTTTTTGACCTGCTCATCCTGGCGGCGACCCGGGCGCTGACGCCGTGGCTGCGGGCGGTGCGCGCATGATCCAGACGATCTGGTCGTGGCTCTCCGACCCGAGCAACTGGTCGGGACCGGGCGGCATCACCGCGCAGACCCTTGAGCACCTGCGGCTGTCCCTGATCGCGTTGCTCGTCGCGGCGCTGGTCGCGGTGCCCATCGGGCTGTATGTCGGCCACACCGGCCGGGGTCGAGTCGTCCTGGTCAACCTCGTGTCCGCCTTCCGCGCGATCCCGTCGCTGGGTGTGCTGCTGCTGGCCGCGCTGCTCCTCCTGCCGCTCCTGCGCGGCGAGCTGGCGTTCGAGCTGCCGAGCCTCATCGTGCTGGTCCTGCTGGGGATCCCGCCGATCCTGTCCGGTGTCTATGCCGGCATCGGCCAGGTGGATCCCGCGGCCCGCGACGCGGCCCGCGGGATGGGGATGACCGGGTGGCAGCGGCTCTGGCAGGTCGAGGTGCCGATCGCGCTGCCACTGATCTTCTCCGGCCTGCGTTCCTCGATGCTGCAGATCATCGCGACCGCGACCATCGCGGCGGTCGTGGGCCTCGGTGGCCTGGGCCGCTTCCTGATCGACGGCCAGGCCAACCGGAAGTATGACGAGATGGCCGGCGGAGCAGTCCTGGTCGCGCTGTTGGCCCTGCTGGTAGATATCGTGATGGGGTTGGTGCAACGGGCGGTGGTCTCTCCTGGCCTCGCCAAGTCCCCACGGAAGGTATGACCTCCTTATGAACCGTCGCCTCAGCACAACCCTTGCGGCCGCCCTGGTGAGCGCCCTGGCACTCACCGCGTGCGGGGGTGGCGACCCGCTGGAGGACGACGCGTCGGCCACAGGGGGCGCCGGCGGCGAGGGTCTGATCATCGGGTCGGCCAACTTCCCGGAGAACGTGCTGCTCGCCGAGATCTACGCCGCAGCCCTCAGTGACGCGGGGGTCACGGTCACCAAGAGGCTCAACATCGGCAACCGCGAGGCCTACATGGCCGGGCTGGAGGACGGCTCCATCCAGCTCATCCCGGAGTACACCGGCAACCTCACGCTCTTCCTCAACGAGGGCGCCGAGGCGACGGAGAGTGACGCGGTCTACGCCGAGCTGCAGGAGGCGCTCCCGGAGAACCTGACCGTCCTGGACATGGCGGAGGCCCAGGACAAGGACGCCGTGGTGGTGACCGCCGAGACCGCCGAGGAGCTCGACCTGGTCAGCATCGGGGACCTGCAGCCGCACGCCCCCAACATGGTGCTCGGCGGACCTCCGGAGTGGCGGGACCGCTACACCGGGCTGCCCGGGCTGCTCGAGGTCTACGGTCTGGAGTTCTCCTCCTTCAAGCCGCTCGACGCCGGTTCGACGCTCACCGTCGAGGCGCTGAAGAACGGTCAGATCGACGCCGGCAACATCTTCACGACCGACCCTGCCATCGCCCAGAACGACTTCGTGGCGCTGGAGGACCCCGAGAGCCTCTTCGCGGCGCAGAACGTCGTCCCGCTGATCGCCACCGACGCGGTGACTCCGGAGATCGAGCAGGTCCTCAACGAGATCTCGGCCGCGCTGACCACCGAGAACCTCACCGAGATGATGGTGCAGGTGCAGGGCGCCGACCCCGCGCAGGTGGCCCGGGAGTTCGTCGACTCGCTCTGAGGGGCCGTCGACCGGGCCGTCCCGGCCGTTGGCCCGACCTCAGCGGAGTGCCGCCACCGCCAGCACTACGTTGGCGGCGGTCCACGCGAGAGGCGCCACCGCGGACGGGGTGCCGTCATGGAGCACCTTCTCAGGGAGCGAGCCTGCAGCGGTCCGGTGCCGATCCAGCCACCGCAGCAGCCGATGCGCCCTGTCGTCCTGGCCGGTGTGGGCGTAGGCCATCGCGAACAGGGAGGTCTGGGGCGTCCACGAGATCCCGTCGCGCTTCCACCGTGCGCCGGGTGCGAGGCCACCGGCGGGGCGCCGCATGCGCTCCTCGGCCTCGCTGAGCAACGGGACGACCGCGCCGTGGGCGAACTGGTCGACGTAGGGCCCGACCAGGAAGGCGGTTGCAGCGTCGGGACCACCTCCGGAGGCGTAGCGCTGGTAGCCGGTGCTCCCGAAGTACTGGACGGTGGTCGCCTCGAGGTGGTCGGCGGTGGCTGCGACCCGCTCGCCGAGCCGGGTCGCACCGAGGTCGTGCCATAGAGGTCCGGTGCTCATCAGGCCGGCCAGCGTGGGGGCGACCGTGCCAAGGGTCAGTGAGCTCTCCTCGTGCTCCCAATAGTCAGGCGACGTCGGCGGCAGGCCGTCGTTGGCGTCGATCTGCTCGCAGATGGTCCCGGCCAGGTCCGCAGCGAGGTCGCCGAAGTCATCGACGATCCGTTGCCGGACCGCCGTGGAGCCGTTGGCGTGGATGCGGCCGAGGGCCCACAGGGTCCAGCCGAGCCCGTCGAACTGTGGTGTCCGCTGGTCCGGTGACCCGCTCCCGTCGAGCAGGTAGCGCGCCTCGAACAGCCCGGCGCGCCGCGGCACCGTGCGGAAGAACGCGAGCGCGTCGAGGGCGCGGTCGGGGTTGCCGACGGCAGCCAGCGCGACGGCCACATGGGCGACGTCGCGGGGCCACACATAGCGCCACCTGGGCGTCCATCCCGCCACCGGTGCGGGCAGCCGGTCGGAGAGGACGTAGATGTCCAGCAGCGCCTGGCGCAGCAGCGTCGAGTGCTCGCCTGGTTCGGCCACCCACGGCGCGAGGCCTGCGAGCCAGGACTCCTCCCGTTGCAGGAGCATCCGGGACTCGCGAGCGTCGACGGCCACCCGCGTGCCCGTCCGCACGCCGCCAGGGGTCGAGACGGTGCTGCGGTGGTCGGGGCTGGTAAACGCCACCGTCTGCGAGTAGAGCGGGATGTCTGCGGGAGCCCACCGGTGCGCGGTCGCCACCGCCCCGAGGCCGACTGCCGAGGTGGTTCCGACCATCAGGAACCTGCGCCTCCCGATCCGCCCGCCCCCGGGCGCCGCGGCGGGCAGCAGCGCGGCGCCTCCCGCGGACGTGGGCTCGGGCATGGGTGGGTAGAGCCGGACTCAGGCGGTCGGTGCGGGTTCCGGGTCGGGTTGCGGCCCGGGAGCCTCGGTCAGCTCGGCCTCCTCGCCGCCCTGGCCCCGACGGACGGCCGCCAGCAGCATCTGGGCGACGTCGACGACCTCGACCTCTGCGCTCGCGCCCTCGGCCTGCTTCTCGGTGAGACCGTCGGAGAGCATCACCCGGCAGAAGGGACACCCGATCGCGATCCGGTCCGCGCCGGTGGCCAGCGCCTCCTCGGTGCGGTTGAGGTTGATCCGGGTGCCGAGCTTCTCCTCCATCCACATGCGGGCACCACCGGCACCGCAGCAGAACGACTTCTCACCCGAGCGCGGCATCTCGCGCATCTCCACGCCGGGTAGCGCACCGAGCAGCTCGCGTGGCGGCGCGTAGACACCGTTGTGCCGGCCCAGGTAGCACGGGTCGTGGTAGGTCACCGTGGACGCGGTCGAGGCCACGCCAGAGGTGTCGGCCTGGTCCGGCCGGGCGACCGGCGTCAGCCGCTTCTCGCGCACCAGGCGGTTGAGCAGCTGGGTGTGGTGGACGACCTCGTACTTGCCACCGAGCTGCGGGTACTCGTTCTTGATGGTGTTGAAGCAGTGCGCGCAGGTGACCACGATCTTGGTGGCGTTGACCTCGTTGAGCACCTCGACGTTCTGCTGGGCCAGCATCTGGAAGAGGAACTCGTTGCCCGCGCGTCGTGCCGGGTCGCCGGTGCAGGTCTCGCCGTCGCCGAGCACTGCAAAGCTCACGCCCGCGGTGTGCAGCAGCTCCGCCACGGCCCGGCTGGTCTTCTTGGCACGGTCCTCGTAGGCGCCCGCGCAGCCGACCCAGAAGAGGTAGTCCACCTCGGCCATGTCCTCGACGTCCGCACCAGCGACCTTGACCTCGAACGGCAGGTCCTTGGCCCAGTCCATCCGGGCGCGGGCCGACATACCCCAGGGGTTCTGCTTGTTCTCCAGGTTCTTGAACAGTCCGCCGAGCTCGCTCGGGAAGGCCGACTCGATCAGCGTCTGGTAGCGGCGCAGGTCCACGATCGTGTCGACGTGCTCGATGTCCACCGGGCACTGCTCGACGCAGGCGCCGCACGTGGTGCACGACCAGATCACGTCGGGGTCGATCACCGCGCCGCCGGTGGGGATGGTGGGGTCGCCCTCGGTGGCGCCGACCAGCTCGCGCTGTGCCTCGGCGACCGCGGAGAGCAGGATGCCGCCGGTCGTTGCGCCGGCGGTCTGGTCGACCGCCTCGCCACCATCACCGGCTGCGGCGCGTGCCTCCTCGCTGGCCATCAGCCACGGAGCCTTGGCGTGGTGGTGGTTGCGCAGGTTGACCACAAGCATCTTGGGGGAGAGGGGCTTGTCGGTGTGCCATGCAGGGCACTGCTCCTGACACCGGCCGCACTCGGTGCAGGTGCTGAAGTCGAGCAGGCCCTTCCAGGTGAAGTCCTCGACCTTGCCGACGCCCAGGGCGGCGTCCTCGTCGAGCTCCTCGATGTTCTCGAAGTCGACCGGCTCACCGGCCACCCTGATCGGCTGCAGCTCACCCAGCGACGTGCGCCCGTCCGCGTGCCGCTTGAACCAGATGTTGAAGAACGCCAGGAAGCGGTGCCAGGCCACCCCCATCGTGGGAGTGACGGCGACGGTGATCATCCAACCCATCGAGATGAGGATCTTGACCAGCGCGATGACCAGGATGGCGTTCTCCAGGGCACCCACCGACATACCCTCGAAGAAGCTGCCTACCCAGCCGGTCGTGGGGAAGTGCACGAAGTCGGCCCACTCGGCGCCGGTGGCCCGGCCGAGGGCGAACTCCAGGCCGCGGAGGAGCACGATGCAGATGCCGACGCCCAGGATGACGAACTCGACGACATACGCCTCCCAGAAGGTCGACCCCCAGAACCTGCTGCGGCGGTCCAGCGTGCGCGGGTGCCGCCGCTGCCGGATCACGATGAGCGCGATGATGCCCAGGACGGTGAACCATCCGAAGAACTCGGCCGCCCAGATGTATGGCGGCCAGTGGCCGATCAGGGGCAGCGCGAAGTGCGGGTCGAACAGCTGGCCGTATGCCGTGGCCAGCGTCGTGGTCAGCAGCAGGAAGCCGAGCATCACGCCCCAGTGAGCCACGGCGACCAGGGGTTTGCGGGCCATCCGGGTGTGGCCGAGGAACTCTCTGAGCAGGGTGACCGTGCGCGCCCCCGGCGCGTCGGCCCGCGCCTCCGGCTGGCCGAGGCGGAACTTCGCCACGAAACCGACGACCGTGCGGACGAAGAGGCTGACCGCGACGAGGGTCACGCCCAACCCGACGACGATGGCGAGGATCTGCAGGGGCGACATGGCCCGAGTCTATGGGGTGGCTGCGGAGCGCACGGAGGCCCCTGCGGCCACCCCGAGTCCCTGGGCGTCAGGCTGGTTGGCCAGCTCCAGGTCGCGTTCGTCCTCGTAGGCCTGCTCCACCCGGTCGCTGAGTTGGGACAGCTGTTGTTCGACCGGGGCCCGACGATCCTCCGGTGCGTAGTCACGCAGGTTCTCGAGTGCGGAGCGGAGCCGCCTGGCGATCTGCGGCGAGCCGGCGCCGACTACCCGCAGCTCCTCGAAGCCGAGGCTGACATAGGCCTGCCAGTCCATCGTCGGGACGACCACGCGCACCTCACCGGCCTCGTCGCGCGTGATGTCCTCTTGAAGCTCTCGACGAGAGAGCTGTCGCAGGATGTCGTGCACCCGGTCGACGACCTGCACGACGGTCGTGGGGTCGGCGTGCTGGCTGTCCGCCAACGCCTTCAGGCCCATGTCCACCAGCATCCGGATCCCGTAGGCGACGTCCTCCTCCTGCGTGCGCTCCAACGAGAGGACGAGCGCATGACGGATCCGCTCGACGTCGATGTCCTCGTAGGTGGCCCCGGTCAGGCGGACCAGTGCGCTGTCGGCCGCGACGTACTGCCCGATCGCCGGGATCACGTCGATGCGGCAGTCCGCGTCCTGCGCGGCCGCCAGCAGCTCGTCACGGCCGATCAGCGTGAGCACCCCCGAGGAGCCGGCAGTGACCAGCTCACGATCAGGGGACTCGTCGCCCTCGAGTCGGTGCGGGTAGGACTTGTCGATCAGGGAACGGGTCTGCCCTCCGACCATCTCGATGAGCGACGACACCTGGAGCTCACGCCCGATGTGGTGGATGTAGACGACCAGGACGACGATGTCGATGACCACCATGAGAAACGTCACAGCGACGGAGATCCCCGGGACGACAGGGTTGTCCTCGCTGACCTGGACCTGCCGCATCGTCAGCATGGCCTGCACGAACGTCGCGACGAACAGCCCGATCGCATGCTGGCTCGGACGGTCCTGCAGGAAGGTCTGCACGATCCGCGGCGAGAACTGGCCCATCGCCAGCTGCACGACGACCATGGTGATCGATAGGACCGTCGCCACCAGGCTCACCATCGAGGCGGCCACCGCGCCGAGGATGCCCAGGGCTGCGTCGGGACCGCCGATGACCTGGATCGGGATCAGCTGGAAGCTGGTCCGACTGTCCAGCGAGGTGGTGATCCAGTTGAGGACCAGGCCAGCGACGGCATACACGAGCGGGATGAACCACAAACCGTTGCGCACGTTGCTGTACAGCTTGGACAGCTGCATGGGTGGCTCCTAGCAGTCAGCAGCAGCCTGAGTCCCGGCTGTCTGTCTGGGAACAGTCATCCCTTGGAGAGTAGTGCGATCACGCGTCGACCGCTCGCAACGGACGCGGCGTCGTGCAGCAGGGTGGTTCCGGTTCGTCAGATCCAGAGAGCCGGGTCCGCGAACATCGCCTCGGTCGAGGCCGGCTTCGCGGCCGTGCGCAACGTCGCCGGCACGCCGACCGCGGTCGCGCCGGCGGGGACGTCCTTGACGACGACCGCGTTGGCTCCGACCTGGGCCTGGGCGCCGATGGTGACCGGGCCCAGGATCCGGGCACCGGCGCCGAGCACGGCACCGGACTCCACGGTGGGATGACGCTTGACGTGACGGTTCGTGCGTCCCCCGAGGGTGACGGCGTGATACATCATCACGTCGTCACCGATCTCGGAGGTCTCCCCGATCACGACACCCATGCCGTGGTCGATGAACATCCGTCGCCCGATCTGGGCGCCGGGGTGGATCTCGATGCCGGTGAACGCGCGGGAGGCCTGGGAGAGAAGTCGGGCCGGCAACCGCCCGCCGCGCAGCCAGATCGCGTGCGAGACACGGTGCGCCCACATGGCGTGCAGGCCGGGGGAGGTCAGCGCCATCTCGAGGCGGCTGTCGGTGGCAGGGTCGCGGGCGACTGCGGCGTCGACGTCCTCGTTCATCCGTGCCCACACGGCGCCGAGTCGGCCCCGCAGAGCATCAACGGGCATCAGTCAGTCAGCCCCTCGAAGAGCACGGTGGACAGGTAGCGCTCGCCGTAGGAGGGAATCACCACGACGATGGTCTTGCCCGCGTTCTCCTCGCGCTTGGCCAGCTCGAGGGCCGCCCACACGTTGGCGCCGGCGGAGATGCCCGCCAGGATGCCCTCGCGGGTGGCCAGGTCGCGGGAGACCCGCACGGAGTCCTCCAGACCGGCGTCAATGACCTCGTCATAGAGCTCGGTGTCCAGGATCTCCGGCACGAAGTTGGCGCCCAGCCCCTGGATCTTGTGCGGGCCGGGCTGGCCGCCGGACAGGATCGGGCTGTCTGCCGGCTCGACCACGACCAGGCCGACGTCCGGCTTCTGCTCGCGCAGGTAGCGGCCCGCTCCGGTGATCGTGCCGCCCGTGCCGACGCCGGCGACGAAGATGTCGATGTCTCCCTCGGTGTCCGCCCAGATCTCCGGACCAGTGGTCTCGTAGTGCGCCTTGATGTTGGCCGGGTTGGCGAACTGTCGCGCGCGGACCGCACCCTGCTGCTCGGCGATCTCCTCGGCCTTGGCGACAGCGCCCTTCATGCCCTCGGCACCAGGTGTCAGCACCAGTTCGGCACCGTAGGCGCGCAGCAGGGCGCGACGCTCCTTGCTCATCGTGTCCGGCATCGCGAGGATCACCTTGTAGCCGCGGGCCGCGCCCACCATGGCCAGCGCGATGCCGGTGTTGCCCGACGTGCCCTCGACGATCGTCCCGCCGGGCTGCAGCTCGCCGGCCTCCACAGCGGCGTCGATGATTGAGGCCCCGATGCGGTCCTTGACCGAGCTGGCCGGGTTGTGCGACTCGAGCTTGGCCAGCACCGTGGCTCCCAGCCCTTCGGTGAGCCGGTTCAGTCGGACCAGCGGGGTGTTGCCAATGGCCTGGGTGATGTCGTCCTTCACGGGCACGGGCTTTGCCTTTCGTCGGTGGTGTCGGCGCGCGGCGCCAGACAGGGCTTCCAGAAGTTATACGGTGCCCAAGCGCACGTTATTCCATCGCCGTCCGAGCGGACTCGCCTGGTGCCAGTGGGTCCCGCTCGCGCCCGCGCAGCGTGCACCCAAACAGGCGATGTCGACGCGCCCTCGGCGTCGCCGCTGGTCACTCGCGTGGAGGTCAGCGGCGACCGCCACGACGCCTGTCTGGGTGCACGGCATACCGCCAGTGCGCGGCAACCGAGAAGGGCGTGCAGGCGCGGTTCAGCCCGCCTGCACGCCCTCCAAAGTGTTTGAGACTCAGGGAAGCCTGTCGCCCCCCGGTCCGAACTGGCCCTCGTCGACCGTTGCGGTGGCGGTCTGGGAGTCCCAGCTGCCGGTGGCGTTCTCGTAGTCGCCGGACGTGTCGGTCCGCTCGTGACCGGTGACCTTGGCCTTGGCCTGCCCGGCGATGTCCTTGGCGGAACCGGCGACCTTCTCGGCGGCCTTGGGAGCCTGGGCCTTGACGTCCTCCACGGTGGACTGCACCTTGGGGTTGGTCCACAGCGTCTCAGCCTTCTGGCTGATCTGCTCGTAGCGCTCGCGG
>DATGRS010000223.1:0-4193 GCA_035303365.1 Ornithinicoccus sp.
GGCACGCCGCCGTGAGGAAGCCGACCTCGATCGACGCGTGGTGGGCAAGGAGGGCTCGGCCCTCGAGCGCGGCCAGCACCCGCGGGAGCACCTCCTCCATCGGCTCGGCCCCGGCCGCCACGTCATCGGTGATGCCGTGCACCGTGGCGCTGTCGCCCACGCCCGCACCACGCACCGGGCGGACGGCATACTGTCGAGCCTCCGCCAGCTCGATGGTGAGCCTGCGGACCGGCACCATCCCGAAGCTGAGCACCTCATGCCGGGCCGGGTCGAGACCGGTCGTCTCGATGTCCAGTGCGAGCAGCTCAAGGTCCTCCACGCGGCGGTCCGACAGCTCGTCCCGACTCCGCCAGGGCAGCCAGCGGCTCACGGCGGGTCCTGTGGCCCACCGCCGCCTGAGGTGGACCCCGCCGTCATGACAGGTTGTCCAGCGGCAGGCGCTGGCCCAGCGCCTGCTGGGCCGTGCGCACGATGCGGAACGCATCCCGCAGGTGCCGGCGCTCGAAGTCGGTCAGCACCGACGGGTCGATGAAGTTGTCCGGCTCGCGACCTGCGCGGACCAGGTGCCCCTGGTGCCGCAGTCGCAGGTAGGCGACGAACTCCCATGCGTCCTGCAGCTCTGCTCCGAGCTCGTTCGAGAGCGACCCCCTGCGGATCGCCTCCTCGAGGCGCACCTGCGAGTTGACCTCGGTGAGGCCGTTCAGCAGGGCGTGCACCCGCGCCAGCTCCACGACGGCGGCCACGCCCCCCGACTTCAGGTCCAGCGTGTCGCGGTGCTCGCCCTCCTTCTCCAGGACGAGCCCGCGGAAGAAGCCGATCGGAGGTCGCCGGGCGACGGCGTGGCGGGCCAGGTAGGCCAGGAACAGGTCGGCGTGCCGGGCGCGTGCGACCACGTCGGCCCGCATGTCGTCGACCAGCTTGTGATCGCCGTGCAACGGCCGCATGTCGAAGAAGATCGACCCGTTCAGCACCGCCTTCGGCTCGGGAGTGTCCAGCCACATCGCAAAGTGCGTGCGCCAGCCGCTCACCGTCGTGCGCCACCGCGGGTTGGTGGCCATAACCTCCCCGGCGCACAGCGGGTAGCCGGTGGCGGCGAGCCCGGAGGTCACCCGCGCAGCCAGCGCCTCGAAGTAGGCGTCGTGCTCCGGAGCCATCTCGTCCGAGATCAGCAGGGCGTTGTCCTGGTCGCTGGACAGGCCCTGCTCACGCCGGGCCTGCGAGCCCAGGACCACCCAGCAGTACGGCACGGGCGGGGGGCCCAGGTCAGCTTCAGCCAGGGTCAGCAGGCGGCGCTCGATGGCGTCCCCGAGGGCGGTGACCACCCGACCGATGTCCTGGGCGCTGGCGTCCTCGGCGACCAGCTGCTCCACGATCCGCGGGATCCGCGCTCCGAGCGGCACGAGGGACTCCGCATCGGCCGCCGCTCGGATGTCGGCCACCAGATAGACCGGGTTGTTGTGCTCCAGGCGCATCAGGTCGGTGCTGCTCACGAGCCCGGTCACCCGACCGGCCTCGAGGACGGGCAGGTGGTGGATGCTGCGGTCCACCATCTCCATGATCGCCTCGAAGGCCAGGGCCTCCGCTGAGGCAGTGGCGGGATCCGGCGTCATGATGGCGCTCACCGCGGACTCCGGGTCGCGACCGACGGCCAGCACCCGGCTGCGCAGGTCCCGGTCGGTGACGATGCCCACGAGCTGTCCCCCACGGAGGACGAGCACCGACGACACGTGCTCCTGCGCCATCAGCTGCGCGGCCTCTCGGACCGGGGTCTCCGGGGTGACGCTGACCGGCGGCCTGCGGACCAGGTCACCCAACGAGGTCTTCAGGACGGCGCCGCCGCGGGACGTGGCGTGCAGCGCGCCCACCGCCCGACGCAGCCGCGCAGCGTGCGCCGAGGTGTAGAACGACGCAAACCCCGCGTCACTGGCGCACAACTCCCGGAACGCCGTCTCGGGCACCACGAGCAGCAGGCTGTCCTCGATCGCGGTGAAGTCGTAGCGGGACGGCGCCCGCTCGACGAGCGTGGACATGCCGAAGGAGGTCCCGGGATCGCTGCGCTCCACGAGCGTGCCCTCCGGATCGGTGATGTCGACGGCGCCGGAGCGCAGCACCCACATCACGCTGTTGGCCTCCCCCACCGACAGGATGCGCGTCCCGCGGCGGACGTAGCGGATCGAGAGCTGGCGGACGAGGGAGTTGAGCACGCCGCTCGGGAGGTCACGGAACGGCTCGTGGCCGGAGAGGAACCCGGCGACCTCGGTGATCTCCTCGTCCACGACGGCTCCTCAGCGCACCGGTGGTCTCAGCGCACCGCGTGGTGGAGGGCGACGATGCCGCCGGACAGGTTGCGCCAGCGCACTCCGCTCCACCCCGCCGCACGGATCTGCCGGGCCAGACCCTCCTGGTCGGGCCACGCCTGGATCGACTCGGCGAGATAGACGTAGGAGTCCGGGTTGCTGCTCACCCGCCGCGCCACGCTGGGCAGCGCCCGCATCAGGTACTCCTGGTAGACGGTCCGGAACGGCGTGAACGCCGGGGTGCTGAACTCGCAGATGAGCAGACGACCGCCGGGTGTGGTCACGCGGTGGAACTCCTCCAGCGCCCGGCCGGTGTCGGCGACGTTGCGCAGCCCGAAGGACATCGTCACGACGTCGAAGGAGTTGTCCGCGAACGGCAGCGCGAGGGCGTCGGCGGCCGTGAACGGCAGGTCGGGTCGTCGCCGGTTGCCCGCGCGGAGCATCCCCAGCGAGAAGTCCGCCGGCACGACGTCCACCCCTGCGTCGGCGAACGGCTCGCTGCTGGTGCCGGTGCCCGCGGCGATGTCGAGGATCCGCTCGCCCGGCCGCGCGTCGACAGCCCGGACCACGGCGCGACGCCAGAGACGGTCCTGCCCGAGGGAAAGCACGTCGTTGGTCAGGTCGTAGCGACCGGCCACCTCGTCGAACATCTCGGCGACCTCTCGGGGCGCCTTGTCCAGGCTCGCGCGACTCATGCGAGTCATCTTCCCATCCCCGCACCGCATAGGCTGACGTGCCGTGACCGTCCCCCTCCTCCCCCGCCTACGCGCCCGCACCCTCGAGGCGCCGGTGGTGCCCGACCTGTTCGACCTGCTCCCCCAGGACGTCGATCGCGGCACCGTGGTCAGCTGGGTGCGTGAGGCCAACGGGCTGATCGGGTGGGGCCGGGCGGCCGCGAGTATGTCGGCAGGCCCGGACCGCTTCGAGGTCGCCTCACGGTGGTGGCAGGACGTCGTGTCCGGCGCAGAGGTCGTCGACGAGGTAGGTCTTCCGGGCACCGGGTTGGTGGCCTTCGGCTCGTTCGCCTTCTCCTCCGACTCCGCGGACGGCGGCGGTCTGGTCGTGCCGCGTGTGGTCGCCGGGCAGCGCGACGGTCGTGCCTGGGTGACGAGCATCGAGGCGATCGACACGCCCGCCGAGTGGCTGCCGGCCACTGAGCAGGTGAGGGTCGGGGCCGACCCGGCGGACGGCATACGCCTCGCGGACGGCGCCGTCCCGGCATCCCGCTGGCCCGGGGTGATCGCCGAGGCGATCGAGCGCATCGAGGCCGGTGAGGTGGACAAGGTCGTCCTGGCCCGTGACGTGGTGGCGACCGGCGCACACATCGACACCGTGGCTCTGCTGCGACGGCTGACCGCCCGCTACTCGGCGACCTGGACCTTCGCGGTGGACGGGCTGGTCGGCGCGACCCCGGAGATGCTGGTGCGTCTGCAGGACGGGCGGGCCCGCTCACGGGTGCTGGCCGGGACGGTCCGACGTGACCAGACCCCGGCGCCGTCGGTGACCGAGCCGCACCCCGAGCTGGAGGAGACGCACGCCAGCGACCCACGCCTGCACCTGGTCTCCAGCGCCAAGGACCTCGAGGAGCACGCCTTCGCGGTCCGCTCCGTGGCAGAGGCGCTGGCCCCGCACTGCGTCAGTCTCGCGGTCCCGGCGGAGCCGTTCGTGCTGGAGCTGCCGGACGTCTACCACCTGGCCACCGACCTCAGCGGCGAGGTCGCCGATGACGCGACCTCGCTCGACCTGGCCGCAGCCCTGCACCCGTCCGCTGCCGTGTGCGGCACCCCTGCCGACGCCGCGGCCCGGCTGATCGCCGAGCTCGAGGGCATGGACCGGGGACGCTACGCCGGGCCGGTCGGTTGGCTCGACGCGACGGGCGATGGCGACTGGGGCATC
>DATGRS010000224.1:0-3017 GCA_035303365.1 Ornithinicoccus sp.
CGGCGCGAACGTCGCAGAGTTCATCACCACCGACCTGATCGAGCACCGCAGCCACGACCAGGTCATCGTGCGCAACGAGGTCCTCTACTCGGTGCTGCCGCAGCCGCTGCTGCGCCGCTACCTCAGTGGCGACGCCAGGGCGCTGCACCAGCGCATCTCGGCCAAGGGCGTCCACCACCCGCTCGTCTACCCGGACAGCCTGTGGCGCAAGGCTTACGTGCTCGCGGCCAAGGCCAACTTCGTGAAGAAGTACGCGAAGTACTACCCGAAGCCGACCGAGTCCGGCTTCTAGGGACGCGGGCTCCCACCGACGAGCCGTTGGGGCGTGCAGGACGCGCTCTATAGCGCGCGTTCCGCACGTCGCTGGCTGGCCGAGGGGGTCTGGGCGAGGGCGACCCGGCGGCGCTCAGGTCGGCTGTGGGGCTTCCGGCGCCGGCTCGGCCGCCCAGGCCCGGCCCGGTCGCGTCTGACGGACGTGCCACGGGTAGACCAGCGCGCCAGCGGGGATCTCACAGACAAACGTGAAGAAGCTGAACAGCAGCACCCCCGCCATCGTGGCGGTCGGGTCGCCGCCCAGCGCCACGAGGACCGCAGCCGTCCCCGTCTCGGTAAATCCCGTGCCCCCGGGGGTCAGGATGATCGTGGTCAGCATGCGCCCGACCGCATAGCCGGCGGTCACCTCGGCCCACCCCAGGTCGCTGCCGACCGCGGCGAGACAGGCGGCCATGAGGACGCCCTGCAGCACGACATACGCCAGCATCCCGACGGTGATCGGCACGCGGCCCAGGCGCAGCAGCCCCCGCGCCCGCGTGAGCACGTCGGCAAGAGTTCCCGAGAGGTCCCCGGGGGCAGGCCGACGCAACAGCGTGCTGAGCCGGGTGGCGATCCTTCCCGCGACCCGGCCGAGCCACTCGCCCGCGATCTGGTTGACCAGTGCAGCGGCGACGACGGCCAGGATGACCACGCTGAGGGCGACCCCGATGGCCGCCGACGTCAGGATCGCCTTGCTGATGCTGGCGCCCACGAGCAGAAGGGCACCCAGGCCCACCACCGGCAGCGCGAGCCGCACCACCGTGTTCCACAGGCCGGTGACCACGGTGTAGAGCCCGATGGCGGTGTGCGAGTGCCCGTAGGTGCGCAGCATGCCCCACGTCACCGCGACGCCGACCGCACCTCCCGCCGGCAGCATGTTCGACACCGCGCTGCCCACCATGTACAGGGCGAGGGCCTGCATCTTGCGCAGGCCGGGCAGGCAGGCCGCCATGACGAAGGTGTAGGCCCACACCCCCACCAGCCACAAGGCGGTGAGCGCCGCCAGCTGCCCCACCGTCACCAGCGACAACGTGTCGATCGCGGAGCGCCAGTCCGAGCCGGTGACGGTGGGCAGGACGAACGCGATGAGCACGATGATGAGCACGCCCGAGAGCACGCCCCTGGCCTGGTGGATCCAGGAGCGCGGCCACCGCCTCTCCGCGCCCACGCTGCTCTCCGGCTCTCTAGTCCTTGTCCACCCACTCGGTCGAGCGCGCGCGGAGCTCCGCGGACCCACCGGTGAGCCGGGCCACCCGCTCGCTCGTGGCGGCCCGATCCCCGACCGGCACCGCCACGTGAAGTATGACGGAAGCCCCGTAGTCCACATCAGTCACCACCACGCCGCTCGCCCGGAGGTCGTGCTCGATGCGCCCGGCGTCGGCGTGACCCACCTCGAGGGTGGCGAGCTGACGCAGCTCCCGCTGCAGCGGCTGAGCCTCGGCGAGGGCGGCACGGACAGCGTCCCCGTAGGCGCGCACCAGTCCCCCGGTGCCCAGCAGGGTGCCGCCGAACCAACGGGTGACGACGGCGACGACGTCGCTGAAGCCGCTGTGGCCAAGAGCCTCGAGGATCGGCGTGCCGGCGGTGCCGGACGGCTCTCCGTCGTCGTTCGATCGGGTCAGCCCGGCGTCGGGGCCGAGGACCCAGGCGGAGCAGTGGTGGCGCGCGTCCCAGTGGACCGCTCTGGCCTCATCGACGACCGCGCGGGCCTCCTCCTCGGAACCCACCCGACGCAGCCAGCACTCGAAGACGGATCGGCGCTCCTCGATCGAGGCGGTGACGGGTCCCCGGATGGTCCGGTACACCGTGGTCGCCATGGGCGCAGGATACGACCCGGGGGCGACGGCGTACGCTGGACGGATGTTCTCCCTCACCGGTGGAGGACGACGACCAGGGGGTCGAGTAGCACTCGGCTCGATCCTGCTTGCCCTCTGGTTGACGCTCCTCGCCGTCCCCGCCAGCGCTCACGACACACTGATCGACAGCGAGCCGGCGCAGGACGACGTGCTCACGCAGGTCCCGGACGGCATTGTGCTCACCTTCTCCGGGGAGATCTCCGAGCTGGGCGTGCAGTTCATGGTCACCGGTCCCGAGGGTCGGGACGTGGTCCAGGGGACGCCCGACGTCCAGGGCACGGTGGTGACCCAGGGGCTGGCGGACGAGCTGGTGGACGGCGCCTACGAGGCCGTCTGGCGGGTGACGTCGTCGGACGGTCACCCCATCTCCGGCACCATCAACTTCATGATCGAGGCCGGCAACACCGCAGGTCAGGGCGCCTCGCCGCAGGAGAGCACGTCCGACGCGGCGGCCCCCACGGAGGACGCCAGCGCACCGACCGCGACCGAGACGGCCCGGGAGTCGCGCACCGACCCGGCAGCGGTCACCGCGGACGCCCAGGCGCTCGGGACCGGGACCGCGGCCCCCTCCGACGGCATACCCGGCTGGGGTTGGCTGGTCGCCGCACTGGCCGCCGCGGGGCTCGTTGCCTGCGGCTTCCTGGCGTTCCGCAGGATCTGACGCTGCCACCCCCGGCATGGCACCAGTGCGCGGGGCCGAAACCGATGCGGCGTCGGTCGCCCGAGTCATGTACCGTTAGGACCACGACAGATACATTCCCCGGACCGGCTGCGCGGTCTGGTGGCACGGTGGTGTCACCTGACATGCGATGCCGTTCCGCACAACGCACAAGGGGGTCTCGCCATGGG
>DATGRS010000225.1:0-6466 GCA_035303365.1 Ornithinicoccus sp.
GCCGGCCCTGGTCGTGCTGGCGATCGTCCTCGCGGTGCGTCGGCACCGCGGCGACGAGACTGGCACCCCGGAGCCCAGAGGAGCGTCGGTCCGACGGTTCTTCCAGTATGTCGTCCTGCTGGGTCTGCTCATCGTGGCCGCTACCGGACTCACCGGCTTGCTGGAGCCCCTGTTCGATACCCAGGGCATCGTGTCCCGCAGCGACGCCACCCTGGCCCAGCAGCTCACCTTCACCTTCATGGGGCTGCCGCTCTTCCTGGCCCTGGGTTGGTGGACGCTCCGCCGGCTCCGTACTGATCCGGACGAGGCACGCTCGTTGGGCTGGTCGTTCTACCTGACCGTGGCGACGGTCATCTCGCTGGCCACCGCCATGATCGGTGCCTACGGAGCACTCGCCTCACTCGTCGAGAGCGGACCGCTGAGCGCCAACGACGTCGCGATAACCCTGGTCTGGACCCTCGTCTGGGCCGTGCACCAGTCCCTCGCGGTCCGCACGACATCGCCGGCGGAGCGTCGGATGATCGACCTCGCCGGGTCGCTGATTGGGCTGGGCGCTGCCGCAGTAGGGCTCGCGCGGCTCGTGGCAGCCTCCGTGCGGGGGCTCACTGACCTGGGCGGCGAGACGATCGTCGGCAACAGCACCGATCAGCTCCTCGAGGCGGCCGTGCTCGTGATGATCGGGGCCGTGGTGTGGGTCTACTACTGGTTGCTCAACCTGGCTCCCAGCCAGCATGACACCGCGTGGCTCGGCTACGTGCTCCTCCCCGGGGTGGCTGCCGGGCTGGTCACGGCGCTGGCCGCCATGAGCTACGGCGCGTTCGACGTGCTCGTGTGGCTCGTCGGAGACACCCGTGGGGCGCCCGCAACAGAGCACTTCAGCGAGCTACCCGGGCTGGTCGGCGCAACGGTCGTAGGCGCCCTGGTCTGGTGGTACCACCAAGCCGTGCTGGGAGCCGGCCGCACGGGCGAGCGCCGCGAGGTGCGTCGGGTCTACGAGTACCTCATGGCAGGCATCGGGCTCGTGACAGCCGCCTCCGGCCTGACCATGGTGATCGTCGCGATCATCGAGGCGGTGGCCGGGGGCCGCGACATCCTCGTGGGCGTCAGCACCGTCAACACGCTCATCGCGGCGGTCACCCTGCTGGCGGTGGGAGTGCCTGTCTGGTGGTGGCACTGGAGGCTCACCCAGCGCGCCGCGGGCCTCGACCCGGTCGCGGAGGTCGCCTCCCCCACGCGCCGGATCTACCTGGTCCTGCTGTTCGGCGTCATCGGCGTCGTGGCGGTCATCGCACTGCTCACGGGCGTCTACCTGGCCCTGGAGGACGTGCTGGCCGACGGCGTCTCGGCGGAGACGCTCCGCAGCGTCCGGTTCGCGCTCGCGATCCTGGTGGCAGCCAGCGTCGTCTCGGGGTACCACTGGTCCGTCTTCCGCGACGACCGCAGGCACGCCCAGACGCGCGCTGACCCTGTGCGGCCTCCGGGTCATGTGCTGCTGGTGGGTCCCGCCGATGCGGCGGTAGCACGCGCGGTGGCGGAGCGCACGGCGTCGACCGTTGAGCTCCGACGACGGCTTGACGACAGCGCACCCTGGTCGGTGGACGCCGTCGTGGCAGCCATCGAGAGCGCGCGGGCAGGTGCCGCGTCAGAGGAGGGCACTGACCTGATCGTGCTGTCCGCACCCGACGGACTACAGCTCATCCGGATGGCACCGGCTTCACGACGGTAGAGCCGACGCTGGTCACTCCTCGGCGAGCAGCTCGCGCACGCGTGGCGCGACCTCCTCGGCATACAGCCGGATAGAGCTCATCCGCTGATCGTGCGGCAGCCTGCCGTTGGAGTACTTGAACTGGAACCGCGAGGCACCGAGTCGCCGCATCGTCGTGGCAATCTTGTGCGCCACCCTCTCGGGTGAGCCGCAGTAGACGGCGCCGTCGGGACCGAACTGTTGTCGAGCGGCGGCCTCGGACATGGGTGGCCAGCCGCGCTCGGCGCCCAGCCTGCGCATCTGCTCGACGAAGTGCGGCAGGTACTCCTGCGCAGCCTGCTCGTCGGTGGGGGCCACGTGGCCGGGCGAGTGCACGGCGATCGGGAGCCCCTGGTGGCCATGCTCGGCACAGGCCCGCCGGTAGAGGCCGGCCAGCGGCTCGAACCCGGCGGGCGACCCGCCGATGATGGCGATCACCACCGGCATGCCATATCTCGCGGCTCTCACCACTGATGCCGGGGTGCCCCCGACGCCGACCCAGGTGCGCAGGTGCCCCGACTCGGTCGGCGGCATGATGGGGCCCGCCTGGACGGGCGGACGCACGCTCCCCGACCACGTGAACGGCTGCTCGGTGAGGACCTCCGCCAGCAGGTCCAGCTTCTCGCTGAAGAGCACCTCGTAGTCCTCCAGGCGGAGCCCGAACAACGGGAAGGACTCGATGAACGAGCCGCGCCCCACGGTGATCTCCGCGCGCCCGTTGCTCAGGGCGTCCACGGTCGAGAACCGCTCGAAGACGCGGATCGGGTCGTCCGAGCTGAGCACGGTCACGGAGGTGCCGAGCCGGATCCGCTCCGTGGTGGTTGCCAGCCCGGCGAGCAGGGTGTCGGGCGCCGAGACGGCGTAGTCGGGGCGGTGGTGCTCACCGACCCCGAAGAAGTCGAGGCCCAGCTTGTCGGCGAGCTGTCCCTCGACGAGCACCTCGCGAATCACCGTCGCCGCGGGCAACGGCCCACCGTTCGGGTCGAGCGCGATGTCGCCGAACGTGTCCAGGCCGAGTTCCACCGTCATGGAGTCAGCGTAGGGCCGACGTTCGCGGGGCCGGAGCCGCGAAGCGGTCATGGTCGTCGCTGGGCGAGACCTCGTGCTGCCGCGGTAGCCATAATCTGTCGCGTCCTGTCGGCGCCCGGTGATTTGCTGGGGGTCATGCCTGAGTGGGAGACGCATCCAGTCACCTCGGACCGCTTCGAGGACCTGGCTACCGTGATCAACCCGACCCGTCGGGAGACGCACTGCTGGTGCCTGTCGCACCGCTTGCCGGCGCGCGAGATCGCCGAGCTCGGCGGCGGCTCGCGCGAGGAGGCCATGCGTGCCCTGACCCTGCGTGAGCCCGCGCCGGGTGTCGTCACCTACCGCGACGGCGAGCCCGTGGGGTGGTGCAGCATCAGCCCGCGGGCCGACATCCCGCGACTCCGGTCATCGAAGCTGATCCGCCCGGTCGATGACGTCGCGGTCTGGAGCATCATCTGCGTCATCGTCCGCAGCGGCTACCGGCGGCAGGGAGTCACCGGTCACCTCATCGACGGCACGGTGGCCTATGCCGCGGCCGAGGGCGCGCCGGCGGTGGAGGCCTACCCGGTGGACCCAGAGGGGCGGATGGACCTCACGATGGCCTTCGTCGGCACGAAGGCGATGTTCGACAGGGCAGGTTTCCGTCAGGTCGGGACGACGGACGCCGTGGCCAGCCGCATGCCGCGGATCGTGATGCGGCGGGACCTATGAGGGGGCCATGACGTGCGGGTCCAGGCCCCGACATGCCGGTCGATCGCCATGGCCGGTCGCGCTGATGCCCTGGCGGATCTTTCAGGACCCGGTCTGAGGGTCCTGGACCGTCGCGTCCGACGGTGATCGCCGCGCCCGAGCCCCACGTCACTGGGCTCAGTGCGTCCCGACGTGCTCCGCGTGCTCTGGGTGGGCGTCGCTCTGCGCGCGGGCGTTCCCGCGCGACGCCGCTTCTCCCCGGGTCAGCTCCGCGACACTCGCCTCTGGGCTGAGGTCGAGCCGGCGCAGCAGCTGTGCGTTGACAGCGACGATCACGGTCGACAGCGACATCAGGATCGCTCCGACGGCCATGGGCATCATGAAGCCGACGGGAGCCAGCACGCCGGCAGCCAGCGGCACCGCCACGAGGTTGTATCCCGCAGCCCACCACAGGTTCTGCCGCATCTTGCGATAGGCCGCCTCGGACAGCTGGATGATCGACAGGACGGACCGGGGGTCGTCGCTGGCCAGGATGACTCCGGCGGAGGCGATCGCCACATCCGTGCCCGCGCCGATCGCGATGCCCACGTCGGAGCGGGCCAGCGCGGGGGCGTCGTTGACGCCGTCGCCGACCATGGCGACGGTGCGTCCTCGCTCCTGCAGCTCCGCGACCTTGCTGGCCTTGTGCTCGGGGCGGACTCCCGCGAAGACCTCGTCGATGCCGAGGTCCCTCGCCACGGCTCGTGCGACCGGCTCGGCGTCCCCGGTGATCATCACCACCTGGATGCCCTGGTGGTGCAGCGCATCAATCGCCTCGCGGGACTCCGGGCGGACCTCGTCCGAGACTGCCAGGGCACCGACCACAGCGCCGTCGCGGATCACGTGCAGCACGGTCGCGCCCTCGTCCGCCCAGGCGTCGGTGCCGCCCAGGGGTGTCAGGCCCTCCTCCTCCAGTAGGTAGGGCCCACCGACACGGACGGTGGAACCTCCGACCTTGGCAGTGACACCGACGGCGGGGGCGGCGCTGAAGTCCGTCGCTGCCGGGATGGCCAGGCTGCGATCGCCGGCCGCCCGGACGATGGCCCGGGCGAGCGGGTGCTCGCTGTCCGACTCGGCCGCCGCAGCGAGCGCCAGGAGCTCCGACTCGTCCAGTCCGTTGCCCACGAGGTGGCCGACGGCGGGCTCGCCCCGGGTGAGCGTGCCGGTCTTGTCGAAGAGAACGGTGTCCACCGAACGGGTCTGCTCCAGCGCCAACCGGTCCTTGATCAGCACGCCGCCGCGAGCGGCGCGCTCGGTGGTGATGGACACCACGAGCGGGATCGCAAGTCCGAGAGCGTGGGGACAGGCAATCACCAGGACGGTGATGACCCGCTCGAGCGCGGTCGCCGGTTCGGCGATGGCCAGCCACACGACGGCGGCGATCACCGCGGCGCCAAGGGCGTACCAGAACAACCAGCCCGCGGCCTTGTCGGCGAGCCGCTGCGCACGGCTCGACGACCCCTGGGCCTCCTCGACGAGGCGCCGGATCCCCGCCAGTGCGGTGTCATCGCCCACTGCGGTGACCTCGACCCGCAGACCCGAGTCGGTGGCCACGGTGCCCGCGACAACCTGGTCGCCCTCGCTGCGACGGACCGCCTTGGACTCGCCCGTGATCATGGACTCGTCCACCGCCGCCTGTCCCTGCACGACGGTGCCGTCTGCCGGCACGCGTGCGCCCGGACGCACGATCACGAGGTCTCCGACCCGCAGCTGGGAGGGAGCGACGGTGACGACCGAGTCGCCGTCGACCCGCTCCGCCTCGTCGGGCAGCAGGGCCGCCAGCGACTCCAGGGCCGATGAGGTCTGGGCCAGGGAGCGCATCTCGATCCAGTGACCGAGGAGCATGATGACGATCAGCAGCGCGAGCTCCCACCAGAACTCCAGCTCGTGGGAGATCAGGCCCAGGGTCGACGCCAGGGAGGCGACGAACGCGACGGTGATGGCCATCCCGATGAGGAGCATCATCGCCGGCTTGCGCGCCCTGATCTCGTCCACGGCACCGGTGAGGAACGGCTGCCCGCCCCAGGCAAACATGATGGTGCCGAGCACCGGGGCCACCCAGGTGACTCCTGGCAGGTCCGGCAGCTGGTAGCCGAGCAGGTCGGCGAACATCGGGCTGGTGAGCACCGTCGGCACCGCCAGCACCAGCATGATCCAGAACAGTCTCCGGAAGATGTCCACGTGTCCCTCGTGCCCGCCGTGGCCGCCATGTCTGGCGTGGCCCCCGTTCGGGTCGTGGCCGCCATGTCCTGAGTGGCTCCCGTGCGGGTCGTGGCCCTCAGCCGCGCCGCCGTCGGGATGGGTGGTGTGCTGTTCGGGCTGCCTCGCTTCGTGGGCCGCGTGGCCGGCGTGCTCCGCCGGTGTCTCGGGTTCCTGCGTCATGCTGCGCCTCCTCGAATACCCCCATAGGGTATCACCGCAAGCGTGGTTCGCGAGATCAGTATTCCCCGATCGGACTACGGTGACCTGATGACCCTGGAGTCTGCTGCGGCCTACGCAGACCTGCCACACGAGCAACAGGCCGAGGCGCTGCGCCCGGTCGCCCTGGCCGCTGCCGATGCCTTCGGACTCGCGGTCCACCGGCTCGAGGTGCGGCTGCACGCCTACAACACGACATACGAGACGACATACGAGCTGCAGACCGTCGGCGGCGAGCGCTTCGCACTCCGGATCAACACCAACTCCACCAGCCCCGAGCCGGAGATCCTGGCCCAGCAGCTGTGGCAGCTGGCGATCGCCCGCGAGACCACGGTGCTGGTGCCCCGCCCCATCGCCACGGCCGACGGACGGTGGTGCGCCCGCGTCCCCTCCCACGCCCTCGGCCGCGACCTGCTGGTCACCTGTGCCTCGTGGCTGGAGGGTGATGACGTCGGTGAGCCGGACGCGGAGGTGGCGCACGAGCTCGGGAGGAGCATGGCGGCACTCCACGTGCAGGCCCGCACCTGGCAGCTCCCGGAGGGGTCG
>DATGRS010000226.1:0-18809 GCA_035303365.1 Ornithinicoccus sp.
CCAGGTGGCGCCCGGGGCTGCGCAGACCGGTTGAGAGCCTCACCCGCGGGTGGGCAGCCGATGTGAGAGCGACAGCCCCGGACACCTCAGACCCAACCTGGCCGGGCTGGGTCCTGCAACCGATTCTCTAAGTAGCCGATGTCCGGATTGCTCGACCGCACGCGCGTTGTGTTGGCCGAGGCGCACCTCCCCGGGACGGTCATAACAGACCGGATCCGAATGAGGACGTTGCGGAGTCACCGCGCTGCCAGGTGCTCTCGTGTCCAGTCGAATTGTGCTCTGACCGCCTCCACGACCCGGTCCTGTCGTGCTCGGACCATCGCGGGATCCCCCGCGCTGGCCTCCGCGTGGATCCCGCGCCAGCACCGGTCCTGCCACCAGAGCATCGTGTCCACGACCTCGTCCCTGGTACCTGTCCACCGGTAGCCGCGCAGGATCACGTCGATGCGGTGCGAGACCTCGTCGACCTCTGCCTTAGGACCCAAGCGGGTGTGAGTCCAGCAGATATGGGCAAGGTCGTGCACAGGTTGTCCGGCGCCAGCCAGATCCCAGTCGATCAAAGCAACGGGGTAGATCGCCCCGTCAGCATCAGTGCGGTAGATGGTGTTTCGCGGATCTAGGTCGTTGTGACAAGCGACCTGCTCACCGTCCGCAAGCGCCGTACCTTCCGTGAGGTCGTGCAGTTGTCGCACAATCGCCGCTAGCTCAAGCAAAGGCGTATCGGCGGACGCGGCCTCCTTAGCGTCGTCGGTGATGGCGGCGTCTCCCTCGACGAACGACAGCGTCGCGACGCCCTCGTTGACTGCCAGGACCTTAGGGGCATGGGGCCAGTTCGACCTGTTGAGGAACTCCAATAGCGCCACGGCGTAGGGCGGTGGCGCCGAGCGGACTACCGTCGATCCGACCCTGCGCGCCTCACTCCGGTACCCGCCATGAAGTTTACCTTCCACAAGGCTGCTGCTCCTCTCCGCCGACGTTCTCCGTGAGGAGAACCAGAGTAAGCAGAAGAGTTCGTCCGGCGCCGCCCCTTGCGCCGTCGGTCCGGAGCGTGGGACTCAACGAGAGACACACTCATCTGCCGCTGTGAACGCGTACCGTCCGACCATGCCGCGGTCCGCGACGGTGGCAGAGTGCCGACCTGGGTCGCACCTTTCGTTCAGCGAGAGCTGACGATGAGGTACCGCTCATCTTCGATTGCTTTGCCCCAGTAGATGGGCTCGGCAAGGGGTCGCACCCTGACGTCGTGACGAGCTGTGCGCACAATGCGCTCACACTCAGTGGCAGTCAAACCTGCACCGGTGGACCAGTTGCCCTCGACCAGAACCACGATCCCACGCGGGCCAAGCAGATCAACCCATCGCGCGAACGCCTGAGACGGGCTGGGCATCGCCCAGAGGACGTGTCGGCTCAACACGACGTCGTAGCTGTTGGGCTCGAGGGCAGGGTCGGCCGCATCCCCCACCACGAAATCAGCCTCGGGAACCTTGGCCCGGGCACGGCGAATCATCTCCGGCGCGAAGTCGAGCCCATCCACGCTGTACCCCTCATCGGTGAGCAACCGAGTGAGAGTGCCGGTGCCACACCCCAGATCAGCGACCCGAGCCGGCGCCGACGGAAGCACATCGAGGAGCAGGTCGCGCCACGCCGCCCGCACTCCCCGGTCGGCCAGTCCGTGGTCCGGCTCGTCATCGAAGTGAGCGGCCCCGTCGTTCCACAACTCCCGAGTCACCTGCCCAACGTATCGGGGTACACGGCACCGCTGGCGAAGCACGGACATGCCGCCGGGCGGACGCGCCCGTTAGGCGCCTCGAGCGCGGCGCACCTCGACAGTAACCGGTTCTTCATGCGTGGCACTCGGCGAATCTAGTCCCAACCCGGTGCGTGGTCGATTTGCTCCAGTTCGAGAGCGAAGTCAGGCTGCAACTGGACGACGATCCAAGTCGGAGAGTCGGCCACCTCCACAGTCATGTCGTCGTGGTGACCGCTGTCAGCCGTAGTCACTACAGAGGCGTCACCTGCGGGCACCGCGAGCCCGTAGCGGTAAACCGGGGTGACCGGGCAGTCTTCGGCCCCCCCGGGGACGCGGATCGCAAGAACAGTTTGGCCGTCCACCTCGACGTGAAGATCCGTGGCTACGTCTTGAAGGTTAGCCACGTCGATGTAGAGATTGAACGGGTCTTCCGTCCCGGAGTCATTCGTGATCCACCGTGCGATCGACTGGCTGTCGCCGATCTCTGCTGGCTGTGGGGTGGGATCGGGGCCACAGACCCTGGGAACTGAGTTCGGGTTGGGGTCTGCAGCGCAACTGGCCGTGAGCAGGGCGGCGGCGAGGATCCCGGCAGTCAACCCCGCGGTGCTGCGCGGGCCCATACCAGTCCTCCTTCGCTCGGGTAACTATGAACGTTCCCAGAACCGTGAGAGCGCCCACAAGCGCGCTGTCCCCACTGTTGCCAAACCGTGACGCACCCGGAGCAGCAGACGTCCTGTCCTGCCGTCGTGGCGTCCGACCATGCCGCGTGGAGGACGGCTGCGCTCGTCCGACTTTGCCGCTGTGAACGCGTACCGTCCGACCATGCCGCGACCCGTACGTGAAGCTTGCCAGCCGTGTGACTCTTGAGTGGGCGGAGACGCGTCCATCAAAGGCCTAGCGTCGGTTACTCGCTGACATCGGGATGTGGGCTGCTTCCTCCAACGCCTTTACGTCCACCGCGGCGCTGGAGTACATCACGGACTACGAAGACGATGAGCACAGCAGGCGCAGTCACGACCAGCGCGGTCTTGAGTGGCGTCGGCTCCCAGATCTGGCGTGTCACCATGGCTGCGCCGATCAGCCATAGGAGACCCGCCAACAGCCCGACGGCTGAGGTAGATCACCGACTGGGTCCAGCGCCCGACCCCGGAGGCCGGTATGCCGTCCGCTCCCGTGCGGTTCACACGCGCCATGCCCCGAACCTGCCACACCCTCGTTCGGCGAGCGAGAGGCGGCCCGACGTGCCATCGTGAACGGGACCCAGCCAGTCCCGTCACGAAGGGGTCCCGCATGCGAGCGATGGTCTACCGGGGTCCGTACCGGGTCCGCGTCGAGGAGAAGGCCGAGCCCACCATCGAGCACCCCAACGACGCGATCGTGCGGGTCCAGCTCGGCGCGATCTGCGGCTCCGACCTGCACCTCTACCACGGGATGATGCCGGACACCCGGGTGGGCACGACCTTCGGGCACGAGTTCATCGGGGTCGTCCACGAGGTCGGCCCGTCGGTGCAGAACCTCAAGGTCGGCGACCGGGTCATGGTGCCCTTCAACGTGTTCTGCGGGTCCTGCTACTTCTGCGCCCGCGGGCTCTACTCCAACTGCCACAACGTCAACCCCAGCGCGACCGCGGTCGGCGGCATCTACGGCTACTCGCACACCTGCGGCGGCTACGACGGCGGCCAGGCCGAGCTGGTCCGGGTGCCGTTCGCGGACGTCGGGCCGAGCGTCATACCGGAGTGGATGAGCGACGAGGACGCCGTCATGCTCACCGACGCCCTCCCCACCGGCTACTTCGGCGCCCAGCTCGGAGACATCGTCGAGGGCGACACCGTGGTGGTCTTCGGGGCCGGGCCGGTGGGCCTGTATGCCGCGCGCTCGGCCTGGCTGATGGGCGCCGGCCGGGTCATCGTGGTGGACCACCTGGACTACCGGCTGGAGAAGGCGCGGGAGTTCGCCTACGCCGAGACCCGGAACTTCGGTGAGTACGACGACATCGTCGTGGAGCTGAAGAAGACCACCGACGGACTGGGCGCGGACGTCGCCATCGACGCGGTGGGCGCGGAGGCCGACGGCAGCCTGCTCATGCACGTCACCTCTGCCAAGCTCAAGCTGCAGGGCGGCTCGCCGATCGCGCTGAACTGGGCGATCGACGGCGTGCGCAAGGGTGGCACCGTCTCGGTGGTCGGCGCCTACGGGCCGATGTTCAGCGCGGTGAAGTTCGGCGACGCGATGAACAAGGGGCTGACCCTGCAGATGAACCAGTGCCCGGTCAAGCGCCAGTGGCCCCGGCTCTTCGAGCACATCCGCAGCGGCTACCTCCAACCGGCCGACATCGTCACCCACCGGATCCCGCTGGAGGACATCGCCGAGGGCTACCACCTGTTCTCCGCCAAGCTCGACGACTGCATCAAGCCCCTCGTCGTGGTGGGCGAGGACTGAGGAGGCGACCGTGCCGTACACCGCCGACAAGCCCAGCCGCGCCCCCTCCCGCGAGGAGCTGCAGGCCCGGATCCCCGGCTGGGGTGCCGACCTGGACCCCAAGGACCGGCCCTCGGTCCCGCGCGAGCGCTTCGACCCCGGCGCGACCGGTACCCGCTGGGAGCTGCCGGAGCAGCAGCCGGAGCGGGTGCCGCGCGAGCGCTCGATCGAGCACGAGCGGCTCACCCCGGTCTTCGGCTCGACGCTGCCGCCGAAGGGACTGTCCGGCGTGATCCGACGGGCCTCCTTCAGGTACAGCGAGGGCCGGGCCGCCCACTGGCTGATGCTGATCGCCGCCGATCGGGTCGACGTCGTCGAGAGCCGCATCGGGGAGGCGCTGTCGGGCAGGGTGCCGACGGTGCTCCCGACCGGCCTGAAGACCGAGATCCAGCACCACGGGCTGGCCGCACGGACGGGCCGGGTGGACAAGAACCACCACTGGATGGACCCGTTCGTCGCGGCCGGGCCGGCGCTGGCCGCCGGTGCCGGAGTCGTCGTCCTCGGGTGGCGGGCACTGCGCCGCGCCAGGAGCTGAGCCGACGATCTCATTTGACAACTACCTTGTCACTTATGACAAGGTAGTTGTCATGAACACGGGAGAGCACCTCTACGACGTCCTCCGGCGCATCCGTCCCGTGCACGAGCTGTCGGCACGCGCGGTGAGCGCCGCTCTCGCCGGCACCGACATCTCCATGCCGATGCGTGCCGTGCTGGAGCGCCTGTACGACGTCGGCCCGCAGACGGTGCCGGCGATCGCCCGGTGGCTGTGGGTCACCCGACAGGGGGTGCAGTCCCTGGTCGACGAGGCCAAGCGCCTCGGCTACGCGGAGAGCCGGCCCAACCCCGAGCACCGGCGCTCCCACCTGATCGTGCTCACCGAACGCGGGCGCACGGCATACGAGCAGTTGCACGCCGACGAGCTGTCCACGCTCGAGCGGATCGCGGCCGACCTGGACCAGGAGGACGTGCGGGCCTGCGTGCGCGTGCTGGACCACCTCGTCCGCCGGCTCGGGGAGACCGTCCAGAACCCACCGCAGGAAGGACAAGCCTGATGAACCGCATCGAGGTCCCCGGGGGACACATCGCGTATGCCGCCGCCGGAGTGGGTGCACCGCCGGTGGTGCTGCTGCACGCGGGTTACGTCGACCACCGGATGTACGAACGCGAGATCGCCCACCTGGCGCAGCGGACCTCCGTCGTCGCCCCGGACGCCCGGACCCACGGGCAGTCCTCGACCGCGATGGCGCCGTTCCGGCACTGCGACGACCTCGCCGCGCTGGTCCGCGAGGTCGGCGGGCCGGCAGTGCTCGTCGGGACCAGCATGGGCGCCGGCACGGCGGTCGACACGGCGCTGGAGCACCCCGAGCTGGTCCGGGCGCTGGTCATCAGCGGGGCCGGGACCAACGAGCCGGTCTTCGAGGACGCCGAGGCACTGGAGCTGCTCGCCCGGCAGAACGAGGCGATCGCCCGGCAGGACGTCGCGGCCTGGCTGCGCGCGACCCTGGAGTGGGTCGCCGGCCCGGACCGGACGTTGCACGACGTCGACCCGGCGGTCCGGGCGAAGGTGGCGGGGATGCACGAGGACTTCGTGCGCATGCACATCAGGCCGGGCATCGTGCCGCCGGATCACGTCGCAGGATCGTGGGATCGGCTCGGCGAGATCGCCGTCCCGGTCCTGGGCATCGTCGGCGAGCTGGACTTCGGCGACCACCACCGGATGACGGCCCGCGCCGTCGAGTCGGTCCAGGACGGCCGCGGCGTCGTGTGGATTCCCGGGTCGGGCCACTACCCGAACCTCGAGCAGCCTGAGGCGTGGGAGCAGGCCATCGACGCCTTCCTCGACGACGCCCTCGCTGCCGAGCCGGCCGGGTCGAGTCCCGCCCGACCCTGACCTCACCCCGCCACCCGACCTGCCGATCCACCATCCGACGCGCCACCCCACCCCACCACCCCACCCCGCCCCCTTCCCAACGTGCCGCCCGCAGCAATGCTGCCCCTGGATGCTGCGTTCGGGCGCCTGGAGCCGCCCGAACGTCGGCTTCGAGCCAGAGTGGTCAGCGATCGTCTGCCGGCGACTGGACACGCTCTTCTACGCGACGGACGCCGGGTTCTCCCGATCTTCCCCGGCGCAGCCGGTTACCGGGGTGGTCGACGACATGCTCTGGGAGGCCGACCCGCTACGGTTCGCCGAGCGCTACCCGGATAGCGGGATCGTCGAGTCCTACGGTGAGCAATGGCCCGCGCCTTGCATCGATTACTGGGTGTACATCGACGTCGGGACCCGCTCGGCCACACTCTCCACTGAAGGGTGGAGTCACGACAATCAGGAGATCGCGCTCAGTGGTAAGGGGGCTGAAGACGCAGACCGGCTGCACGAGCACCCCGCACGAATCCTGCAGCAGGACGTCTGAACAGAGCGAGCGATGTCCACGCACTCACATGCCGCCTGACGTCTGGCGCTGAAGGGACCGATCTGCCTCACGTGTCTCAAAATCGCCAGTCGCAGGACTCCGCTCACTCAAACAGGATGTACTCCGGCTGCGGCTCCAGGGCCAATACCTCGTCACCGGTCATGATCGGCCCGAGGACGGCGTCCTCCTCGTAGAACAGCTTGAAGCCCGGGACGACGAAGTCCGGCTTGGTCTTGTTGACGAGGTTGTAGGTCTTGATCTTGTCCGAAGGCGCTCCGATGCCGTCGACGGACTTGATCACCACGACGCCCGGGAACTGCTCCATCTCGAGCTCGTCGCGGACCACGCCGGGATGCACCTGGTGATAGACCATGACCTTCTCGGGCAGCGTGTGCTCGGTCGCCAGGCCCGAGAGATACTCCGCGACCTCGCTCAGCTCTGCACCAGTCGTGCTCCCGTAGACGCGGCCAGGGATCTGGCCCTCCGACACGGCCCACTCGGGGTCGAGCGCGACACCGACATCCGGTTCCACCAGCCACTTCTCGTAGTGCTGCACCTCGTCGATGAAGTCGGCCATCCCCGGCTGGATGTTGAGCAGAAGGATCCCGTCGTGACGGCGCGCGGCGTCGAGGTGGTCCTGGATGACCGACTCCGGGATGTAGGTGCGGAACATGCCGTCCGGTCCGGGCGTGGGATGCACCACGGTCGCGATGAGCTCCAGGACCGGCAGGATCGGCCGCCCGCCGGCATACTCCTCGCCGCGCTCCTCCAGCTCGTCGACCTTCTCGTCCAGGTCGCCGATGCCGAGTCGGCCCATCCCGGGCGACCCGGGCAGGCCGGCATATCCGAACAACCGGAAGTCGGGGAAGATCTCGGTGCCGCCGCGGGGCAGCTCGATCACCTCCGGCGCCTCGCTCGTCACCTCGGTGTCGCCGGGCACGGGCTCCCCGGTGGCCGTCTCGCCCTCGGCGTCTCCGATAGGTCCCGGGGTGGCAGTCGCCATGGTCCGGTCGGCGTCGACGACTGCGTCGGTGTCCGGAGGAGCCGCCGAGCAGGCGGCGAGCAGCACCCCGAGGGCGCCGCCTGCCGCCACGAGCGCCCTGCGGCCGCCCAGGTGCAGCGCCCTCATCCGGCGTCCTTGACGACCCGGCCCGGCGAGGGCTCGTTGTCGATGTGGTGCACGATCTCCAGGATCCGCCGCGTCTCCCGGTCGGCCTCGTCCAGCTCGTCCAACCGCCACCACTGCGCCTTCCGTGCCTCCGTCGCCAGCGACAGCTCGGGCCGTTCAGCCACCCGCACCCGGAAGATCACATCGAGCTGTTGTGTCTCCGCGTGGACGCCGACCGCGAAGATGTCGCCGGGCTCGATGGTGAGTCCCACCTCCTCGGCCACCTCGCGGGTCACCGCCTCGGCCGGCTCCTCACCACGCCCGAGCAGTCCCCCCGGCAGGCTCCATCCACTCCGGTGCGGTTGCCACAGCAGGAGCACCTCACCGTCGTGCTCGATGAGACACACGGCCCCCACCGTGAAGCTGGGGGTGCCCGCGCGCACCAGGGCACGCTTCAGCGGGCCGGGGATCATCCGGAAGGCGACAAGCGCTGCCGTCGCGGCCTTGCGCCGCATCGTCTGGAGGTCCATCAGGCCGCTCTCAGCGACTCGACCATGGCCGGGGTCTCCGGCATGCCGAAGTAGTCCTTGACCAGCACACCAAGGGACGAGTCGTGCCAGACCTGGGGGTTGATGACGACCCCCTCGGACAGGCTGCACGACGCGCGCCAGGTCTCATAGGTCAGCTGGCGGCCGTTCACCTCGGTCTGCACGCTGGTCAGCGGCAGACCCTCAGCCGCAGTGACCAGCAGGTCTACCTCGGCGTCGTCCGGTGTCGGATCCGCGGTCGCGCCCGCCTCGTCCGGCGTGATGGTGGCCATCGCGGCGTCCGCCGGCTGGCCGTCCTCACCGAACGGGCAGGCCAGCGGGGCGGCGCCGGAGCGCCAGCCGTCCACCTGACGGGGGGTGTATGCCGTCCCGGCCGGTCCCGGCAGCCAGTCCGGTCCGGCGGCGACGAGGACCCCCGTGCAGCCGTCGATCGCGGGCGGCGCCTCCGCCGGCACCAGGCACCACTGCCGTGGCGGCACCGCATCGGCGATCGGTGGGTCCTCGCGCACCGCGTCGGGCAGCGGCTCTACCCTCCAGGTGTCCGGCATGTCGAAGGCGAGGCTCGAGCCGTCCGGCAGCTCCAGCACGGTCGCGACCAGCGTCGCGGTCGTGGGTGCGGCGTCCCCGGTGCTCGTCTCGGTCGGCGACTCGGTGACCTCCTGGGTCACCACGGTGGTCCGGCCCGCACTGTCGGTGGTGGTGATCTCGACCGTGTCGCCGTCATCACCCGAGCAGGAGGTGACGGCCAGCCCCGCGACCACGAGGCCCACCCACCAACGACGCATGCGCTCAGCCAACCACACCGACCCGCTCCCGCGACGGCATCCGAGCACCCCACGAGCCGGGCGCTCCGGCGCGGAGGGACCTAGCGTGCCTGCTCAGTCGCTCCATCCATCCACCGTAGGCGCCGCGTCGGGGCCGTGCAGACTTTCGCTCGCTAGCCGAGGTCGGCGTGCACCGTCCTCCCCGCGGCGCGACCGCTGAACAGGCAGCCACCCAGGAAGGTGCCCTCCAGCGACCGGTAGCCGTGCATCCCACCGCCACCGAACCCGGCGACCTCGCCCGCGGCATACAGCCCGGGGACGGCGGCACCATCCAGCCCGAGCGCTCGCGACCCCAGGTCGGTCTGCACCCCGCCGAGGGTCTTGCGCGTCAGGATCCGCAGCCGCACCGCGTGCAGCGGCCCGTGCTCGACGTCGAGGAACCGGTGCGGCGACGCGGTGCGGATGAGCTTGTCCCCGCGGTAGCGCCGCGCCGCACGGACCAGCGCCAGCTGGGCGTCCTTACCGAACTCGTTGTCCAGCTCGGCGTCACGTGCCTCGACCATCGCGCGGACCCGGCTCGCCTCCAGCAGCTGGTCGCCGGTCATCGCGTTCATGGCGTCGACCAGCTCCTCGATCGTGTCGGCGCTGACGAAGTCGACCCCGTCGTCGATGAACCGCTGCACCGGTCCCGGCGCACCCGCCCGGACCCGGCCGAGCACCTGGGCAATGCTCTTGCCGGTCAGGTCGGGGTTCTGCTCCGAGCCAGAGAGGGCGAACTCCTTCTCGATGATGCTCTGGGTGAGGATGAACCACGAGTAGTCGTGGCCGCCCCGCCGCAGGTGAGCGAGGGTGCCGAGCGTGTCGAACCCTGGATAGAGTGGCGCGGGCAGCCGGTTGCCCTCGGCGTCGAGCCACAGCGACGACGGCCCCGGCAGGATCCGGATGCCGTGCCGGTCCCACACCGGTGAGTGGTTCTCGATGCCCTCGACGTAGTGCCACATCCGGTCGCGGTTCACCAGGCGCACGCCGGCCCCCTCGACCAGGGGCAGCATCGACCCGTCGACGTATGCCGGCACACCGGCCACCATGTTCTGGACCGCTGGCGGAGCGCCCAGTCGGGCGGGCCAGAACTCCCGCACCATGGCGAGGTTGTGGCCGATCCCGCCGGAGGTGACCACGACAGCCTGGGCGGAGTAGTCGAACTGGTCGACCACGCTGCGGGTGCTGCGCACCCCCCGGGCGGCGCCGTCCGTGGCCAGCACGTCGCCCCGAACGCCGGTCACTGCACCGTCAGTGGTGACCAGCTCGGTCACCTTGTGCCGACCGGCCAGCGTGAGCCGTCCCTCAGCCGCCGCCTGACGGCATACCGCCTCGAAGGGGGCGACGAGCCCGGGGCCGGTGCCCCACGTGATGTGGAAGCGCGGCACGCCGTTGCCGTGGCCGTCGGCCGTGCCGTCACCACGCTCCGCCCACCCGACCACGGGGAAGAACCGGACGCCGCGCTCGTGCAGCCAGGTGCGCTTCTCGCCGGCCGCCCACTCGACATACGCCTGCGCCCAGCGCACCGCCCAGCTGTCCTCATCCGCCAGCCGGTCGAAGCCGGCCGTCCCCGTCCAGTCGCGCCAGGCCAGGTCGACGCTGTCGTGGATCCCCATCCGCCGCTGCTCGGGGCTGTCGACCAGGAAGAGCCCACCGAAGGACCACCAGGCCTGACCGCCGAGGTGGTCGGCGGACTCCTGGTCGACCAGGATCACGGAGCGTCCCGCCTCGACCAGCTCGGCCGCGGCGACCAGGCCGGCAAGCCCGGCCCCAACCACGATGACGTCGGCTGACTTCTGCTGGACCACGGTCGGTTCCTTCCTCACGCCGGAGGGGCCGGCTCTCCCATCCGTGGCCCCTAAGATTCCAGACGCGATGACTGAAGCGGAAGAGTCCCTGCCGCGCGGCCCCGAGCCGCGCCCTTCCGACCAGCCCTCCCCGTGGCCGCGCCGGCTGCGGGTGGGCCTCACCGTGGTTGCCCTCGCCGTCATCGGCTACGTGGGCGGTGTGGCCACCACGAGCCTGTGGCCCATCACCACCGAGACCGACAACTTCCGAGCCTCGGTCCGCGTCACGCCGTCGCTGTTCGAGGCCAACACGGTGCACGCCCCGACGGTGTTCGGGGACATCGACCTGCACTTCGCCGGCCTGCTGCCGGCCCCCGGCATCGAGGCGCGCGTGCAGGTCAAGGAGGAGATCACCGACCTCTTCACCCGCGGCCGGGTCGACGTGTCCGACCTGACGCCCGAGGAGGGTGAGCTGCGGGGCGCCATGGAGAGCGGCCTGAGGGAGCTGGCGCTGAAGTTCATCGGCGGGGTGGTGCTGACCAACGTCGGGATCGTGGGGCTGTGGCTGGTTGGCCGCTCCCACAAGCCGCGGCGCCGCTCGTTGAAGGTGATCGGCACGGCGACGGCTCTCGCGGTGGCGCTGCCGACACTGGCAGCGGTCACCACCTACCGCACCAGCAACTTCGCGGCCTACGAGGCGACCAGCCTGCTCGGCACGGTGCGGACCAACAGCGGCATGCTGACCGACATCCAGGGGCAGGCGCAGCGCGCTACCCCCTACGTGCAGAACCTCCTCGCGCTCTCCGACGCACTGCAGAGCGAGTTCGTGCCGGACGAGACGGCGCGTGACCCGGGCGCCCGGTTCCTGCTGGTCTCCGACATCCACGGGATGAACTACTACCCGCTGATCCAGCAGATCGTGGAGGACGAGCAGATCACCGCGGTCATCGACACCGGCGACATGCTGAACTTCGGGCGGGTCCAGGAAGGGGAGCTCGCGGGGATGTACACGGCGATCGAGGGGATCGGCGTGCCCTACATCTTCGTCCGGGGCAACCACGACGCGGTGCACGCCCAGGACGAGTCGGTCCTGCGGCGCCTGGAGCAGATCCCCAACGTCATCCTGCTGGAACCCACTGCCGGGGAGTATGTCGAGGCGAACGTCTCGGGGGTGCGGATCACCGGGCTCAACGACTGGCGCTACTTCGGCGAGGTCAACGAGGACTTCGGGGCCCAGCAGCGGGCCGCTGCCGAGCGGTATGCCGCCGCGGCCGAGGGCTGGCCGCTGCCGGACATCCTCATCAGCCACCAGCCCTACGCCCTCGCCCCGCTCGAGACCGGCGGACTGAAGATCAACGGCCACATGCACGCCCCGCTGCTGGACGGCAACCGCATCCAGGTCGGCACGTTCACCGGCGGCGGTCTGGTCAATCACTTCCAGGTGCCGAGCACCGAGGGCGAGGACGAGGAGACCGCGGGAGAGCTCATGGGCCAGCCCTACGCGTTCGACATCCTGGCGATCGGCACCGACTGCTCGGTCCAGTCCCTGACCCGCTACACCTACCGCAACCTGGTGTCGGGCCGGCCGCAGTACGACAACGTCACCGTGATCAACGGGAACCGGATCAGCGAGCCCGAGGAGGAGGAGCGGACCTGCGGGCCAGACCTCGGCGTCTCCACCCAGCCGATGGTGCCGGGCGCGGAGGGCGAGGACGGCTAGCCCGCGCCGAGCCGGAAGGTCTCCCGGACCTCGTAGCGCGGCGAGCGGCCCGGGCCCTCGCCGAGGTGCGACTCGACGAGCGCGACGTCCTCGACGGTGAACTCCGGCGACTCGTAGGCGTCGAGGGACTGCACCCACCGGCCGGCGCGCACCCGGCGCGCCGAGCGCGCCACGGTGACGTGCGGGGTGAACCGCTGTCCGTCGACGTCGGCGCCAGCGTGGCTGGCCAGGTCTCGCAGCGCCCGGGCCCACGCGGTGAGCTCGCGCCCCACGTCCTCCTCGGTCACCCCGATCCACATGACCTTCGCGGCGCCCGGGTCCGGGAAGGCCCCCGCCCCACCCCACCGCATCGTCACCGGACGTTGCCGGCCGGCCCACTGGGTGGCAGCAGCGATCAGCTCCTCCTCGCGCCAGTCCGGTAGGTCGCCCAGGAACGCGAGGGTCAGGTGCAGGTGCTGCGTGCGGGTCCACCGCCAGACGCGGTCGGTGTCGGCGTCCCGGCGCGGCTCCAGATAGGCCGCCAGGTCGTCGAGGACCTCCGCTGGGGGAAGCACGGCAAAGAACGCGCGCATCGACCCATCGTGCCACCGGGCCAAAGATGTCGCTGCTCGCTGGCCCCACGGCATACCCTCAGGGTGGTTGCGGCGTCGCGCCGGGCCGGACCGGCGATAAGGAGTCTGGATGCGGATCGTGGTGGCCCTCGGCGGCAACGCCCTCCTGCAGCGCGGACAGGTGCCGGATGCCGAGGCACAGGTCGAGAACATCCGGCTCGCCGCCCGCCAGCTCGCACCGCTCACCGACGACCACGAGGTCGTCATCACGCACGGCAACGGTCCGCAGGTCGGCATCCTGGCGATGGAGTCGGCCGCCGACCCACGGCTCACCAAGTCCTACCCGTTCGACGCGCTGGGGGCCATGACGCAGGGGCTCATCGGCTACTGGATTCTGCAGGCCATGGGCAACGAGCGCCCCTACCGGCAGCTCGCCTCGATCATCAACCAGACGCTCGTCAGCGAGGACGACCCCGGGTTCCAGAACCCCACGAAGTTCGTCGGCGAGGTGTATGACGAGGCCCAGGCCAAGGAGCTGGCGCAGCGATACGGGTGGCAGGTGAAGGCCGACGGCGACCGGTGGCGCCGCGTCGTGGCCTCGCCGAAGCCCCGGGAGATCATCGAGACCAAGCTCATCGACCACCTGCTCGGGGAGTCGATCATCGTGGTGTGTGCCGGCGGCGGCGGGGTGCCGGTCGTCCGGACCGACGGCGGGGACCTGCGCGGGGTCGAGGCGGTCATCGACAAGGACCTGTCAGCGGCGCTGATCGCCCGACGGCTACACGCCGACCGGCTGCTGGTGCTCACGGACGTGGAGCACGTGATGGAGGGGTTCGGCACTGCGCACGAGCGGCCGATCACCCACACGACGCCGTCCTTCCTGCGGACGCTCCAGCTGCCCGCAGGGTCGATGGGGCCGAAGGTTGAGGCGGTGTGCCAGTTCGTCGAGTCGGGCGGCCCCAACGTGGCCGGCGCCATCGGCAACCTCGCCGAGGCGGAGGCTCTGGTCAACGGCGAGCGCGGGACCTACATCACGAAGGGCTGAGGTGGCCACGGTGCGAAGAGCGACCAGGGCTGAACCGGCCGCCACGCTAACCGCGCCGGCGAACCGGGCGACGGCATACTGACCGCATGAGCTACTTCCTCGTGCGCTACCGCTACTCCGACGACACGGCGGGCCGGGACGAGCACCGTGCCGACCACCGGGCCTTCCTCAGCGGGCTCGCCGAGGAGGGCGTCGCCATCGCCACCGGCCCGCTCCGGGACGGGCCGGCCGAGGCGGTGCTCCTCTTCAGGGGTGAGTCCGTCGAGCAGGTCCGTGAGCTACTGCGCGAGGACCCGTTCGCCCAGCAGGGGCTCATCGAGTCGGTCGAGGTCCGGGAGTGGGACGTCGTCATCGGCTCGGTGGGCTGACGGCATGTCGTGGATGCCCCGGGGGCTGCGTCGGGACCGCCGGGCAGGGTCCGGCGCAGACCAGGTGACGACTGAGGCTGGGGCGGGGACGGCGCAGGTGGAGGTGGCTGATCCGGCCGCCCGCCGAACGGGTCTGCCGCGCGGGGTGGTGGTCCTGCTCGTCCTCACCCTCGCGCTGGTGGTGCTCCTGGGCATCCGCCAGTTCCACTCCTTCATCGGTCCGGTCTTCCTCGGGCTCAACCTGGTGCTGGCCGTCTCCCCACTGATGGGGTGGCTGATCCGCAAGGGGGTGCCACCGCTGCTGTCCGCCGTCGTCGCCGCCCTGGCGGTCTATACCTTCCTGGTCGCCTTCATCGGTGCCGTGGTGTGGGCCGTGGCCAAGCTGATCGCCGAGCTCCCGAAGTACCGCGATGCCTTCGAGGACCTCTACGACCGGGGCACCGCGCTGCTGGAGCGGTTCGGCGTGCAGGAGGCCAGCGTCATCGAGCAGCTGCGCAGCGCACTGAACCCGGGCACGGTCATCAGCACGCTCGGTGACCTGCTGAGCAACGTCACGGGGATACTCGGGCTGCTCACCTCGACCGTGATCGTCACTCTCTTCCTGCTGTTCGACGCGCTCACCGTCGGTCAGCGCATGGCGATGGTGCGCGCCGCACACCCGCACTTCGCTGCGTCGCTGGGCGCCTTCGCCAAGGGCGTGCGGCGCTACTGGGTGGTGAGCACGATCTTCGGCCTCATCGTCGCGGTGCTGGACGTGATCGCGCTGGTGTGGCTCGGCGTTCCGCTGGCCCTGGTGTGGGGCGTGTTCTCCTTCGTCACGAACTACATCCCCAATATCGGCTTCGTGATCGGCCTGGTCCCCCCGGCCCTGATGGCGCTGCTCGCCAACGGGCCGACCAGTGCGCTGCTGGTCATCGTCGCCTACTCAGTTCTCAACTTCGTCGTGCAGAGCCTGATCCAGCCCAAGTTCACCGGCGAGGCCGTCGGGGTCACCGCCACGGTCTCGTTCCTGTCGTTGCTGGTGTGGGCGTGGGTGCTCGGCCCGCTGGGGGCCCTCCTGGCCCTGCCCGCCACCTTGCTGGTCAAGACGATCCTGGTCGACGCCGACCCGGGAGCCCGATGGCTCAACGCGTTCCTCTCCGACAAGCCGGATCGAGCGAGCCCGGCCGCCGCGGAGGCGGCCGCCCGACCCTGATGTGGTCGAGCCGCGGCCGAGCGGTCAGGCGGTGGACTCCGCGGAGCGGTAGCCGTAGAGATCGTGCTGCTTCTCGTTGATCCACAGCATGCTCCCCGGCCGGTCGGGGTCCGGCAGCTGCAGCGTCCGGCTGTAGGTCTCGTCGATCAGGAGCGGCTCGGTCCCGGCGGCCCTGAGCCGCGGGATGAGCGTCTCGACGTCACCGTCGAACTCGAAGGCGAGCTCCACACCTCGCTCCCCGTCGGTGGCGTGAACCGCTGCCAGCCCGCCTCCGGGGCAGCTGAAGTCGGTCCAGACGTCGCTGTCCGCCGTGACCCGCTGCACCGCCCCGAGACCCGCCACCACCGTTCTCGCCGCGTCCACGTCATCCGCGCTGGTGTACCAGATGGGTAGCACGGCGAACGCAGAGTCCACCGGCGCCGGCTGCTCGGGCTCCGCCGCAGGATCGACGGTAAAGGTCGTGCCGTCCGGGGCGGTGACCGTGGCCGCGATGCCGTGGTCCGTCATACCGATCTCGAAGGGCACACCGGCGGCCCGGGCCTGCTCCGCCCAGGCATCGAGGTCCGGGACCTCCCACGCCAGGACCGTGTCGCCGGACGGCTGCTGCTCGCTCGCCGCGTGCAGCGCCAAGCGGCCCGAGCCTAGGGCGAAGACCTCCCAGCCGGGCGCGGTCGTGACGCGGGTGGCTCCGAGCGCGTCCAGGTAGCGCCGATGGGCCGCCAGGTCGGCGGTGAAACGGATCGGGCGTGCGCAGATCATGACTTCTCCTCCAGGTAGGCGCGGACGATCTTCTCGATCAGTGCCGACATGCTGATGCCCTCGTCCACCCCGCGGTGCTTGATCTCACGGATGAGGTCCTTGGGCAGGTAGACGTTGAACTGAGCCTTGTCGTCTGGCATGGGTTGAACGTAACGGCAAACTAGGTTGCTAGCAAGTGAGCACGGCTCGGTCCACTCCTTCGTGGACCGCGGCGCGTCTGCTGTTGGCCGCCGTTTTGCTCAGGCCTCGTCGAGCGCCTGGGCCAGGTCCCGCCAGAGGTCGTCGACGTCCTCAATGCCGACCGAGAGCCGGATGAGCTCGGGCGGCACGGTCTCCACCTCCAGCGGCTGGGCGCGGCGTCGCTCGAGCTGGGACTCCACGCCGCCGAGGCTGGTCGAGTGTGTCCACAGGCCGGTGGCGGCGCACACCCGGTCCGCCCCGTCCGCGCCACCACGGACCTCGATCGCGACCATCGCCCCGAGACCCGGGTAGCGGACCCTGGTGACGGCCTCGTGCCCCTCGAGCCGGCTGACCAGCTCGACGGCGTTCGCCGACGCACGCTCTAGCCGCACGGCCAGCGTGCGGATGCCGCGCAGGACGAGCCACGCCTCCATCGGCCCGGGGATCGCCCCACCCAGCGTGCGCCGCTTCAGGATCCGTTGCCGGAGCCCCCGCCCACGCTCGGTCGCCGGCGTCACCACGGCACCCATCAGCACGTCGGAGTGGCCGGAGAGGTACTTGGTCGCGGAGTGCACCACCACGTCCACGCCGTCGGCCAGGGGCGTCTGCAGCAGCGGGGTGGCGAAGGTGTTGTCAACTGCGGTGAGTATGCCGCGTGCCCCGGCCTCCCTGGCCAGCACCGGGATGTCGGCCACCTCCATCATGGGGTTGGTCGGCGACTCGATGTAGAGCAGGTCCGTGCCCTCGAGGGCGTTGAGGACGGACGCGGTGTCAGAGATATCCACCGTCGCCAGCTCGATACGGCCAGAGGTCTGCAGCTCGCGCAGCTGCGCCATGGTGCCGTTGTAAGCGTGACCCGGCGCGACGACCCGGCCGCCCGGGGGCACCAGGGAGAGGGTCGCCTCGATCGCCGCGAGCCCGGAGGCGAAGGTCAGGGCCTCGCCGCCCTCCAGGCCACCGATCACCTCTTCGAGCGCCGACCACGTGGGATTGCCGGAGCGGCCGTAGTTGACCGCACCGCCGGCGAGGTAGGTCGACGTGAGCGTCACGGGCTCGACGACCGCGGCACCACTGTCGCGGGGTGGCCGCCCCAGGGCCACGGCGCGCGTGGCGGCGGTGAGGTCGTCGGCATGGTCAGGAAGTCGTTCCATGGCCGGAGGATAGACCGGCGGTATTCTCAGCCGTGGCTGGTCCGCACTACCTCGGCGACGCTGACTCCGTCCAGGGCTGGAGGTCCCGGGGCGTCGAGCTCGTCGTGCGCCTGTCCGAACTGGGTGCCCGTCGGGGCGACTCGCTTGATGAGCGGCTGCGCGCCGGCACCCTCATCCTCGGGTCCGTGGTCATCGCGCTGCTCTCGCTCATCTGGGTGAGCACCTACCTGGCCTTCGGCTATCCCCGGTCCGCGGCGATCCCGGCGCTGTACCAGGTGGTGACCGTCATCGGTCTGCTGGTGCTCACGCGGACCCGACGCTTCGACATCTTCCGCACCACCCAGCTGCTCACGATGCTGGTGCTGCCGGCACTCCTCCAGGCCTCGCTCGGAGGCTTTGTCGCCTCCAGCGGCATGGTCCTGTGGGGCCTGTTCGTGCCGCTGGCGGCGCTTGCCCTCGTCGGCGTGCGGCATGCCCTCGTGTGGCTCGCCGTGTACCTGGGCGGGGTGGCCCTGCTCGCCGCGTTCGACCCGATACTCGCGCGGGACGCGGCGGATCTGCCGGCAGGCATCGTGAACTTGTTCTTCGTGCTCAACATCACGGGTGTCACGGTGAGCGCCTACGTGATGCTGGCCTACTTCGTGGAGCAGCGGGCGCGGGCGCACCACGCACTCCAGATCGAGCAGGAGCGATCCGAGGGCTTGCTGCTGAACGTCCTTCCCCAAGCGATCGCCGCCCGCCTGAAGCACGGGGCGGGAGTCATCGCCGAGCGTCACGAGAGCGTCAGTGTGCTGTTCGGCGACCTGGTGGGCTTCACGGAGCACGCGCTCGTTCTGTCGCCGGAGGACCTGGTCGCACTCCTGAACCGCATCTTCACCGCCTTTGACGACCGCGCCGACGCCGAGGGTCTGGAGAAGATCAAGACCATCGGTGACGCCTACATGGTCGCCGGCGG
>DATGRS010000227.1:0-6708 GCA_035303365.1 Ornithinicoccus sp.
ATGCTCGGCCCCTTCAGCGCGCCCTCCTCACCGCCGGAGATGCCCGCGCCGACGAAGTGCAGACCGACCTCGCGCAGCGCGGCCTCGCGGCGGCGGGTGTCCTCGTAGTGGGCGTTGCCGCCGTCCACCACGATGTCGCCCCGCTCGAGCAGCGGCACCAGCTGCTCGATCACCGCGTCCGTCCCCGCGCCGGCGCGGACCATGATGATGACCTTGCGCGGCCGCTCCAGCGCGGCGACGAACTCGTCGAGCGTCGGGGTGGCCACGAAGGTCCCCTCGGCGCCGAACTCGGTGTGGAACACCTCGGTCTTGGCGACCGTGCGGTTGTAGACGGCGACCGTGTGGCCGCGGGAGGCGAAGTTGCGGGCCAGGTTGCTGCCCATCACGGCCAGACCGATGACCCCGACCTGCGCTGTCGGCTCGACCATGTCTCCTCCTGTGAGGTCGGGGGTGCGCTCGCACCCCTAGCCTCCCCAACTCGCCAGGACTTCACAACAGGAACGTGGTGTCGGTGAACCGGCCCGGCGGCGCGGCGGACTGCCCTAGAACAAGTTGGCCGGAACGGGTTGGATGGCAGCATGGGAACCACCGACCCGCTGCACCCCGACCGCCTGCTCCCGGCGGACCCGGCGACCCGCGACATCGCGCGGCGGCTCTATGAGTCGGTGCGGGAGCTCCCGATCATCAGCCCCCACGGCCACGTCCCCCCGGAGTGGCTCGCCGAGAACACCCCGTTCCGCGACCCGACCTCGCTGCTGCTGTCGCCGGACCACTACATCTACCGGATGCTGCACGCCGCCGGTGTGCCGCTGGCCGAGCTGGGCGTCGGCGGCACCGAGCTGGACGAGGCCGGTGCACGCCGCGCCTGGGCGCACCTGTGCCGGCACTGGCACCTCTTCCTCGGCACGCCGGTCCGCTACTGGTTGGAGGACGAGCTGGTCGGGATCTTCGGGGTGACGGAGACGCTGTCCGAGGAGACGGCTGACGCGAGCTACGACCGGATCGCGGAGGTGATCGCGGGGGAGGACTTCCGGCCGCGCCAGCTCATGGACACCTTCGACATCGCCGTGATGGCCACCACCGACGACCCGTGCGACGACCTGTCCCACCACGCCGCACTCGCCGCCGACGGCGCGTTCACCCGGCGGGTCCTGCCGACCTTCCGCCCGGACAAGTACCTCGAGCCCGGCCGGTCCGACTTCGCGGAGCTGGCCGCCCGGCTCGCCGAGGTCTCGGGCGAGGACACAGGGGCGTATGCCGGCTACCTACGTGCTCTCGAAGCTCGCCGCCGCTACTTCGTCGAGCACGGCGCCGTGTCCAGCGACCACAGCCACCTCGACGTGATGACGCTGACCCTGCAGGAGTCGGAGGCGGCCCGCATCTACTCCGCCGCCCTCACCGGCACCGCGTCCGAGTCGGAGACCACCGCGCTGCGCCGCCACATGCTCGTCGAGATGGCGCGGATGGCGACCGAGGACGGCCTGGTGATGACCCTGCACCCCGGCTCGTTCCGCAACCACCACCAGCCGACCGCCGACGCGTTCGGCGCGGACACCGGTCACGACATCCCGGTCCAGATGGAGTACACCCGGGGCTTGCGCGAGCTGCTGAACCGGTTCGGCACGGCGGACGGGTTCCAGCTGGTGCTCTTCACCCTGGATGAGACGGTGTTCAGCCGCGAGATCGCCCCGATGGCCGGCTTCTACCCCAGCGTGTATGCCGGGGCGCCGTGGTGGTTCCTCGACGCGCCGGAGGCGATCGGCCGTTACCGGGCCGCGGTGACTGACACCATCGGCTTCTACCGCACGTCGGGCTTCATCGACGACACCCGCGCGTTCTGCTCGATCCCGGCGCGGCACGACATGTCGCGCCGCCTCGACTGCCGCTACCTGGCCGGCCTGGTGGCCGACCACCGGATGCGGGAGGACGACGCGCACCGGGTCGCGACGGACCTGGTGACCTCGATCCCGACCGCGGCGTTCAAGCTCTGAGAGGACACCATGACCGACAGCACCGCCGGTGGATCACGAGGCACTGTCGTCCCGACGGGACAGGGCGGCCACGGTGACGGGACGGGCCGACTGACCCGCCAGCAGCACGGTCGGCCGGAGGCGCCGGTGCGCATGGTCCACCTCGGCATCGGCAACTTCTTCCGGGCCCACCAGGCCTGGTTCACGGAACACTCCGCCGACGCCGCTGACTGGGGGTACGCCGCCTTCACCGGACGTTCGCCGGACATCGCCGAGCAGCTGTCCGCGCAGGAGAGCCTCTACACGCTCCTGGTCCGGGAGCCCGACGGAGACAGACCCGAGATCATCAGCTCGCTGAGTGCGGTGCACCCGGGTGACGACCTGGCAGCGCTGCGTGGCTACTTCGCCTCGCCCGACCTCGCTCTGGTCACCAGCACCGTCACCGAGGCGGGCTACCGCCGCAACACCACGGGCGGGCTCGACCTGACCGACACGGACGTCCTGCAGGACATCTCTCACCTGCGGGCCGACCCGCAGCGCGGCGTCGCCGTCACGGCCCCCGGCCGGATCGTGGCAGGACTCCTCGCCCGTCGGGCGGCGGATGCCGGCCCGGTCGCCCTGGTGCCCTGCGACAACGTGCCGGACAACGGCGGCATGGTCGCGCGCGTCGTGCGTGACCTGGTCGGCGAGGTCGACCCCACGCTGCTGGACTGGATCGAGGACAACGTCAGCGTCGTCACCACCATGGTCGACCGGATCACCCCCCGGGCCACCGACGAGGACCGCGAGACGGTCGGCGAGCTCCTTCAGGTGTTCGACAGCCAGGTGGTGGTGACCGAGCCGTTCGCCGAGTGGGTGCTGTCCGGCGAGTTCCCGCGAGGCCGGCCGGAGTGGCCCGGCGCGCAGTTCGTGGACGACGTCAGCAGGCACGAGCAGCGCAAGCTCTGGCTGCTCAACGGATCGCACTCGCTCATGGCCTACGGCGCGTCGATCCTGGGGCACGAGACCGTCGCCGAGGCCATCGCCGACGAGACCGTGCGGGGGTGGGTCGAGGAGTGGTGGGACGTCGCCGTGGCCCACCTGGAGGTGGACCACGTCGACGACTACCGCGCCGCGCTGGTCGAGCGGTTCGCCAACCCACGGATCCGTCACCTGCTGGCGCAGATCGCCGCCGACGGGTCCCAGAAGGTGCCGATCCGCTTCGGCCCCGCGCTCGCGGCCGAGGTCGCCGCGGGCCGTCTGCCGACCGGCGCCACCCGACCGGTGGCCGCCTGGATCGCGCACCTGCACGGGCACGGAGCACCCCTCACTGACGCCCAGGAACAACGCGTGACCGGCCTGGCTGACGCGGAGACACCCGAGGCCATCAGGACGGTGCTCGGCTGGATGGGTGTCGACGACCCTGGCGACGACCTGGTCGCCCAGGTAGCCGGCCAGGTGGGCGAGTTCGAGCGGCTGGCCCAGGCATGACCCGCCATGCGGTCGTGATGGGTGTGTCCGGCTCCGGCAAGAGCACGGTCGCCTCCCTTGTGAGCGAACGGATCGGCTGGACCTTCGCCGACGCCGACGCTTTCCACCCGGCGTCCAACATCGACAAGATGCGGGCAGGGATCCCGCTGACCGACGCCGACCGCAGACCCTGGCTGCTCGAGCTGGCGAGCTGGATGGCGCAGCAGCAGCGGGAGGGCAGGTCCACCGTGCTGGCCTGCTCGGCACTGACGCGGGGCTATCGCCAGCTGCTGGCTACCGAGGTGGAGGTGGAGTTCATCCACCTCCACGGGCCGGCGGCCCTGATCGAGGAGCGCATGCAGGCCCGGGACCACTTCATGCCACCCAGCCTTCTCCACAGCCAGTTCGAGGTCCTCGAGCGGCTGCAGGACGACGAGCTCGGGCTGGAGCTCGACCTCGCCAGACCGCTGGAGGAGCTGGTCGACGAAGCGGTCGACTGGTTGTCGCGCGGTCCCCTGGAATCCTGCGGACCCCAGGGCTAGGTTGACGCAATGACCTGGTTCAGCCACGAGGCCAAGCCCATCGACCGGCCGACGATCGAGGGACTGGTCGAGAGGACCCTGGGCGAGGCCAGGGAACGACTGGGCATCACGTCATACGGCCGGGTCCTGCTCCTCCCGCCCGACATCACCCGGGCGCACGCCGGCGTCGGCTGGATCACCGAGCACTTCTACCACCTGCTCGCCGACCAGGGCGCCGACGTGCACGTCATCCCCACGCTGGGCCAGCACGTCCCGCACACGCCCGAGGACAACCGCTGGATGTTCGGCTCGATCCCCGAGGAGCGGATCCACGTCCACGACTGGAAGGGCGGCGTCACCCACGTCGGCACGGTCCCAGCGGAGTTCCTGCGCGAGCAGACCGGCGGGGCCGCCGAGTGGGAGATCCCCATCGACCTCAACACGATGACGGTGACCGAGGAGTGGGACCTGATCATCAACATCGGCCACGTCGTGCCGCACGAGGTGCTCGGCTTCGCCAACCACAACAAGAACTACTTCATCGGGCTCGGCGGCAAGCGGCTGCTCGGCGCCTCACACATGGCCTCCGCCGTCTACGGCATCGAGAACAACCTCGGCAACCTGATCACGCCGGTGCGGCACTGCTTCAACTATGCGGAGGAGCGCTTCCTGGGTCACCTCAAGGACGTCTACTTCCAGGTCGTCATGGACTACGCCGACGACGGCCAGCTGGTGCACACCGGGGTGTATGTCGGCGACGACCTCGAGACCTACCTCGACGCCGCACGGGCGAGCAAGGCACAGAACATCACCGCGTTCGACGAGCCTGTGGACAAGATCGTCGCCGTGATGCAGGCCGACGAGTTCCGGGCGACCTGGGTGGCCAACAAGGCGGTCTACCGGACCCGCATGGCGATCGCCGACGGCGGCGAGCTGGTGGTGATCGCGCCGGGCGTGGAGCGATTCGGGGAGCAGCCGGAGGTCGACGCCCTGATCCGCAGGTACGGCTACCTGAGCCAGGCGGAGGTGCTGGAGCTCTATGCCACGCAGGAGGACATGCAGGACATCCCCCACGGCACGGCGCACCTGGTGCACGGATCGTCCGAGGGACGCTTCACGATCACGTACGCACCCGGCGGGCTAACCCGCGAGGAGATCGAGTCGGTCGGCTACGACTACCTGCCGTTGGCTGAGGCGCTCGCACGTTATGACCCCGCCGTCATGAAGGACGGCTGGAACGAGATGCCCGACGGCGAGCGGGTCTTCTACATCTCGACGCCGTCCGCCGGGCTGTGGGCGACCAGGGAGAAGCTGGGCGACCGCTGAAGGGGCGCGAGGCCATCAGCTGTCCCGTCGGCCCTGTGCAGCCAAACCGGAGACGTCGGGCCGCTCACTAAGTGGCGCGCCCGTGGCCTGGGGCGACGCGCGTCCTCGGCTGACGTCTCCGGTCTGGGTGCACGCCCGGCGTCAGCCGGAGTGCGCTGCGGTGGTGCCAAGCTTCGCGAGGACCTGCCCGCGCTGGGATAAGTCCGTGACGTCGCCCGGGTGACGGCGTAGCGTCGAGGAGATGAGCACCGTCCCCCTGCACCCCGAGGAGCTGGACCTGTTCGAGGGCTTCCGCGGCCGGCTCGAGGCGATGGCCTACCGCCTGCTCGGATCGGCCACCGAGGCCGAGGACCTCGTCCAGGAGACCTTCCTGCGGTGGCAGCGCGCGGACCGGTCGCAGGTCCGCGTGCCGCACGCCTGGCTGACGCGCGTGCTGACGAACCTGTGCCTCAACCACCTGACGTCGGCCCGGGCGAGGCGCGAGGTCTACGTGGGGCAGTGGCTGCCCGAGCCGTTGCTCGAGGGCGACCCGATGCTGGGGCCGGCCGAGACGGCCGAGCAGCGGGAGTCGCTCTCGACGGCCGTGCTGGTGCTGCTGGAGCGGCTCACGCCGCAGCAGCGCGCGGTCTACGTCCTGCGCGAGGCGTTCGACCTCCCGCACGCCGAGATCGCCGAGATGCTCGATCTGAGCGAGGCGGCCAGCCAGCAGATCCTGCACCGCGCGCGGCAGCAGGTCGACGCGGGAAGGACCCGCATGGACGTCGTCCGTGAGTCCGCAGGGGAGGCCGACCGACTGCCTGCCCGACAGGCAGACCGCCAGTCCGCACGCGAGGTCGTCGAGGAGTTCGTGGCGGCCGCGACCAGCGGGCAGATCGAGCCGCTCGTCCAGCTCCTGCGGGAGGACACCATGGGCGTCGGCGACGGCGGCGGCACGATCCCGGCGCGCGCCAAGCCCATCGTCGGCGCATCCGCCGTGGCGCAGTTCCTGCGCGGGCTCTTCCACCCCTCACCCGCCAAACAGGCACTCGTCGGTGACGAGCTGTACCTCTACGGCTCGATAGCCAATGGCAGCCCGGCGGTGCTCGCCGTCTCCTCCGGGAAGGTCGTCGGGGTCATGGTCCTGGACCGGACCGCCGCCGGCATCTCAGCGGTCCTGACCCAGGTCAACCCGGACAAGCTGTCCCGGGCCAACCGGCAGTGGGCGGCGATGGAGCACGGGGAGCCGCTGACCAGGGTGTGGTGAGCCATCTCACATCCGGGTGGTGTCAGGGATCGGGCGGGCGCCTTGTTCAGGAGGGACAAACCCATCCCGCAGAGGAGTTGAGTGAACCATGCAGCACCGCATCGTCATCCTCGGCGCCGGGTATGCCGGCGCCATCGCAGCAGGTCGGCTCGCCCGGCGACTGCGCGGCGACGCGCAGATCACCCTGGTGAACGCCGAG
>DATGRS010000228.1:0-10581 GCA_035303365.1 Ornithinicoccus sp.
GCGCTGCCGATGCCGGCCAGGACCTCGAGCTCGAGCTGGAGGTCTCGGCACGGGGATTCTGGCAGGTGCATCCGGGGGCAGCCCGCACGTTCGTCACGACGGTGCTTGACTGGCTGCGCCCGCAGGCGGGTGAGCACACAGCGGACCTCTACGCCGGCGTGGGCCTCTTCGCGGCGGCCCTGGCCCAGCGTGTGGGACCGGAGGGGTCGGTGACCGCCATCGAGGGCGACCGGGTGGCCACCGACAACGCCCGCGACAACCTGGCGCACCTGCCCTGGGTAGAGGTACAGCGCGACCGCGTGGACCGTGCCGTCCGGCGTCTGCTCCGCTCGGGCACCGAGATCGACCTCGTGGTCCTGGATCCGCCCCGGACCGGCGCCGGTCGGCAGGTGTGTCGGGACATCGCCGGGCTGCACCCCCGATCCGTCGGCTACGTCGCCTGCGACCCCGCGGCGCTGGCGCGCGACGTCGGTTACCTGCAGGAGTACGGCTATGTGCTGCGCGACCTGCGGGCCTTCGACGCCTTCCCGATGACCCACCACCTAGAGCTGGTTGCGGTCCTGGACCCGACCTGAGCGACGATCCGGGCAGCTTCCAGAGGCGTGCGCTCGGTGACGTGCCGGTGCCACTCTGCGCCCGGATCCAGGTCCTGACTACTTGCCTCCGCGGCGGTTGCGGCTGGACGCCCGAGGCGTGCTGGGCACTCCGTGCGCGTTCTCGGAGTTGCTGACCGGCGTCCGTCCCACCGCCAGCATCAGCCCCATGACGATGATGGCCAGCAGGTAGGCCGGCCAGCCCAGCGCGATCTTGGCCACCCCGAGCCAGGCCACCTCGCCGGCGAGGTAGAGGGGAAGCATGATCGCGACCCGGATCACAAACAGTGCGACCAGCACCCAGGTGAGTCGCGAACAGACCTTCACCAGGGCGCTGTCCTTGCGCCAGCGCGTCGGGTGCTCGACGTAGTGCGGGTCACCGGCGGCGACGATGAAGCCCACGGCAGGCCAACGGGTGACGATGGAGACGAGCGTCGCCACGGCATACGCCGCAGAGGTGAGTATGCCGGGCAGGAAGGCGTCCTCCGCCCGCCCTGAGCGCAGGGCGAAGAAGGCTGCGAGTGCCGTCGCGAAGATCGAGGTGAGCACGAACCGGACCGACCCGCCGATGGCCAGACGGATCCCCAGCAGGAGCAGCGCGACCCCGCCCGCGGCGTAGAGTGCCGGGCGGATCTCGTCGCGCATCAGCCAGACGACCACGAAGGCCACGGTGGGCAGCGCGGTCTCGAGCGACCCGTACCAGCCTCCCAGCACGTCCGAGACCCGGTGCCGGATGACCTGCTCGACCGTCGCCTCGGCCTCGTGGATCTCCTCGAGCTCCGGCTCCGGGACGTCGGCCGCCTGGTGCGGGTCAGCCATGACCGGGCAACATCTGGTAACCGGGGTTGAAGATCGTGCGTCGGCCGTCGACAAGCGTCACGCGCCCGCTCAGCGTCAGGTAGGCACCCGGGCGGATGCCCTCGATCTCACGACGACCGAGCCAGATCACGTCCAGCACGCCGGTGCCGTCGTAGAGCTCGATACGTAGCTCGGGGTCCTGCTCGAGGGGTAGCACGGCGATGCTGTGCACCGTCCCGGTGACGGACGCCACGTCGCGAACCTCGAGGTCAGCGATGCGGGTGCTTCCCGGCCGGGCGCACTCGTGAGCCAGCTCCTCGGCCGCGACCTCTGAGGGGTCGGCGGCCAGGCTGTCGAGCGTCTTGCGAAGGCTCATCGGTCGGTGCGCTCGGAGGCGTCCTGAGGCTGGCTACCTCCCGCTGCCGGAGGCTGCGCAGCCGCGGGCGGCGTCGCAGCCCCGGCAGAGGTCCCGGCAGACTTCGCCGCGGCTTCGGCGCGGGCCGCCGCACGTCGCCGGGTGGCTTCTTCGATGACCCCCTGGGGAGCGGTCAGCGCCAGCACCTCACGCGGCGGGCGCGGCTCGCTGCCGCGGTCCACCACGACCTGGCGCAGGAACTTGCGGACCACCTCGAGCTGCTTCGTCTCGGTGGCCGCGGGGCCGTTGATGACGGCGCGGAGGAACCACCGCGGGCCGTCGACACCGATGAACCGGTTGGGCGCGAAGGCGACGCGGCCAGCGGAGTCACGTCCCGGCATACGCGCCAGCAGCTCCTTGCCCAGCACGCCGTCGGGGTCCACCTGCGAGGAGCCTCCGGCCTTGTTGATGCCCTCGACCAGGCCCTGTCGGATGTCGTCCCAGAGACCCTCACTCCGGGGGGCGGCGAACGCCTGCAGCTGGAGCTTGGAGCCCTGGATCGTGCAGGTCAGGCCGATGATCTTGTTGGACTCCTTCTCGATGTCCAGGCGCATCTCCATGCCCGGCACGGCGGGCACCCGCAGGGCGCCCAGGTCGAGGCGCCCGTTGAGCTCGGTGCGCTCCTCGACGTCAAAGGGACCATCGAACTCCCGCTGCCAGTCGCGGTCGACGCCCGGCTCGCCCTCCGGCTTGACCCGGACCTCGTGGTCCGGCTCGTCGGATTGGTCCTTCTTGCTGCGTCCGAAGATAGCCACGGGGAGTCAGTCCTTCTCGCTGGTGATGAATGTGGTGGCGCCGGCGGGGGCGGGCTGACCGAAGCCGCCGGAGGCACCGTGCCCGGTGGTGCCGCGTGCGCTGCCCGGAAGCGTGGCGACCTCGGTGAAGGTCACCACCGACACCTCCTGCACGATCAGCTGCGCGATGCGGTCGCCCCGCCGCACCGTGAACGACTCGGCAGCGTCGGTGTTGAGCAGGTTGACCATGATCTCGCCGCGGTATCCCGCGTCGATGGTGCCCGGTGCGTTCACGATCGTGATCCCGTGGCGCGTGGCCAGGCCCGATCGGGGGTGGGTGAACGCGGCGTACCCGTCCGGCAGCGCGATGGCCACGCCGGTGGGCACGAGCGCCCGATGACCCGGCGCCAGAGTCACGTCCTCGCGGGCGTAGAGGTCGACGCCGGCGTCGCCGGGGTGAGCTCGACCGGGGACCGGCAGGGCGTCGTCAAGCCGCTGCAGGAGCACCGGAACAGGTTGGATGGTCACGTGGATCGAGGGTACCCGCATTGCGCGGGCACCCTGTCCGCGTCGGTGGTCAGGCCGCGCACTCGGTGCAGACCGGCTGGCCGCCGACCTCCTTCGCGAGCTGGCTGCGGTGGTGCACCAGGAAGCACCGTGAACAGGTGAACTCGTCCGCCTGGCGTGGGAGCACCCGCACCGACAGCTCCTCACCTGACAGGTCGGCCCCCGGTAGCTCGAACCCCTCGGCGTGCTCGGTCTCGTCGACGTCGACGCTCGAGGAGCTCTTGTCCGCCCGCCGTGCCTTCAGCTCCTCCAGAGAGTCTTCACTGATGTCGTCCTCGGACTTGCGAGGTGCGTCATAGTCAGTTGCCATGGACGTCCCTCCTCTCATGAGCTGGTGACGCAGGGCCCGGCGTGACCCCGCAATCTGCGATATGTCTGCGTGTGAACGTCGGATGCCCCCGTTTTGTGCCCGGTGACGACAACTGTTTTGCCGGCACTGGAACCTGGGCTCCAACGGCTCCATCGCCGCCGGTCCTGACGCGTTCTGCACGTGTGTGTCGCGGGGATTGTGCCGCATGGGAGGTGGTTCCGTCGAACCGGGGGCCGCACCGGCGCGCCGCCGGCCCCCTCGGCGCGGGTTCAGTCGCTCCCGCAGGCCGCTGGTTTGGCCACCCTCAGGTTGGGACAGCAGCCCGGTGCGCACACCGACGGCCGCGGCTCGGACGGGGGCCACGTCGGGCGCTCCGGGGACTCCCCGCGTGCTTCCGCTGCCCGCTCGATGACCATGTCGACGACCCCCGAGACGAACTGCGGATCGACGCCGACGGTCGGCACCCGCAGCACCTCGATGCCCACCTCCTGGGCCGTCTCCTGCGCCTCGGTGTCGAGGTCGAAGACCACCTCCATGTGGTCGGAGACGAACCCGATCGGCGCGAGCACCGCGTGCGTCACGCCCTCCGCCGCAAGCTCGCGCAGCCGGTCGTTGACGTCCGGCTCGAGCCACGGCTGGGTGGGCGGACCGGACCGCGAGCAGTAGGTCAGCTCGCCGACCAGCTCCTCGCCCAGCGTGGCGCTTGCCTCGTCGGTGATAGCGCGGGTGAGCATCAGGTGCTGTGTGCTGTAGAGGTTTCCGTCACCGTCCCCCGGGCCGGACGTGTCGTCCATCGCGTCGGGGATCGAGTGGGTCACGAAGACCAGGTGCGGTGCCTTGCCGGTCCGGTCGCGGACCTGACGGGCCGCCTCCGTGACCAGGCGGGAGTTGGTGGTGGCGAAGCCGGGGTGGTTCCAGTACTGCCGGATCTTGTCGACGCGGATCGGCGTGCCCTCCTCGGTGAGCTCGCCGATCGACTCGGCGATGTCCTCGCGGTACTGACGACACGAGCTGTAGGAGGAGTAGGCGCTGGTGGTGATCGCCAGGAAGCGCGTCATGCCCTCGCCCGCCGCCCCGCGCAGCGTGTCGGTGAGGAACGGCTCGGAGTTGCGGTTGCCCCACAGCAGCGGCGTCGCGATGCCGCGGCGCTCGAACTCCTCGCCGAGCGCCGCCAGGAGCGCGCGGTTCTGGTCGTTGATCGGGCTGCGGCCGCCGAAGGCCATGTAGTGCTCCGCCACCGCTTCCAGTCGCTCGTCCGGGATCCCCCGACCGCGGGTCACCCGCCGCAGGAACGGCATGACCTCCTCGGGCGCCTCCGGCCCCCCGAAGGAGACCAGCACCACCGCGTCGTAGGGCTCGGCCTCACCCGTTCGCTGCTCGGCGAGGCCCCTCTCCAGCTCGGCGAGGGTCTCGGCCTGGTATGCCGGCTCTCCGGTCGGCACGCTGCCTGCGTCCGTGCCGGTGGGCTCGGTCCGGTCCTGGCCTGGGTCTGTGGGGTCGGCGGTGGGGTTGCTCACGTGGTGTCTCCTGTTGTTCGCAGTGCGGTCGGGGCATTGAGGTCGAGGGCGACGGCCGTCATACGGATGGTGAAGACGAGCACGACGGCTCCCCAGATCACTGCCGCGCTGAGATATCCCCAGTGGTCGGCCACGACCACCAGAGTGGCTCCGATCAGGGCGGGTACGGCATACAGCTCACGTCGCAGCACCTCGGGCACCTGACCGGCCAGCACATCGCGCAGCGCGCCGCCTCCGGTCGCTGTGACCACGCCCATCACCACTGCGGCGAGGGCGCCGGTGTCGTAGTCGAGCGCCTTCAGGGAGCCGCTCACCGCGAAGAAGCTGAGGCCGAACGCATCCAGGGTGCGGATCGCGCGGCTGAGTAACGTCCGACGGCGGCCCATCGACCCCATCATGCGGCTCAGTCGGCGGAACCAGACGAAGGTCAGCAGTCCGGCAACGACCACCGGGGCGAGGAGCCGCCAGTCACTGACGCCGACCGGTGGTGTGGCGCCGATGAGGACGTCTCTGATGATCCCGCCGCCCAGGCCGGCCACCCACGCGAGCACCACCACACCGACGAGGTCGAGACCCTTCCGGACCGCGACAAGACCGCCGGAGAGTGCGAAGACGAAGACGCCGAGGATGTCCAGCACCAGCTGGAGGTCGTGGGCCGGGATCACCATGGTCCGCCTAAGGTAACCCTCCAGGATGTAGGTGCCCGCCGCCGGGCCCGGCTCTCGCGGTGGCGAGGCGTCGCGGCGAGGAGGTGTCCGCGCTGCGGCGTGGCCTGATGACGCGACGTCCTGAAGAGTGGCACAGTCGGAGAACGGTCCCACGCGAGGAGAGGCTGCATGGAACAGCTGCGGTTCATCGCCGTCCATGAGGACGGCCAGCACCTGGTCCTGTCGTCTGAGGACGGCACCGAGGTGCTCCTTGCGATCGATGAGCGCCTCCGGTCAGCGCTCCGCACGCGCACGGCTCCGGCCAATGCCCCCGCCACTCAGCTGAGCCCGCGGGACGTGCAGGCGATGATTCGTGCCGGCCAGAGCGCCGACGAGGTCGCGGAGATCACCGGGTGGCCCGCGGAACGGGTGGCTCGGTTCGAGGGTCCGATCCTGGCCGAGCGCGAGCATGTCGCCGGGCGCGCTCGAGCCGCTCACGTGCGCGGTCGCGGCCCGGACGGAGAGATCCCCACCCTCGAGTCCAGGGTCCATGAGCGGTTGGCCGCACGTGGTGTCGACGCGAACAACACCGGTTGGGACGCCACTCGCCCCGAGGGCGGCACGTGGACCATCGTCGTGACGTTCGTCGCAGGGCAGCGGCGACGGGCCGCTGCCTGGCGGTTCGAGCCCATGGACAAGACCGTGGAGGCACTGGACGACGAGGCTCGCTGGCTGAGCGAGGACGAACAGGCTCTGCCTGGTAGTGCCGCGAACAAGGCGTACTTCGGGAGCCCGGGTGCGGCCGAGGAGGCCGACCTCGTGACCAGCATGCGGGAGCGCAGGCGCTCCCGCGGCCGCCGCAAGAAGCCCTCCCCCGCACCCAGCGCGGATCCCGCCGCTATCCCCGGGCTGGCCGACGCTCCGGAGCAGGTCCTCCCGTTGGAGGATCTGCCGTACGACCCGGACACGATGGGCCTGCCGCCAGCGGCCCACGGAGCACCGGACGCCGCGGCGGAGGACTCGGACACGACCGAGGTCTCCTCGCCGGATGCTGCCGCCGCGGACACGGCCACCGCCGAGTCCCTTGATGCTGAGTCCCTTGACCAGGGCGCGGACGTCGATCCGGCGGACGGGACGGCCAGCTACAACGTCGAGCTGGACTTCGATGACGACTACGAGGTGGACCCGAGGCCGCAGGACGCCACCCTGGCGGAGTTCTTCGGTCACCACGTCGGTTACCAGGAGGGCGGCGACGACCTCGAGGACGACCTCGCAGACGACCTCGCGGACGATGACGAGGACCTTGAGAACGATGTCGGGGAGGCTGAGGACGTCCACGGCGATGACCACCGGTCGGAGAACGAGTCCGACCGGGTGGCAGACGGCAGTGACGATGTCGCCGCGACCGGCGATCCTGACGCGGCCCCGCAGGTCGAGTCCGCTGGTGGCCCGGACGCTGCCGAGGAGTCAGCAGCGTCTGAGACTGCTGCAACACCCAAGCGGCGCAAGGACGGACGCCCCGGCGTGCCGAGCTGGGACGACATCATGTTCGGTGCCAAGGACCGCGGCCGTTAGCGCGACCAGCTGACGGTTGGCCGCCCTGAGGTAGACCGCCCCGCTGGGCGCCCACCCCCTGCTGCGCTCTAGAAGGGTGGCTGGTCGTCATCGCTGGGCTGCCACGGGTCGCCCCGCCGCGGGGGGTCCTGTCGCGAGGCCTCAGGCGGCGCGTCCTCATCAGAGTCAGATCCACGATGCTCGTCGTCACGGCCCGCGCCCTCAGCGCGAGCACCACTGGAGGTGCGCGTGTCCAGGTGCTGCTCCCGCTCGCGACGAGTCGCGTCTGGGTGCGGTGCATTCACGGCTTGGCCGTCTGCGTCGGTGTGGGCGAGCCTGACCAGGTCCCAGCCATGCAAAGCGTGGGTAGTCTCCGGGTCAGGTAGGTCGTCCAGGGTTTCTAACGGCGCACCAGGCGGCCGGTAGGACATCGCCTGGTAGATGAGACGGTCGAGCTCGGCCTCACGGTCTGCTTCGGGGGTGTTCTCGACGTGCTCGATCGCAGCGCGGAGTTGTCGGGTGTACTGCATGTAGTCGTGAGCCTTCGTGCGGTAGATGCGTCCCAGCAGACTGGTCCAGGTAATGTCCCGGTTGCCATTGATGACCGCGTCCCACTCCTTCGCCGTCTTGTCACCGTGGTGCACAACCGACAGCAGCGCCCCGTTGGCTTCGCGGGTGTCTCCGCCAGGGGTGCCGTGCTCCTGAACGTGGTCGATCTGGCAGTGGGCGCCGATGATCAGGCAGCCAGGGAACCGACAGGTGAGGTCCGCGGCGAGGAGCTGGTTGCGCATTGCTGAGTCGAACCGATAGGCGGTGGTGGAGCGTTCGACGCAGCGCCCGCTGGTCGGGTCTGTGAGCAATCGGTACATCGTTGACCCCGGTGTCAGCGCCAGCTCCCGCACGTCAGGGCCAGGGAGGAACAAGGGATGCTTGCCGACAACCTCGGCCACTCCGAGAGGTTCGTCGGGATACTCGGCTAACGGGTCATGCTCACGAGTCGCGTTCGGCGGCCGCGCTTCCTGTGTTGGTGGGCTGACCGCGCTCGTTGCGTCATTGGCGCTCCCAGCGCTATTGGCAGCAGTGGTGCCCCGTGGGTTGAGCAGTGTCAGCGGCACGATGACGTTCAGAGTGGCGGTCGGCAGTGCGTTGACGACCTTGCCCAGGGCTTCCGTCTGCTCCGTGGTGACCAGGGCGGGATCGTCTGGCAGCTCGGGCAGATCCACGGTCCCGTGCAGCAGCAGGGTCGCCGCGAGCGTGGCTCGCAACTGGTTCAGCGGGCGCTCATCGCCGTGGTGCCGGGCCAGACGTGCCCCGGCCTCGATGCGCTCCGAGATGGCCACGACCTGGGTAGCCGTGGCCCGGACGGTAAGCGTGCCCGTGCCGTCGTCGTCGAGCTTCGCCCACAGGTCAGTGCTGGCCAGCTTCCAGTCCCGGTGCCGGGCAGCGCTTTCGTCGTCCTCGCGGGTAACCTTCGCGACCTCCCGGTCCAGCGCTCGGCAGTACTCCTTGTGGTGCCATGGATAGCCCGTCAAGGTGCCCAGTGACGTAAGCCGCTCCGTGACGGCGTTGGAAGGGTCGCTCCCGAAGAGCCCGTTGGCGATTGCTGCCGAGTCCTCGTGGTCCAGGCTGGAGCAAGCGCGGTGAAAGCGGCGTACGAGCCGCCACGAGACCTCACCCCTCCCGAGTGCATCGTCGATCGGACGCAACACCGCGGCAGGCGTGTTGGCCACGGCGACCAGGTCGGCGATCTCGCCGGCGCCCCATCCGCTGGCTACCTGCAGCTCACGACGTGCCTGCGACTTGGCACGCGCGCGCCACTTGTCCCGCTGCGTCTCCGTCAGCTCGTCCGGGGAGACGGCGCCCTTGTCGGCCAGCAGCAGACGCCCGTGCGCAGCCGTGAGCTGTCGGCTGGCATCAACCACGACTCGTTCGAGGCTGCCTTGCGACACCATGAGGGTCACCGCTGCCTGCAACAAGTCCTGAGCTCGATGCAAAGGCGTCGGGGGTTTGTACCCAGGTCCGTCCGAGCCCACCTGCCTAGGACGCTGCCACTGGGACTCCGGGTCGTTCCACAGCTTCTCCAGCACCTCGTCCGGGCTCTGTACCGATGAGCACGCCAGCACTATGGTGACCAGCGCCTTCTCAGTCCGCGCATCCAGCCCGAACTCCGCAATGACCCTGCGGAGTCGGATCTCGGCACCGGACATCAGGATGATCGACATCGCGTACCTCGGCGGGAGGCACTCGAACTTGGGCCGGGGCGGCGGGTTGCGCAGCCACTCATCGGTCTGCCGCTCCAAGACTGACACCCCTGCCACCTTTGCCCCCCAACTCCAGCACGTGCTTCCCATCTGCCTTCGACATTAGCACATTTGTTCTACTCTGGCACGGCGTCCACAGGGCGTGTCGGCGCATCCGCGGATCGCCGGCGACGGATCGATCCGGTGCTCCGGCCAGCGGCGTCCGACTCCTCAGACGCGTCGCGGTGCCTTCCCGACCCTCAGACGCGTCGCTGTGCCCGACCCTCAGACACTTCGCGGCGTCCGACTCCTACCGCTCAGCAGCACGATGATCAGCCACACCACGAGGACCACCGCGATCACCGTCATACCGATCGTCGCGTCCGCAGGCAGCAGGACGGCGAGGCTGCCACCGAGCACCCAGGCCAGCTGGATCAGGGTCTCCGACCTGCCGAAGACCGACGTGCGGGTGTGCTCAGGGACCGTCTCCTGGATCACCGCGTCGAGCGCCAGCTTGCCCAGCTGCTGGCACAGACCGACGAGCAGCGACAGGATGATCACCGTCACCATCCCGAAGTTGATGGCAGTGGCCACCGCCGCGACGACGTCAACGATCAGCGCGATCCGGACCAGCGCGCGCGGGGGCACCAGCGTGCGCAGGGATCCCAGTACCGTGCCGATCGCCGACCCCAGGCCGGCCGCCGCCACGACGATCCCCAGGAGCAGCAACGTGCTGCTGCCCGCCCACCCCGCCGGCGGTGACTCGCGCAGCAGAAACGCCAGGAAGATGGTGAGGAACCCCGAGAGCATCCGCAGGCCGACGTTGGCGCGAAGGGCGTGGACGACGGCCGGCGGCACCCACCGGCTGCGCCGCCCGGCAACCTCGCCGATCGGCACCTCGCTCTCCCCCTTGGTGGAGTCGACCGCTGGTGGCAGCAGGATCGCGAGGACCGTGCCGAGCGCAAAGATGGCGAAGGCCAGCCGCAGCACCCAGTCAGGACCGAAGTAGCCCATGCCCACGGCCAGCGGTGCCGCCAGGGTGGCGCCGGCCGTCCCGGCCAGCGACATCCGACCGTTGGCCTTGACCAGGGTCATCCCTGCGGGCAGCAACCTGGGCGTCGCCGCGGACCGCGTCACGTTGTAGGCCTTGGACGCCACGAGGATGCCCAGCGCCATCGGGAACTGCCACCATGCCGAGTTGTCCAG
>DATGRS010000229.1:0-10275 GCA_035303365.1 Ornithinicoccus sp.
GCCGATGGCTTCTCCCGTGTCGATCACGTCGCCGACGCCGTACTGGTCCTCCATGATCATGAAGATCCCGGAGATGAAGTCCTTGACCAGGGACTGCGCACCAAAGCCCAGTGCGAGCCCACCCACTCCTGCGCTGGCCAGCAGCGGTCCCAGCGGCAGCCCCACCAGCGACATCACGGTCAGCATGGCGATGGTCCCGATGACGAAGGTGGACACGCTGCGCAGCAGTGACCCCATCGTCAGCGCCCGCTGCCGGCGACGCTCGTCATCGCCCCCGAACAGGCGCTCCGCCCCGGTGGTGCGGTGGTCCTCGGCCCGCCGTACGGCGGTGTTGACCACCCCGCCGATGGCCCGGTGCACCAGCCACCGGGCGATCAGGGCAAGCGCAAGGATGAGAAGCACCAGCGCCGGGGTGCCCAGGAGCCAGGTGCCGAATTCGGACCAGGTGTCGAACGGCATACTCCGCATTGTGGCCCAGCGCCGGTGCGTGGCTGGCAGACTGGCCGAGCAGGACCATCCCCAGCCACCATCGAGAGGCACCACCGTGACGTCTGCCCTACCCCAGTCCCTGACCGAGCTCGCGCACGGTCACGGTGTGGCGACCGAGTTCTGGGACTGGCAGGGCAACCACCGCGATGTGGAGGAGAACACGATCCGTGTCGTCCTCGACGCCCTCGGCGTGGCCGCCGCCGATGAGCAGCAGGTCACGGACAGCCTCGCGGCCCTGCGCGAGGCGAAGTGGCGCCGGGTGCTGCCGCCGGTGACGGTGGTGCGTGCCGGGCGGGCGCATCGCCTCGAGGTGCATCTGCCGAGCGGGACGGAGTTCACCGCTCGCGTGCTCCTGGAGGAGGACGGCGTGCTCGAGCTGGCGCGCGACAAGGGAGCGGTCAACCGGGAGATCGACGGGGTGAAGGTCAGCGAGTCCGTGGTGCTGCTGCCTGACACGCTGCCGCTGGGCTGGCACCAGGTCGAGGTGGCGGTCGTGCCGGACGACGCGGCGACGAGCCACCACGCGAGCGATGCACAGACCCACACCATGCCGTTGGTGGTCGCGCCGGCTCGTCTTGAGCTGCCGGAGTTTCTCCGCCGGGACGGCAGCCAGGCATGGGGTGTGATGACCCAGCTCTATGCCATGCGGTCAGCGCAGTCGTGGGGGATCGGCGACCTGGCGGATCTCGCCGACCTAGGCGCGTGGGCTGCCGGCATGGGCGCCGACTACGTGCTCGTCAACCCGCTGCACGCGGCCGAACCGTCAGCCCCTATGGAGCCCTCGCCCTACCTGCCCACCACCCGCCGGTTCGTCAACCCGATCTACATCCGGGTCGAGGACGTGCCGGAGGTGGCCTACCTGTCGGCCGCCGAGCGCCAGCTCGTGGAGTGGCACGCGGACGACGCACAGCGCTACCTGGACCTGGACTTCCTGGAGCGGGACGCCGTCTGGGCAGCCAAGGAGTCCGCGCTGCGGATGGTGTTCCGTCAGGGCCGTTCGCTGCGGCGCGAGCGCGCGTTCAACGCCTACTGCGAGCGGGAGGGGGAGGGGCTGGTCGACTACGCGACGTGGGCCGCGCTCTTCGGGACCCACGGCCCGGACTGGCGCGACTGGCCCACGGAACTGCAGGACCCGCGCAGCCCCGCCGTGGACAAGTTCCGCGAGAAGCGCGCCCAGGAGGTCGAGTTCCAGTGCTGGCTGCAGTGGATCCTGGCCGAGCAGCTCGCCGCCGTGCAGCGCGAGGTGACCGAGACCGGCATGCGGCTGGGCGTCATGCACGACCTGGCGGTCGGCGTGCACCCGCACGGTGCGGACACCTGGGCGCTGGGTGACGCGCTGGCGCGGAAGGTGACGGTGGGTGCGCCCGCCGACCAGTACAACCAGCTCGGCCAGGACTGGTCCCAGCCACCATGGCGACCGGACAAGCTCGCCGAGCTGGGCTACGCGCCATACCGAGACATGGTGCGCGCGGTGCTGCGCGACGCCGGAGGCCTGCGGGTGGACCACGTGATCGGGCTGTTCCGGCTGTGGTGGATCCCCGAAGGTCTGGAACCTCGGTTCGGCACCTATGTGCGCTATGACCACGAGGCGATGGTCGGCATCCTCATGCTCGAGGCGCACCGAGCGGGAGCGGTGGTGGTGGGCGAGGACCTGGGCACGGTAGAGCCGTGGGTGCGCGACTATCTGAGCGAGTCGGGGATCCTGGGCACCTCGATCCTGTGGTTCGAGAAGGACTATGACCACGGTGGTGCCCTGCTGCCGCCGGAGCGTTACCGCGAGCTGTGCCTGGCCACGGTGACGACCCACGACCTGCCGCCGACCGCGGGGTACCTGCAGGGTGCGCACATCACCCTGCGGCACGCGCTCGGTCTGCTCGACCGCTCGCTCGACGAGGAGAAGGCGGCGGACGAGGCCGACCGCGAGCAGGTGCTCGACGACCTGCGGCGCCGTGGTCTGCTGCGCGACGGCGCCGGCATCGCCGAGCAGGTCGAGGCCCTGCACCGGTTCCTGTGCTTCAGCCGCGCCAAGCTGCTCGGCGTCTCGGTCAGCGACCTGGCTCAGGACACGCGGATCATCAACCAGCCCGGCACCGATGAGGAGTATCCGAACTGGCGCATCCCGCTCGCCGGCCCCGAAGGGCGTCCCGTGCTGCTGGAGGAGCTGTTTACGTGGCGCTCCGCGCGGCGGCTCGCCCGGACGGTGTCGCGGCAGAGCTGAGCGCTCGCGTAGTCGACTGCTCTGGAGCGCTCTGGGCGGTGCCAGCACGTTGCCCAGGAAACGGTCGATAAACCCAGGGAACGGTCGGTAGACCCAGGGAACGGTCGGTAGACCCAGGGAAACGTTCCAGGGTGTACTGACTACTTCCTGGGTTGAGAGCCTGGCGGTTTGGCCGCGGCCGTACGCCGACCGATGACAGGCGTACGACACCCCTACCAAAAGGCGGGGTGTGCGTACGAAACCCCTACCAAAAGGCGGGGTGTGCGTACGAAACCGCTACATTTTTGGGGGTTAGGCGTCCCGCTCCTGGGCGCGGAGGGCGCGGACCGCGGTGTCGCGGTTCTCGGCCACGGTGCGGCGAAGGCCCGACGGGGCGTCCGGGTTCGCGTCCAGCCACGCCGAGGTCGCGTCCAGCAGTCGCTGGTCGGCCAGCGCCATCGGATAGAAGCCCACCGCGATCGCCTCGGCGATGTGGTGGGTGCGTGACTCCCACACCGAGCCGATCGCCTCGTGGTAGCGCTCCACGTAGGGCACCAGCAGGTCGGTGTCGTGCACCCGGCCGAAGCCGAGCGCGGTCGCGCCCAGCACCGCGTTGGGCAGCTCGTCCTCGACGACCGCGGCCTGCCACGCGGCCGCCTTCGCCTCGGCGGTCGGGCGTGCCGCGAGAGCCCGGGCGGCCTTCTCGCGACCGGTCGCGGTGTTGTCCCGCGTGCGCTCCGCCTCGATCTCGTCCTCATCCGCGGCGCCGGCCGTCGCCAGTGCGGTCACCAGCGTCCAGCGGATGTCCTGGTCGACCTTCAGGCCCTCGAGCGACTGCTCACCCGAGAGCAGACCACGGAGCGCGGCGACCGACTCGTCGGAACGTGCGAACGAGGCCCACGCGGTGACCAGCTGGAGCTGGGCGTCTGAGCCGGCCTCCGCGGCCCACGCCGCCTCCCGCAGCACGTCCTCGACCTCGTCGAGGAGCCCGTCGCGCCGTGCCGGTGCGGTGTAGGTCAGCGCCGCGGTGGTGACCTGCTGGATCAGCACCCGCAGCAGCGTCGACTCGGTCTCGAACGCGATCGCCTGCAGCCCCAAGCGGACATAGTCGGTGGCGGCCATCTCGGCGTCCCGGGTCATGTCCCAGGCCGCGGCGAGCACGAGCGAGCGGGGGAGGGAGTCGACGAGCGCGCGCGGCTGGGCCAGGGCGATGGCCAGCGACATCTCGTCCAGCCGGATCTTGGCGTAGGCCAGGTCGTCGTCGTTGACCAGCAGCAGGTCCGGCATGGGCCGGCCCACCAGCTCGGGCACCTCGGTCGAGGCGCCGTCGACGTCCAGCTCGACGCGGTCGGTGCGCACGAACGCTCCGTCGCGCAGGTCGTAGCAGCCCACCGCGAGCCGGTGCGGGCGCAGCGTCGGCCACTCCGCCGGCGCGGTCTGGGTGATCGCCGCGGCGGTGATCACACCGTCCTCGACCTCCAGGGCGGGGGCCAGCGTGTTGACGCCTGCGGTCTCCAGCCAGAGCTTGCTCCAGCTGCGCAGGTCACGCCCGGACGTCGCCTCCAGCTCGGCCAGCAAGTCGGACAGGGTCGTGTTGCCCCACGCGTGCTTGGCGAAGTACGCCCGCAACCCGTCCCGGAAGGGCTCGCGCCCGACATACGCCACCAGCTGCTTGAGCACCGAGGCACCCTTGGCGTAGGTGATGCCGTCGAAGTTCACCTCGACGGCCTGCAGGTCCACCATGTCGGCGGCGATCGGGTGCGTCGAGGAGAGCTGGTCCTGCCGGTAGGCCCACCCCTTCTCCGCGGTGGCGAACGTGGTCCACGCGTCCTTCCACTCCGTCGCCTCCGCCTGGCAGGTGGTGGAGGCCCACTCGGCGAAGCTCTCGTTGAGCCACAGGTCGTCCCACCACTGCATGGTGACGAGGTCGCCGAACCACATGTGGGCGAGCTCGTGCAGGATCGTCAGTGCGCGCCGCTCGATGATCGACTCGGTCACCTTGCCGCGGAAGATGTACTGCTCGACGATCGTCACGCAGCCGGCGTTCTCCATCGCGCCCATGTTGTACTCCGGCGTGAAGATCTGGTCGTACTTGGCGAACGGGTAGGGCTGGTCGAACTCGTCCTCGAAGAAGGTGAACCCGCGCTTGGTGGCGTCCAGGACGTTCTCCGCGTCGAGGTACTTGCGCATCGACCGGCGGCAGAACACGCCCAGCGGGATCGTGCCGGCGCGCGTCTCGACCTCGTCACGCACCACGTCATAGGGCCCGGCGACGAGCGCCGTGATGTATGACGAGATGCGGGGTGTGGCGTCGAAGGTCCAGGTGGCCGTGTCCCCAGCGGGTGCGTCGGGGGCGTCCGTCGCGGTCTGGCCGGCGCCCGGCTTGGCGCCGGCGGGCGTCGGCTCGGGGGTGGGCTGGTTGGAGATGACCTGCCAGTGCGCGGGTGCGGTCACGGTGAACTGGAAGGTGGCCTTCTGGTCGGGCTGCTCGAAGACCGCGAAGACACGACGCGAGTCCGGCACCTCGAACTGCGTGTAGAGGTAGACCTCGCCGTCGGCGGGGTCGACGAAGCGGTGCAGACCCTCGCCGGTGTTCATGTAGGCACCGGTGGCGTCGACCGTCAGGGTGTTGCGCGCCTGCAGGCGCGGCAGGCGGATGCGCGACTCGGCGAAGTGCTCCGCGGGGTCCAGCGCCTCACCGTTCAGCGTGATGGCCTGCACGGAGGGCGCGATCAGGTCGATGAACGTCTCCGCCCCGTCCTGCGCGCCGAACTCGACCGTCGTGACGGTGCGGAAGGTCTCCGGGCCGGTCGTGAGGTCCAGCGACACGGCATACGAGTCGGTGGAGACGATCGCCGACCGCGCAGCGGCCTCGTCGCGCGTGAGGTTCTTGCCGGGCATGCAGGTGCTCCTGTGGTGGTGCGTAGGGTCGGCGCGCTCGGCGCCGTGATGTGGTGCAACGATGGTGCCATGAGCAACCACGTGAGCGAGACACGCACATCCGCGGAGATGTGGTTCGACCCGATCTGCCCCTGGGCGTGGATGACGTCGCGGTGGCTGATGGAGGTGGAGCAGGTCCGTCCCGTCGACATCACGTGGTCGGTGATGAGCCTGTCCGTCCTCAACGAGGGCCGTCACCTCGACGAGGGCTACCGCGCCATGCTGGACCGCTCCTGGGGGCCGGTCCGCGTCGTGATCGCGGCAGCCAAGGAGCACCCCGGTGACGACCAGGGGAGCAGCACCCGCAAGGCGCTGTATGACGCGCTCGGCCGCCGCATCCACAACGAGGGCCGCGGAACCGACGACCTGCCCACAGTGATCGCCGAGGCGCTGGAGGAGGTGGGTCTGCCGGCCGAGCTGCTGGAGTATGCCGCCAGCGACGAGCAGGACGCCGACCTGCGGGCCAGCCATCAACGGGCGATCGACCTGGTCGGCGACGACGTCGGCACGCCGGTCGTCTCGGTCAACGGCGTCTCGTTCTTCGGGCCGGTCGTCACGCCGGCGCCCAAGGGCGACGCCGCCGGCCTGCTGTGGGACGGCTGTGTCCTGGTGGCCGGGACGCCCGGCTTCTACGAGATCAAGCGGACCCGGGACGCCAGCCCGGACTTCAGTTGAGGAGCGGCCAGGTGCGGATCCACATCGGAGGCGACCACGCGGCATACGACCTGCAGCGCGAGCTGGTCCGCTGGCTGGGCGAGGAGGGCCACGAGGTGGTGGACCACGGACCCACGGGCTATGACGAGCTGGACGACTACCCGGTCTTCGTCCTGCGTGCCGCCGAGGGTGTGGCGGACGACGAGGGGTCGCTGGGCATCGTGCTCGGAGGCTCGGGCAACGGTGAGCAGATGGCGGCCAACAAGGTGACCGGCATCCGCGCAGCCCTGTGCTACAACACGGAGCTGGCCCAGCTGGCGCGCGAGCACAACGACGCCCAGGTCATCTCGATCGGCGCACGGATGAACAGCGTCGACGAGGCGAAGGACATGGTCCGCACGTTCATCGCGACCCAGTTCAGCGGCGCCGACCGGCACCAGCGACGGATCGACATGGTGTCGGCGTTCGAGGTCGACGGCGCGCTGCCCGAGCTGCCCGGAACCTGACCCAGGCACGACGGAGCCCCCGTGGGATGACCTCCGGGGGCTCCGTGCTGCGGTCGGGGGACCCGCGAGGGTCGCTCAGCGCGGGGTGGAGTCCGGGCCTGCGTCCGGGACCATGGGGTCGCTGCCGGTCCCCGTGGTGTCAGCGTCGGTGGCGGTGGGGTCTGCCTCGGTGGGGTTGGCCTGAGCGGGACCCGGACCGAAGTCGTCGTCCTTGCCGTCCAGACCATCCAGGCCGTCCTTGAGCCGGTCCGCGCCCTGGTCGATGTGGTCGGCGTACTTGCCACCGGTCTTCTCGTCCACGAAGTCGCCGGTGCGGTCCACACCCTGCTCGATCTTCTCGGCGTGGTCGTCGATGATGTCAGCGACCTTGTCCTTGTGCTCCTCGCTGGCACCGGTGATCTTGTCCATGAATCCCATTGCTGACTCCTTGGGTGAGGAAGATCGACCGGCTGGCCGACCTGACACCCCCGAACGTCGCACACCTGTGCCCACCTTTCAACAGGAGCAGGGCCATGCGCCCGTGAGGGAAGGACTCCGTGGCAGGCCGCTGCTCCTCGCCAGGTCCGCGGCTCAGCGATAGGGCCCGAAGTCCGGGTCCCGCTTCTCGGCGAAGGCGGCCGCACCCTCCTTGGCCTCCTCGGACTCGACGAACAGGTCGAGCCCCGCAAAGGCCACGTTGCCCAGGCCCTGGAGGTGGTCGGTGTCGGCGTTGAAGCTGTGCTTGAGGAAGCGCAGCGCGGTGGGGGAGTAGGACGCGATCTTGCGGGCGTACTCGTGGGCCTTGTCCATCAGCGTCTCGGGGGCGACCACGTCGTTGACCAGACCCCACCGCTCCGCCGTCTGCGCGTCATACAGGTCCAGCAGGAACCAGATCTGTCGCGCCCGCTTCTCGCCGACCACCCGTGCGAGGTATGCCGAGCCGAAGCCGGCATCGAAGCTGCCCACGCGCGGCCCGCTCTGCCCGAACCGGGCCGTCTCGCTCGCGACCGACAGGTCACACAGCACGTGCAGCACGTGCCCGCCACCCACGGCGACGCCGTTGACGGCGGCGATGACCGGCTTGGGGATGTCCCGCATCACCTGATGCAGCCGCTGGATCTCGAAGGTGCCCCACTCGGTCTCGCCGTAGCTGCCGGTCTCGGCACGCTCCTTGACGTCACCGCCGGCGCAGAACGCCTTGTCACCGGCACCGGTCAGGATGATCGAGGCGACGCGCCGGTCGGCCCAGGCGTGTTTCAGCGCGGCGATCAGCTCGTCGACCGTGCGGCCGCGGAAGGAGTTGTATCGCTCCGGGCGGTTGATGGTCACCACTGCTACGGCGTCCGGCTCCTCCACCTCATAGGTGATGTCGGTGAAGTCCTCGGGCTTGATCACGGAAACGGCTCCTCAGGTGGGTTGGCGATATGTCGTCATCTTGACGGTCGTCACGGACGGTGGCAAGGTCACAGCGTGTCTGGACGAGAGAATCAGCCCGTCGCACTGGTCACCGGGGCCGGGCGCGGCATCGGCCGGGGAGTGGCCGTCGCCCTCAGCGAGCAGGGGTATGCCGTGGCGCTCACCTCGCGCAGCGTCGAGCAGCTCGAGGAGGTGGCTGCCTCGTGTCCCGGACCGACCCTGGTGCTGCCGGCCGACCTGGTCGAGCCCTCGGCCGCCGACCAGCTCGTGGACCGCCTCGAGCAGGAGTGGGCGGCTCCCGAGGTGGTGGTGGCCAACGCGGGTGCCGGCGTCTCAGCCTCCGTCGAGAAGACCACCGACGAGCAGTGGCAGCAGATGCTCGACCTCAACCTGACGGCGCCCTTCCGCCTGCTGCGCCGCACGATCCCGGCGATGAAGCAGGCCGGCCACGGCCGCATCGTGGTGGTCGCGTCGGTCGCGGCGAAGCTCGGGGAGCCCTACATCTCGGCCTACACGGCGAGCAAGCACGGTGTGCTCGGCCTGGTGCGCTCGGCCGCCGCGGAGCTGGCCCGCTCGGGCGTCACGGTCAACGCGGTGTGCCCGGGCTACGTGGACACCCCGATGACCGATGCCACCGTCCAGGGGATCGTGGACAAGACTGGCCGGACGGCGCAGGAGGCGCGGGCCATCCTGGAGGCAAAGCAACCCATCCACCGGCTGATCACCGTCGAGGAGGTCGCGGAGGCCGTGCTGGCCTGCGTGCGCAACGGCGGCATGACCGGGCAGGGCATCAACATCGACGGAGGAGCGATCCAGTCATGATCGAACGGGTGAACCCCCCCGAGCTGGGCACCCCCAGGGGCTTCAGCCACGCCGTGGTCGGCAGCGGGAAAGTGGTCCTCCTGGCCGGGCAGACGGCGCTGAACCCGGAGGGCCGAATCGTCGGCGACACCGTGGTTGAGCAGTTCGAGCAGGCTCTGGGCAACCTGTTGGCCTCGCTGTCCGCCGCGGGTGGGACACCGGCAGACCTCGCGTCGCTGACCGTCTACATCGTGGACATGGACGACTACAAGGAGCGGTCCCGGGAGATCGGCGCCGTCTGGAAGCGGCTCATCGGCAGTCACTACCCCGCCATGGCCGGCATCGGGGTGAGCCGCCTGTGGGACGTCGAGGCCCTGGTCGAGGTCCAGGGCATGGCCATCCTTGCGGACTGACGGACAGCGCGCCGCCCCGCGCGACACGCGCTATGACGATTTCTGGACGAGCGCGAAAGATCCGGCATAGGCTACGTCGAGCGGCGCAAGGATGCGCCGGTGCACCCGAGGAGGCCCCGTCATGACCGCACGACGCACCCCGTTCCTGCTCGCCGTCGCCGCTGCCGGCGCCCTCACCCTGAGCGCCTGCGGTGGCACGCTCGGTGGAGGCGATGACGAGGACGCTGGGGGACCGATCAAGATCGGCCTGCTCGTCCCGCAGTCCGGCGTCTACAAGAGCCTCGGTGACGACATGAAGGCAGGCTTCGAGGTCTATCTCGAGGAGCACGACAACACGCTGGGTGGCGCCGAGGTCGAGGTGATCCTCGCCGACGAGGGCGAGACGGCCGACTCCGGCAAGGCAGCCGCTGACAAGCTGGTCAAGCAGGACGAGGTCACGGTGGTCACGGGCGTGGTCAACTCGGCCGTGATGAACGGCGTCGTAGACCTCTTCGAGACCAGCAAGATCCCGCTGGTGGGCTCCAACGCCTCGCCCACCACGCTGACGGACGCCACCTATATCTGGCGCACGTCCTACGTGAACGACCAGCCGGGTGAGGCACTCGGCGCCTACGTGGCCGAGAACGTGGACGGCGAGGTCTACTTCCTCGCCGCTGACTACCAGGCCGGGCTCGACGAGGTCACCGGCTTCAAGCGCAGCTTCGAGGCTGCTGGCGGCCAGGTCGCCGACGAGGTCTATACGCCGTTCCCCGGCACGACCAACTTCCAGCCGTTCCTGTCCAACGCCAAGTCGTCCGGTGCCGAGGCGCTGTTCAGCTTCTATGCCGGCGGCGCGGCCGTCGAGTTCGTCAAGCAGTACGACCAGTTCGGTCTCAAGGGC
>DATGRS010000230.1:0-2948 GCA_035303365.1 Ornithinicoccus sp.
TTGCCGATGCTGGCGACCCCGGGGCCACGCTGGCCGCAATCGTCGCCGCAGTCCCCACCGCCCACCTCACCGTCACAGCCCTGGCAGATCACCCGCCCAACCTGCTCGACGAGCTTGCGTCGGCAGTGGTCACCGCACGGCGGCCCGTCGCGGCCGTCGCGTCCCACCTGCCGGTTCCGGTGCTGCTGTGGCATCGCACCACCCCGGTCCAGCTGGTGACCGCCTACATCGACCACGTCCTCGCGGAGCTGGCGGATCCGCCCGCCGGGGTGTCGGACTACCTCGGCTCGCTGGCACTGCAGGCGGCCATGGTCACGGTCGAGTGGCTGGACCCGCAGTCAGGTGCCGTCGACATCGCGTTGCGGATCAACCTCGCCGGACACAGCTTCTCCGGCCGACCGCCCTGGCAGTTCCGGGTGGCGGTGACTGAGCCGCACGCGGGGGAAGTCACCGGTTCGGACCCGGTCGGGCTCGTGGAGCGCATCGACGCCTCGGGGACCAGGCGTTGGGAGTGGCTCGTCGCCAGGGTGCCGCTGAGCGGTGTCCCCTCCGGCGACTACCGGGTCGAGCTCTCCCTCAGCTCCCCGCACGAGTCGCACCGGGTGACCCGGATCGCCCGGCCCAGCAACGGGTCGCTCGCCAACGCCCGCACCGTGCGGCTGGCGGCTCCCTCCGCAGGCTCTCGCTCCGTGCGTTACTACCTGCACGCGCCGGACCACGGACGCGAGACCCGGTTGTGGATCGGCCACGGCAGCGGACCCGTCGCGGAACTTGTGTGGGGGGCGCGGATCACCATGGCCGACGTCAGCTACATCCTGCGTGGTGCGGGTGGGCGACAGATGCGCGCCCTGCGGCTCCTCAAGCTCGTCACGGCCCCCCTCTTCCTCGGCCGCGAGGTCTGGCTGCTGGGGGAGCGGGCGGACGAGGCCCAAGACAACGGCATGCACCTGTTCCGCTACCTGCGTGCGCACCGCCGCCCCCGGCGGCACGTCTACTACGTGCTGTCCCGAACCAGTCCTCACTACGCCGAGCTGCGACGGCTGGGCAACGTGGTGCCGCACTCGTCGAGACGTCACCAGCTGCTCATGCTCCATGCGACGGTCGTCGCCAATGCGCACTCCACGCACCACATGCTTCCCGGGCACTGGAGCCGCAAGGCGTTCCTGCGCCGGCTTGCCTGGCGGATCGGGGCCTTGCAGGTCTTTCTCCAGCACGGCGTGCATCTCAGTCCGGAGGCAGTCAAGCGTGGCGCCACGGGATACGACGTCATTCTCACCAGCGCCCGCGCCGAGAGCCGGGCGCTGCGCGCAGCCTCCGGCTACGACGCGCAGATCGAGGAGGTGGGCATGCCTCGGTTCGACAGCCTCACGCCCACGCCGCCCAGCCGCATCATCCTCGTGATGCCGACGTGGCGGCGCTACCTCTGGTCTCACGCACGCGGACAGGACCGCAAGGACGGGGACCAGTTCGCCGGTTCCACCTACGAGCGGTTCCTGACGGACCTGCTGACCAGCGCCCGCCTACAGACGATGCTGGAGTCCTCTGACTACCGGCTGGTGCTCATACCGCACCACAATGTCGCCGAGCACCTCACGGACGCTGCGACGGCCGGAGACCGGATCACCGTCGTCGCGGCCACCGGCATGGCGTTGCAGGACATGGTGCGGCGCTGCGACGTCTTCATCACCGACCACTCCTCCGTCCACTTCGACGCTGCCTACGTCGGCACACCGGTGATCTACGCACGGTTCGACCGCGAGGAGTTCGAGAGTCGGCACGCGGCGCCCTCGTGGTTCGACTTCGAGCGCGACGGTTTCGGCCCCGTGGCCACGACGGTGGACGGCACTCTCGACGAGCTCGATGCGCTCCTGGCCCGGGGGTGCACCCCTGACCCAGTGTTCGCCCGACGGGCCGCCAGAGTCTTCACCCATCGCGACCAGGGGAACTCCCGGCGCGTCGTCGCGACCATCGGCCGGCGGCTGCGCAGAATCAGGACGACACAAGGAGTGGCATCAACGTGAAGCGCACGGCACGGAGGCTGGTTGCTGCTCCGCGAGCAGCAGTGGGGAAACTCGCGTATCGCGTGCGACGGCGGGTGACGAGCTCGATCGCCTCAGCCGCCCCGGAGCAGCCCACTCTTCGCCGCCTGCTCCCCGCCGACCTGCTGGCGCTGACCGACTCCAGCGCCGACCTTGAGATCACCACGCACCGGGCGCGCTTCGTCATCGCGCTCCGGCAGGCAGACGTCACCCGGTGGCGACTCGCCGCGCGGACCGCCACGGCGGTCGCCGACTCACTCGCCGGCGCCGGGGTGCCGTTCTTCGCCATGCACCTGCCCTACACGCGCAGCGCGAGGTGGGGCGTGCGTCGCGACGACCTGGCCAGCGCGTTCGACGCCATGCGGCGGAGCCTCGGTGAGGAGGGGTTCTACTACCACGCCCGCGAGACCGGCCTGCCTCGTCCGGTGACCGAGGCCCTCACCCCGGATCAGCTCGAGTCCCTCCGAGACATCTCCGTCTTCCAGTTTGTCCGCTGCACGACGACAGACAAGCTCTACGGTGCTTCGGACGGCTGCCGCATCGCGGTCTGGGACGACCATGAAGGTCGGGCGACGCTGGTCTCCCCCGACCGCCAGAGCATCGTGCAGGAGATCGACCGCAGCGATCGCCTTCCCCTGACGACCCGGGCGCGGTGGGACGGGTGGATGGAACCCAGCGTCGCCGGATCCGCAGGAGACGCCTCGGCCATCGAGTTCCCGGTTGATGCCGTCTACCTCTGGGTGGATGACTCCGACCCCCGGTGGCGAGCGAAGCGGGCCGCCACCCGCCGCCGGCTCGGGCTGGCGGACCTTCCGGGGGCGAGCGAGGCCCTCTACTTCCGCGACCGTGGTGAGCTGCGGGCCTCGATGCGTTCTCTCGAGGCGCACGCGCCCTGGATCCGCCACATCT
>DATGRS010000231.1:0-3377 GCA_035303365.1 Ornithinicoccus sp.
TGATGGGCATGTCGTCTCCTCTGAGTATGGCTTGAGCCGAGGCCCCGTGGCGTGGCCAGCGTTGCGCCGACTCGACAGACGCAGCGGCGGCGGGTCAGCACTGAGGAGGGCCGCCCACGAAGTGTCCTCGTGGCCCCTAGCCCTGTCGCCGGGGAGCGATCGCGTCTACGTTGAGGGGACAGCCGGGCAACCGGTGCCCGGCATGATGCAGGAGGAACACCATGGCCAACCACGTATACGCGATCTCGGAGCTCGTCGGCAGCTCTCCCGACGGCGTGGAGGCCGCCGTGAACAACGCCCTGCAGTCTGCGAGCCAGACCGTCCGCAACCTCGACTGGTTCGAGGTGACGGAGATCCGCGGGCACCTCAGCGACGAGGGCCAGGTGGCCGACTGGCAGGTTGGCATCAAGCTCGGCTTCCGCGTGGAGAAGTAGGTCCTCGCAAGCCGATTTCCGCGAGTGTGCCACCATGCACTAAGGTTAGACAAACATTGTTCACCTAGACGCAAGGAGCACCCGTGAAGCCCATCGAGGGATTCGTCCGATTCGTCACCGGACGGCGCAGCGCCTGGGTCGTCGTGCTGCTGGGCCTGCTCCTCGCTACCGGAGTGATCGTGGGGCTCGGTGAGGCCGAGCGCACGCCGACGCCCACCGACACGCTTCCGGTGGGCTACGAGTCCACCGAAGGCGTGGCGCTGCAGCAGCAGCTGCCCACGGAGGAGACCGCCGCTGCCGTCATCCTCTTCACCACCGACGGTGAGATCACGACCCACCTGCAGGACCTCGAGCAAATCGTGGCCGGCCTAGACACCGGCGTCGAGGGTCCCCCCGCCTTCGTCCAACCCGCCGAGGACGGCACGGCGGCGATCTCGGCGGTCAACGTCCCGGCCGAGACCGCGACCGAGGTCAGCGACTCCGTCTCCCGCCTCCGCAGCGCCCTGCAGGACGGCGTCCCGGAGGAGGTCACGGTCCAGGTGACCGGCCCGGCCGGCATACGTGCTGACCTGACCGAGGTGTTCGCCGGCGCCAACACGACCCTCCTGATCTTCACCGCCTCGGTGGTGGCCGTCCTGCTCCTCGTCACCTACCGCAGCCCGTTCCTGTGGTTGATCCCGCTGACCGTCGTCGGCCTGGCTGACCGGGCTGCGGCGATCATCGCCACCCAGGTGCTCGCCGCCTTCGGGGTGTCGTGGGACGAGTCGACGATCGGCATCCTCTCCGTCCTCGTCTTCGGCGCCGGGACCAACTACGCCCTACTCCTGATCTCGCGGTACCGCGACGAGCTGCGCAGCCGCGAGAACCGGCACGAGGCGATGGCGTATGCCGTGAAGCGGGCTGCGGAGGCCATCCTGGCGAGCGCCGCAACCGTGGTGGTCGGTGTGCTGACCCTGCTGTTGTCGGTCTTCCCCACCACCCGTGGTCTGGGGCTGGCCTCGGCGGTCGGCATCGTCGTCGCAGCAGCGTTCGTCCTGATCCTCCTGCCTGCCGCGCTCGTTCTGTTCGGGCGGTGGGTCTTCTGGCCCAAGGTGCCGCACGTGGGCGAGGAGGGGCAGGCCGGCCGCCGTTCAGCGTGGCGTCGTATCGGCGACAAGGTCGCGGCACGCCCGCGTAGCTTCATCGCCGGCACGCTCGTCGTCCTCGCGGCCATGGCCTTCGGTCTGACCCAGCTCCAGCTGGGACTCTCCGCCTCCGAGCAGTTCCTCGACCAGCCCGAGGCGATCTCGGCCGCGGACCGGCTGGCGGAGTCGTTCCCCGCCGGCACGGCGGACCCGACGGTGGTGATCACCGCCACCGAGGACCAGGCCGCGGTCGAGCAGCTCACCACGGACCTGGTGTCTCTGGACCCGGTCGGCTCCGTGAACGTCAGCGCCCAGGGCGGCGGCGCGACACAGCTCAACGTGATCCTCAGCATCGAGCCCGAGAGCGAGGAGGCGCGCCAGGCGGTCGAGGAGATCCGCACGGTGACGTCGGAGCTGCCGGAGACCTACGTGACCGGACCCGAGGCCCAGGCGATGGACGAGTCTGACGGGACCGCCCGCGACCGCACGGTCATCCTGCCCCTGATCCTCGGCCTGGTCCTGGTCGCGCTGATGGGCATCCTGCGTTCCGTCCTCGCACCGGTGATCCTCGTCGCCAGCGTCATCGCCAGCTTCGCCGCCGCCCTGGGAGTCTCGTGGTGGCTCTTCACCGGACTCCTCGGCTTCAGCGGGCTGGACCCCAGCGTCCCGCTCCTGTCCTTCCTGTTCCTCGTCGCCCTGGGTGTCGACTACAACATCTTCCTCATCACCCGCACCCTCGAGGAGGCCAAGGAGTCGGGGACGCGGGAGGGCGTGCTGCGCGCGCTGTCGGCCACCGGTGGCGTCATCACCAGCGCGGGGATCCTGCTCGCCGCAGTCTTCGCGGTCCTGGGGGTCCTACCGCTCGTGGTCCTGGCCCAGGTCGGTGCGGTGATCTGCATCGGCGTCCTCCTGGACACCCTGCTGGTCCGGACCATCCTGGTGCCCGCCATCGTGCTCACGCTCGGCGAGCGCTTCTGGTGGCCGCGCACGGTGTCCAGGGAGTCCGTCGGCCAGCACCGCGCTGACGCGGCACCTGAGCTGGAGCCCACCGCGTAACCCCTCGGCCGACAGTGCGGCTCCCGTCGGAACTCGATGGCGACCGGCCTCGGCAGCGGCCAGACTTGACCCATGGAGTGGGCCGTGGTGGGGCTCGCCCTGGCGTTGCTGCTGGGGTTGGCCCTGGCACGCGCTCTTCGCGACCGGCGGACGTCCGGGGCTGACCCGGCTGTCAGGCCCGCGCGGCGCCACCGCCACAAGGATGACCCACTGCTGGCCCCCGACGACGAGGCGGAGCTGGCGCGGGAGTTCGCCGCGGTAGAGCATGAGGAGGCCCACGTCCTGGAAGCGCTGCTCGACCTGCGGCTCCGGACCGTGCAGTCGCGCCGCGTGCCGTTGCGGGCGATCCGAGCTGCTCCCGGTCCGCACACCGGGAGACTCGTCTTCGCCAACGGCACCGTCCTTCTCGCCCGGGCACGTCGGCCGGGTGAGCTCTACATGGTCGCCCTCAACCTCCGCGACCACGCCGTCTGCCTGGACTCCTGGACCCATGAGCCGGATGGCACCGTGCTCCAGTTCCGCTGGGATGGCGAGTCCGCAGAGTTGGTGGTGCTGGGGCTGGACCAGGCCGACTGAGGCTCCGGGCCGGTCGCAACGAGACGCACTGGCGCCCTTGACCGGAACACCACGCCGCGCACGTGAAGGGGCCCGGCCGCGCGCTGAGCGCGGCCGGGCTCTTCACCTGCCTCAGCGTGACGTGCGGCGGTAGCGCGCGATCGACAGCGGCGCAAAGATTGCCACGATCACGACCGTCCAGATCAGC
>DATGRS010000232.1:0-8474 GCA_035303365.1 Ornithinicoccus sp.
TGCCTCGTCCGCCCGGACGGCCGCGGCCTCCGCCTGAGCCGCGGCCAGCGCAGCCTCCCGCTCCAGCGCGTCAGCAGTCCCCGAAGCCTGAGACGCGGCGCTGGCGTCGCGGGCGCGAATGCGACTGACCACCTCCAGCGACCCTGCCCGTTCCATGAGATCTTCCGGTCCGGCAGACAGGAGCAGCTCCAGCGTCGAGAGTCCGCCGGACTTGTACGCCTCGGCAGCATGCCGCCCCAGCACCTGCTGCGCGGCGTCCGCCTCGACCCTGGCCGCGGCAGCATCCTCCCCGAGACGCTCGGCCTCCGCCGCGGCGGTGTCGGCCTCGTAACGCGCAACTGCGGCAGCCTCGTCCGCAACCTCCGCCGCCTGCTGCGCGCTGCGGAGCTGGCTCGTGTAGTCGAGCATCAGCGCATCGAGCTCACCGACTCGCCCCTCGGTGTCGGCGACCAGCTGCTTGGCCTGCTGCACCTCCTCCTGGGAAGGGACGTAGTCATCCGCGACCGCGACCGGGGCGGCGGTGACGATCAGGAAGGCACTGGTGACCAGCGCGCCATATCGCATGGGGCGTCCGGAGCGGAGCACAACGTCCTCTTTTCAGCGTCGCCAGGGCTCATCGGGGCAATGTCGGCACCCTGACGCTAATCCCTGAAGCACCTCATCCGAAACTCCTGTCACGTCGTTTTCGCAGGTCACAGCGGTCCCAATAGCCCCAGAGCGCGAAGTGTGGAAAACGTTCGAAATCACACCCATGTTTTTCAGCAGGTCATTCGGAGGACAGCACGCCAGGGTCGGGCATTAGATCACCAGGTAACAATTTGATAACGACTGACCCGCAGGCGGTATCGTGGACCCTACGGCGCCGGTCTCATGGTCGCCCCGGCCGACGGCGGCCGTTCACGACGCACCTCAGGGGGAGCAATGACCACACCACCGGCGAGCACTTTCGACCGGCCGCAGGAGCCGGCTCACGCGATGGGAGGACCATCCAGCAACGGCCGCCCGATCTTGCTTGTGGCTCTGGCAGTCATCGCAGCGCTCGTCATCGGCGGTGGCGCGTGGGCCGTGACCCGCTCGCTCGCGGGCGGCGGCAACCAGCCGGCCAGTGCACTGCCTGCCGACACCGCGGCATACGTGCGGCTCGACATCGACCCGAGCCTCGGACAGAAGATCGCGGCGGTCCGGTTCCTGGAGGGTCTTGATGACGACGTGCTCGACGACCTGCGCGAGGGTGACTTCCGCGAGACCTTCTTCGAGTGGATGGCCGAGGATGACCCGGCCTTCGAGTCCCTCGACTACCAGGACGACATCGAGCCGTGGCTCGGCGACCGGATGGGCATGGGCGTCGTGCCCAACGGCGAGTCCGAGCCCTACTTCGGGATCGCGCTCCAGGTCAAGGACGAGGAGGCGGCAGAAGCCGGCCTGACCAAGATGCGCGAGATGGACGACACCCCGGGCGGCGAAGATGCCCTCGACTGGTTCTTCCACAACGGTTACGCCGTGCTGACGCCGACCGGGACGGTGGATCAGCTCAAGGGCATGGTGGAGGAGGGCACGCTGGCCGACCAGGAGACGTTCCGCGAGGACCTCTCGGCACTGGGCGACCAGGGGGTGCTCTCCGGCTGGATCGACATGGAGCCGCTTGCCGCCCTGGCCGACAGTGCGATGGCGCAGGAGTCCGTCGATGACATGTCAGCCCTCGCCCCGTCCGGGGCACTGGGCATGTTCGGCACCGGCTCCGCCGGGGAGGCCCTCACCGGCCGCTATGCCGCAGCTCTGCGCTTCGCGGAGGACAACATCGAGGTGCACGGCGTGAGTCGCGGCCTGGAGGCCATGGGCATCGAGGGCGGCGAGAGTGCGCACCTGGTCCTGGACCTCCCGGAGAACACGGCCGCGGCGCTGAGCCAGGAACACGGCGACCAGTTCCTCGGCCGGGCGTACGCGATGTTCAAGGAGCAGCTCCCGCAGGAGTTCGCGGACGCTGAGGCCGAGGCCTCGGAGATGGGACTTGCCCTGCCCGACGACCTGCAGACGATGCTGGGCTCCAGCCTCGTCGTCTCGGTCGGCCCCGGCATCACTGCTCTGGAGCAGGACGACGAGAACGTCGACTACGTCGAGATCGCCTACCGGACCGCGACCGACACCGACAAGGCCGAGGACATCCTCACTCGTGCGCTCGACCTGGTCGGCGCCGAGCCCGAGGCCAGCGAGCTCCTCGTGCGGCGCGCCGACGACGGAGTACTCACCCTGGGCGTCAGCAAGCCCTACGTCGACACGGTGGCCGAGGGCGGGGCGCTGGGCAACCACCGGCTCTTCAAGAACGCGGTGCCCAACGCCGCCGACGCGCACTCGGTGTTCTATGTCAACATCAACACGTTCGAGGACCTGTACCTCAAGGACATCACCGACAGCGCGACACGCAACTCGCTCAAGCAGCTGGCCGCCGTGGGCTTCAGCTCCACCATGGACGCGGAGGGCAACGCCGACTTCACGCTCCGCTTCATCGCCGACGAGTGACCCCGTGCCGCGGCGTCGCGGCGCAATGCAGAGGGCCCACCCGCAGTCCTGGGTGGGCTCTCCTGCGTCTGGGCACCGTTGCTGTGGTCACTCGTGTCACGCCCAGACGCCGAACAGCGCAGGCCGTCGGGCCTGCGCTGTCGCGTGGTGGAGCCGCCTATCGGAATCGAACCGATGACCTATTCATTACGAGTGAATCGCTCTAGCCGACTGAGCTAAGGCGGCACGCATCCCCCGAAAGGGTGCCCAGGGAGGATAACCGATCGCTGACCGGTGGAGCGAATCCGCCGGGCCCTCTCGGGTCAGCAGGTCATGCCGTCCTCCGGCACCGTGCCCTCGGTCAGGTAGCCGTCCACGGCAGCATCGATGCAGTCGTTGGACCGGCCGTATGCCGTGTGCCCGTCGCCGTCGTAGGTCAGCAGCACCCCGGAGGACAGGGTGTCGGCCAGCGACTCCGCCCACTCGTACGGCGTCGCCGGGTCACGGGTCGTCCCGATGACCAGGATGGGGGCGGCGCCCTCGGCGTCATAGTCGTCCAGCACCGTCTGCGCGGTCTCGGGCCAGTAGGCGCACGCACCCTCACCGGCGAGGTACTTGCCGAAGGTGGGCGCCACCTCCTCGAACTGGCGGAGCACCTCCTCAGGCTCCAGCTCCGGCTCTGCGGCGCGGTCCAGACAGTTGACCGCCGTGATCGCCTGCATGCTGTTGCTCTCGTAGGTGCCGTCCGCCGACCGGCCTGCATAGATGTTGGCCAGGAACATCAGCATCGTGGCGTCGCCGTCCTCCGCGGCGCGCAGCGCCTGGGTCAGGATCGGCCAGGCTCCCTCGTCATACATCGCCACGATGATCCCCAGCACCCCCCAACCCTCGGTGAGTTCGCCAGCCGCGTCACCCTCGAGCGGGATGGGGTTGGCGTCGAGCTCCTCGAGGAAGTCACGGATGCCCTGCATGCCGGAGTCGACGTCCTCACCCAGGGGACAGTCGCCCCCGTCGACGCAGCTCTGGACGTACTCCCGGGTCGCCTGCTCGAACCCGGCCGCCTGGCCCAGCCCCATCTCGAGGCTGCTCATCGTGGGGTCGACGGCGCCGTCGAGCACGAAGCGCCCGACGTTCTCCGGGAACAGCTCGGCATAGGTGGCACCGATGAAGGTGCCGTAGGAGGCACCCAGGTAGTCGAGCTGGTCCTCGCCGAGGGCCGCGCGCAGCACGTCCATGTCACGGGCGACCTCGACCGTCGAGACGTGTCCGAGCAGCTCACCGGCGTTGGACTCGCACGCGGCGGCGAAGGACTTCAGCAGCTCGGTGCTGGCTTTCTCCTCGGCGACGTCGTCCGGGCTCGGGTCGGCCCCGAGGTAGTCGTCCATCTCGGCGTCGTCGAAGCACTCGATGGGCGCCGAGCGAGCAACGCCACGGGGGTCGAAGCCGACGACGTCGTAGTACTCCCGGACCGCGTCGGAGGCGATCATGTCGGCCCGCTGGGCGTAGTCGACACCGGATCCGCCGGGACCGCCGGGGTTGACCACCAGCGATCCCTGCCTGCTGTTGCCGGCGGGCACCCTGAGCAGCGCGAGCTCGATCGCTGCGTCTCCTGGCTGCTCGTAGTCGATCGGCACGGTGAGCGTTGCGCACTCGCCACCGTCACAGTCCTCCCAGGCCAGCTCCTGCTCGTAGAAGGCCTCCAGCCCCGGTGGGACCTCGCCGGCGCCGCTTCCGCCCGTCGGCCCGCTCGTGGCTCCACCCGTGGGTTCGCCCGTGGCGTCTCCGCTGTCGGACTGTCGCGTGTCGTCCGCGGAGTCCGGAGCGCTCGAGGACGTCCTACCGTCCACCGGCTCGGAGTCCGGAGCACCCGTGCAGCCGGCCGCCAGGACGGCCAGCACCGTGCCGGCCACGGCGAGGCGGCTCAGCCGCCCGTACCCGGATGGCCCCTCCCCCCGGACACTGGTCGTCACACGCACGTGCTGATCCTCTCCTCGATGGCTCTGCCCCACCCTTGACTCACGCACCCTGCCGCGCCCTGGGCAGGATCAACCCGACCATCATCGCCTCTAGGACCAGCAACGGCGAACCGTTGGCGATCAGGCGCTGGCGTGCCAACCCGATGGTGTCCAGTGCCTGCAGCAGCTGGTCGGGAGAGAACGCACGCGCCAGCTCGCGGAGCGCAGCGATCTCGGTCGTGTTGATCGCCTCGACACCGGCCCCGGTGCCGAGCACGAGGGCGTCGCGATAGACGGAGGTCAGGTCGGTCAGCGCCGCGTCGATGGTGTCGTGCTGCCGCCGCCGGGCCAGGCGCTTCTGCCGCTCGTCGAACTCCTTCAGGTGCGCCCGTATGGCGGGGGGCTGGGTCCGCGCGGACGGGTCCGCCCCCAGCTGCTGCAGGAGGGCCGCGCGGGCATCCTCAGCCTCGGCGCCTGCGGCGCCCGCTGATCCCTCCGCAGCGGCGGTGTGGAGCTCGTCCGCCGCGGCGAGGGCAGCACCGAGGTGGGTCAGCCCCAACGGGATGGCGGTCACCCGGTGTCGTCGGGTGCGAGTCTCCTCGTCGAGGGCCAGGCGACGGGCGACACCGATGTGGGACTGGGCCGCCCGCGCCGCGTAGTGCGCCATCGCCGCGTCGATCCCGTCACGCCGCTGCAGCAGCTCAGCCACGTCGTCGGCGGGCGGCGTCCGCAACCGCATGTGGCGGCAGCGGGACCTGATGGTCACCAGGATGTCCTCGAGCGAGGGAGCGCAGAGCATCCACACGGTTCGCGGGGGCGGCTCCTCCAGCGACTTCAGGAGAGCGTCCGCCGCCTGGTCGTTGAGCCGGTCGGCGTCCTCGATGATGAGCACCCGCCAGCGGCCCACGGTGGGTCGCGACCCGGCCGCCAGTGCCAGCTCCCGCGCGCGGCCGACCCGGATGAAGGTCTCCGAGGTGGCCTCGACGATCAGATCGGCGTGGCTACCCGCGAGCACGGTGCGACAGGCCTGGCACTCGCCGCACCCGGGGGCCCCGCCGCCCTCGCACTGCAGGGCGGCGGCGAAGGCGCGCGCCGCCTTGGACCGGCCAGACCCGGGTGGTCCCGTGAACAGCCACGCGTGGGTCATCGCACTGGGGTCCGCTGCGGCGTGCTGCAGCTGCTCGACCAGCGGGGCCTGACCGACGAGCTCGTCGAACACGCTCATCGCGCATCCCCTGAGCCGAGGGTCCCCGCGTCGGCGGAGGTTGCCGCTGAACCATCGGGCGGCGTCTCACCACCCGGCGGGACCAGGCCAGCGAGGTCGGCGCGGCGGGAGGCCAGCTCCCGGCATACGGCGCGGTGCAGCTGCACGGGGTCGGCCCCGGCGTCCAGGATCAGGTAACGACCGGGGTCCTGGGCAGCCAGGTGCAGGTAGCCCTGGCGCACGGCCTCGTGGAAGGTGTCGTCCTCCCGCTCGAGGCGATCGTGCACGCCGTCACGGCGTGACCGGCCCTCCTCGGCGGACACGTCGAGCAGGACGGTCAGGTCCGGGAGCAGCCCCTCGGTGGCCCACAGCGACAGGTCTCGGACGTCGTCGTGGCGCAGGGCACGCGCCACTCCCTGGTAGGCGACGGAGGAGTCGAGGTAGCGGTCGGTGAGGACGACGGCGCCCCGCTCCAGCGCCGGCCTGATCAGGGTGGCGACGTGGTGCGCACGGTCGGCGGCGAACAGCAGCGCCTCGGCGCGCGGCGCGACGTGGTCGCCGTGCAGCAGGACCTGGCGGATGGCCCGACCCAGCTCGGTGCCCCCGGGCTCACGGGTGAGCACCACCTCGCGGCCGAGCGCCTCGAGGGCCTCCCTGAGCATCCGCGACTGCGTCGACTTGCCCGCGCCGTCTCCCCCCTCGAAGGAGACGAAGACGCCGGCGTGCTGCGGCGTCGACGAGGGCGGGGTGATCGGCACGACCAGAGCCTAAGTGACCGTCCTGACAGAAGCCTCATCCCGCCCACAGGCCGGGACCGGCTCCCGGCGCTCAGTCCTGCGGCGCGGTGAGGCTTCCCTCACCCTTGAGCATGTCGAAGATCAGCGCTGTCTCGGCGTGGAGCACACCGGGCCGGTTCGTCAGGTGGTCCAGGACGAAGTCACGCAGGGCGTCCGCTGACTCGCAGGCCACGTGGACGAAGTAGTCGGTCGCGCCACTGACGTGGAAGGCGCTCAGCACGCCCGGCAGCTTGGGGACCTCCTCGCGGAACTCCTCGAAGTGGCTGCGCCGGTGGCCGCCGAAGCGGACCGCGATCAGCGCCTGCACCGGGCGTCCCACCAGGGCGGGGTCGATGTCGGCGTAGATGCCACGGATCACCCCGCGCTCACGCAGGGAGCGCACCCGCACCAGGCACGTGGACTCGGCGACACCGACCTCGCGCGCCAGCGTCGCGTTGGGCATCCGGCCGTCCTTCTGGAGGAGGTCCACGAGCTGCTGGTCGATCCGGTCGAGGCGGGCGCCGGGATCGGGTTGAACCATCTTCGCCATGTGCGCAGGATATCCGCTGCATGACGCAGGATCAACAACGTGCGCCCAGTTCTGACGCAGGATTTGAGCCATGTTGCCCTGTATGACGCAGATCATCCATGATGGAGGCAGTGGGCAACGACGCCCATCGTTTGAGTGAGGAGCAGCCATGTCGTTCGACACCGACGCCGTGCATGCCGCACGGGGGGACCTGACGGCACTGGGGGTGCACGTACCCCCGATCGACCTTTCCACCACCTATCCGGTGGGTGATGTGGACACTGGCGGTGCGTCATACGAGAACCTGGCGACCGGCGGCACCCCGGAGGACGGGGACAGCCTCGTCTACCAGCGCCTGTGGAACCCGACGGTCGCCCGCCTCGAGGAGGCGCTCGCGCAGCTGGAGGGCGCCGAGCAGGCGGTCGCGTTCGGCTCTGGCATGGCCGCCCTGTCCGGGACGCTGCTCGCCACCGTGGCTGCCGGCAAGCCGCACGTCGTGGCCGTGCGACCGCTCTACGGCGGATGTGACCACGTCCTCTCGACCGGTCTGCTCGGCACCACGGTCACCTGGGTCGAGGCCGATGCGGTCGCCGACGCGATCACCCCGGACACCGGGCTCGTGATGGCCGAGACCCCGGCCAACCCGACCCTCGACCTGGTCGACATCCGCGCGCTGGCCCGCCAGGCAGGCGACGTCCCGGTGCTCATCGACAACACCTTTGCCACCCCGGTGCTGCAGCGACCCCTCGAGCAGGGTGCGACGATCGTGCTCCACTCGGCCACTAAGTTCCTCGGTGGCCACGGCGACATCATGGCCGGCCTGATCGCCACCGACGCGGAGTGGGCGGGGCGGATCCGCTCCATCCGAGCGCTCACCGGCGGACTGCTCCACCCGATGGCCGCCTACCAGGTCCACCGCGGCCTGCAGACGCTTCCGGTGCGTGTCCGCGCCCAGCAGGACAACGCCCAGGTGGTGGCCCACTGGCTCGGCAAGCACGACGAGGTCTTCCGCGTCTTCCACCCCAGCGTCGAGGGCGCCGACCCGCACGGCCTGGTGGGCACCCAGATGTCGGGGTGCGGCGCGGTTCTGGCCTTCGAGGTCGAGTCGTATGCCGTGGCGGCCGCGGTCGCCCAGTCCTGCCGGCTGATCACGCACGCCGTCTCGCTCGGCGGGGTGGACAGCCTGATCCAGCATCCCGCGTCACTCACCCACCGGCCGGTGGCGCCCGAGGCGCGACCGGCTGCCTCGGTGCTGCGGCTGTCGGTCGGCCTGGAGGACCCGGCGGACATCGTGGCGGACCTGCGTCAGGCGCTGGAGCGGGCCACTGCCGCGCGCGTCCCCTCAGAAGCTCGGCGCGAGCTGGTCGACCACGCCTGACGGGCGTCCGAGGCTGGCCCGTCAAGTCCGTCGTGCCGCGGACCAGGAACTCCGGTTCCGATACCTCCAGTTGCCGGTACCTCCGGTTCCGGTAACTCCGGGATACCTCCGGTGGCCGATACCTCCGGTTCCGGTA
>DATGRS010000233.1:0-3122 GCA_035303365.1 Ornithinicoccus sp.
GGTCGGTCTCGGTGCTGAAGACGACGTCACTGACGTGGGCCTTCACCTCACCGAAGGTGGGGCCGTCAGCGGTGGGCACTGCTGAGGAGCTGTTCGTTGCCGTGGCTGAGCCGGCCGGTGACGTTGCGACTGGGCGGGCGGAAACCTGGCCGACCGGGTCCGGGTCGGGGTCGGGGTCCTGGAACTCGAGCGTCAGAGTGTCGGGCTCGGACACACCCTGTCGGGCCGTTTCCCCCACCGGCGCCACATGATCGCGTCGCACGGTCACGCCGTCCATGCCGTCGTTGGACAGCTTGTCGGCCGCGAGGTTCTCCGCCCGTGGGATCCAGGTGTAGGTCACGGTGCCGCCGGCGGCAGTGATCTGGCGGGCCAGGTCGCGTGCCTGCAGCGCCAGCCGGCGCATGTCCTCGTGCTTGATCTTCCAGCGGCCGCTCATCTGCTCGACGACCAGCTTGGAGTCCATCCGGACCGCCACCTGGGCACCGGGCGCCAGACCGAGGTCGAGAACGGCTCGCAGCCCCTCGATCAGGCCGGTGTACTCCGCCACGTTGTTGGAGGCCAGTCCGAGTGGAGCAGCTCGCTCCGCCAGGAGTGTGCCGTCAACGTCCCGCACCAGCGCGCCGTAGCCGGCAACGCCCGGGTTGCCCCGGGAGCCACCGTCTGCCTCGATGACGAGGCGTCGCCCCCGGCCCCCCGGGCCAGTCACAGTCCGGACTCGGCCGTGCGCACCAGGATGCGCCGGCACTCCTCGCAGCGCAGCACCTCGTCGGGGTCGGCGGAGCGGAACCGGCCCAGGTCCACCTGGGTCAGCTCGAGCTGGCACCCACCGCAACGGCGTTGCTGCAGCGGCGCGGCCCCCGTGCCGGAGGTGGTCCGGATCTTGTCGTAGAGGGCCACGAGCTCGTCGCTGAGGTCGGCGACGATCGCGTCCCGGCCGGCAGCGACCTCGTCGCGCTCGGCCTCGAGAGCCTGCGCCTTGGTGTCGCGCCTGCTCGTCACCTCGGCGATCTCGGCCGCCCCTGCGTCACGGTCAGCCTCGGCGCGGGCGACCTCGGCGTCGAGTGCCTCGGCGCGCTCCATCACCTCGAGCTGCTCATCCTCCAGGGTGCTCTGACGACGGGCCAACGACTCCAGCTCGTGCTGCAGCGCCTGCATGTCCTTGGCACTGCCCGCTCCGGCGTCCAGCCGCTGCTGGTCGCGGGCGGCGCGGTCCCGGACGAGCTGCACGTCCGACTCGGCCTTGGTCAGCTCTCGCTGCACGTCCCCCCGTGCGGTGGTGGTGCGCACGACCTCGGCCTCGAGGTCCGCGGCCCGGCTGGTCAGCTCCTGGAGCTGGGCGTGCTCGGGCAGGCTGCGCAGCTGGTGCTCGAGCTGGCCGATGCGAGTGTCGAGCGCCTGCAGCTCGAGCAGCCGCTGCTGCTGGGTGGGGTCGGCTCTCACGCGTGGTCTCCCTGGGTCAAGTCCGGCCCGGCCGCACCCAGGGCGAAGTCCCACGGGTCGGTCCGCACCTGCGAAACGTGGATCTCCAACCTAGCCGCCGAAGCGTCGAGCTCGGCCATCAGGCGGTCGGCCAGTCCCGGCAGCCAGAGCGACTCGCTGGCAAAGTGCCCGGCGTCGACCAGGTATGGCGTCCCGCCCGCCAGGCTGGCCTCCTCCCGGGCCTCGAGGGCCGGGTGGTGACGGAGGTCCGCGGTGACATAGACGTCAGCGCCGCTGGACCGCACCGCCTCGAAGGAGCTGTCGCCCGCCCCGCCCAGCACGGCGACGCGGCGCACCGTCCCGTCGGCCGGCCCCGCGACCCGGATGCCCCCAGCGGTGGCCGGGAGACGGTCGACCAGCGCGGCCGCGAACTCGCGCAGGGAGACCGGCATCGGCAGGTCCCCGACGCGGCCGAGCTCCTGGCCCTCGGTGACCTCCAGGGCCTCGGTGGTGGTCAGGCCGCACGCCTCAGCGAGTGCCTGCCCGACGCCGGGGTCAGCCACGTCCGCGTTGGTGTGCGCGCAGTAGAGCGCGATGTCGTTGACGACCAGCTCGGTGACCGCGGCCCCCTTGGCAGTTGTCGTGGCCACCGAGTGGATGCCGCGAAGCAGGAGCGGGTGGTGGGTCACGATCAGGTCGGCGCCCGCTTGCTTGGCCTCCTCGATGACCGCAAGCGTCGGGTCCACCGCGAGGTGGATCCTGGTGATCGACTGCTCGGGGTCACCCGCGACCAGGCCGACGCGGTCCCACGACTGGGCCGTGTCAGGTGGATACAGGCGCTCCAGAGCGGCCACGACGTCGCGCAGGGTCAGACGGTTCTCCACCACGCGGCCCATGCTGGCACAATGGTGCGCCGCAGCGCCGCTCAGCTCATCTGTCGGCGGCGCTGACGGGCCTGTAGCTCAGTTGGTAGAGCACCGCGTTTACACCGCGGTTGTCGTCGGTTCGAGCCCGGCCGGGCCCACCATCTCCGGAAGAGGGTGGCGGGCATCCAAGTGGATGCCTGCCAGCATGCACCGCACCGATCCGCCCGCCAGCTCGATCGTCGGCACCTCCAGCGGCAGGAGGGTGCAGCTGCGCTCGATGACCGCCCGCTGCTCGTCAGAGAGCGTGGCCGCCGCCCGTGTTGACAGGGCCAGGAAGCGCTGGCCGTCATCCCCTTCCAGCTCGATGGCGTTGCCCGCGAAGTCGTGGATCTGCTGAGGGCTCAGGTCCAGGACCTGACGGGTGCCACGACGGCCGGACAGCCGGTGGGCGATCTCCTGGCGGCGCCGCTCGTCGGTGATCATGGAGAGACCGGTCAGCACGAACTGCGATGCGATGCACATCAGCACGTTGGTGTGGTAGATCGGGACGCCGGTGGAGTCCACCGCATCGAACGCCATCGGCTCGTAGCCGAACGCCGTGCAGAACCGTTCGAGGACCACCGGGTCGGCGCGCCGGGAGCGAGCCGTGTAGGCGATGCGCGAGACGTGGTCCAGCACCATGGCGCCGGTCCCCTCCAGGAAGATGTCGTCATACTCCAGGCCGGAGTAGTCGATGACGTCCTGGACGCGGTACTGCGCCTTGAGCAGCTCGATGATGTCCGCACGACGCTCGGTGCGTCTGCTCGGTGCGTACATCGGGTACAGCGCCACCCGACC
>DATGRS010000234.1:0-7383 GCA_035303365.1 Ornithinicoccus sp.
CGCTGGCAACCTCGTCGGGTGGCACAAGAACGCCCCTGGCTCGTCGGGCTACTACACGCACCGGCCGGACGACTGCTGGAACGGCACCTATGACTCGTGGCACTGGAAGTTCAGCGACGGGTTCACCTACCGGTGCTCCGACGGCTGGACCTGCAGCTCATCGGGTGCGTGCAGCAAGTCGATCTGTCCGTGGGCCATCTGAGCAGCCCGACGCCGGTCTCACCGGCACGCCGTTGGGCCGCTGACCCGCTGCTCCTGCTCGGGCTGCTGAGCCTCGGTGCGGCTGTCGTCGGTGTGCTGCAGCTCGGCGGTGGCCTTGTCCCCTGGCAGGTGCCGGCGCTGCTGGCCGTCGTGGCGGCAGGGCTCGCGCTGTCCGGCTCCACCTGAGGCCTGAACAGCGCGTGGGCGCTGGTGGCCTCGGTCCGGGGCCAGTCGACGCAGTTGACGTTGTGGTCCACCTTCCTGGTGGGCTGCGTCGTCGGTGGTGCCTTCACCGCGACCGTGCTCGGAGTCCTCTCCGGGCTGCTGTCGCCGATCCCCCTCGCATGGCGGGCGGGCGTACTGGGCCTCCTCGCCGTGGGGCTGGTCTTCCTCGACCTTCGTCAACCGCTGCTGCGACTGCCGCAGCGCAAGGAGCTGATCCCGCAGGAGGTCTTCGCGCGCGGGATGGCCCGCGGCGGCTTCCGGTTCGGCGTGGAGTACGGCTGCGGCTTCCGGACGCTCATCCCCTCAGCCGCCTCGTATGTCGTCGCGTGCTTCATCCTGCTCGCGGGCCTCGACCTGGGCTGGGCCGTCCTGCTCGGCGCGGCGTTCGGGGCGTCGCGTTCGCTAGCGGTGCTGCAGTACATCCTCGTCGGGCGTCCGGGGTGGCAGCGCTTCCTGTCCGCCCACACCCGCGTGCTCGAGCGCGGCGGGACCGTGGTCACCGCCGCGCTCGTGGCATGGGCCACGGTCCTCCTGCTGGGCTGACCCTCCCAGGTTGACCGCGACGTCGCGGCGCCTACCCGACGTAGTCCGCGAGCAGCGCCTCCACCTCGGATGACACCACACCGGTGCCACCGACGATGAGGATCCGCTTCGGGTCCAGCTGGGCGAGGGCGTCCTTGGTCGACCGGAAGACCGTGGTGTTGGTCACCAGCAGCACCGGGCCGTGCGAGTCGCCGGCCCGCGCCGCACCCGAGAGAGCGTCGGGATAGCTCAGCCCCGTGGCTACCACGACGGTGTCGAGACCGTTGGGGTAGTACTTGGCCAGCTCGGCGGCGGTGGCGTAGCGGTTGCTGCCAGCCACCCGCTGGAGGTTGCCCGACCGGGTCATTCCCTTGAGCTCGTTCGCCACGGTAGAGCTGACGGCCGAGCTGCCCCCCAGAACCACGACGCGGTAGGGGTTGATGGCGGTCATGGCGCTGCGGGTCGCCGCCGGGACGGAGTCGGGCCGCACCAGCAGGACCGGACCGTCGTTGTAGCCGGCCCGCGCCGCCCCCGCGAGCGCATCCGGGTAGTCGAGCCCGGTGGCCACGTAGACCACGTCGACCCGGTCTCCGAAGGTCCGGGCGAGTGCCCCGGCGGTCTCGAAGCGGTCGCTGCCACCGACCCGAGCCACCGGCGCGGTGGTCGCTGCGTCGACCGCTGCCATGACCGAGTCACTGATGGCGCCCCTGCCACCGACGATGGTGACCCTGGACGGCTTCAGCCGCTGGATCGCGCGCTTGGTCTGATAGGGCAGCGTGCTCGGCTTGGTGAGTAGCACGGGCCCGCCCAAGGACCCTGCGCGGGCAGCGGCGCTCAGTGCGTCCGGGTAGTCCTCACCGACCGTGACATAGAGCGGCTGGCCGATCGGGAAGGTCTCGGCGAGCTGTGCCGCGGTGGCATAACGGTTGCTACCACTGATCCGGACGACACCCGTGTCTGCTGGTGGGTCCTCAGGTGGAGGCGGCGGCGGGTCCTTTGGGGGCGCTGGAGGCACCGGGTCGGACGGCACTCCGGCGGCGATCATGAAGGCCCACGTGGCCTTGTCCAGCACGCCGGTCCAGGGAAGGGACTTGGCGGACTGGTAGTTCAGCAGCGCCTGCAGCGTCATCGGACCGAACGAACCGTCCACGTCGCTTCCGGTGAGTCCCAGGTAGAGCTGAGCCTGCCGGACGTAGTCGTTCCGGGCGCCCGGAAGCACCACCGGGTAGGGCGCGTAGGGCGCGGCCGGCAGGCTGGTCGTGCACGGCGTGCCGTTGAACCCCTGATAGCGCGGTGCGTACTGGCCGGAGTAGACGCGGCACGTGCCGTAGTCGTGGTTGGTGATCGGCGTCCCGTCCCACCACGAGGTGCGGCCCATCGCGCCGTCCCACGTGAAGCTGATGTGCACGTGGTCGGTGTGCGGTGACGCGCCGTAGTACGGGTACCAGCTGGCTGGCTTGTACAGGTACCAGGACTGGCGGTTCCAGATGATCGACTGCACGCCGAACCGGCGGGCCATCTCGCCGTTGTTGGCGCTGAGCCACTGGGCCACCGCGTCACCGATCGCCTTGTCCGAGGCGTCGTAGGCGTTCATCCGCCAGTCCATCGCCCGCCCCTCGTAGTGCTGGCTGTTGTCCCCCTGGCGGCAGGCGCGTGAGCCATACCACGTGGGACGGTTGTAGTGGCCGGAGACCAGGTTGGCGAAGGACACCATTCCGGGTTTGTTGTTGGGGTCGCAGGAGTAGGAGTACTGCCAGGGCGGCGCCGCATCGAGGGTGCCGGGCAGGTCCTTGGTCGGGGGCGCGGGCACCGACATCACGTCCTGTGCGGTCGTCTGGGTCCCCTCACCCAGATCCGCGAAGCCACCGCGGATGTACCCGTCGTCGGCCGACATCAGCTGCTGAGGAGTCGACGGAGTGATCTCGATGGCGGGCTGCTCGACCAACCACTCCTGCGGAAGGTCAGCCGGGTCGGGCGGGGCTCCCACCCAGTCCATCGGACTCTCCGGGAAGGTCCGCACCGATTCTCCTGAGCCGGTGTCATCGGGCACGACGAAGGGGTCGCTGGAGACCGTGAGTGCCTCCGCGAACGGGTCCCCGAGGGACTGGAGGGCCGCGCGCTCTGTCGCATCGTGGTCGTGGTCCGCCGCATGCACCCCCGGGCCGGTCGAGTCACCCGGGGAGCCGGCGTCCGGCTCCGGCACGGGATCGGCCGATGCGACTGGAACGGCAGCGACCAGGGCGAGGGCGCTGACGCTGGCCACGAGGCCCTTGCGCAGGGGGCGGAGACGCATGTGTTTCTCCCTTTCACACACAGGGCCGTGAGCGGTGCAGCAGTGGTCCGTGGGGCGAATGTGATTTGTGAGGCGATTGGAGAATACACGCGAAAAGCGGTGCTTCTCTAGTCCGTAGATCACAATTCGATGAATGACAGCGATGTCATTCAAAAGGCCGTTTAATGACATGGATGTCATTCGCTGTTAAATGACAGGCTTGTCATTCCCGTCCGGCAGGGCTCCGGGCGTGTGGAACGGCAGAGCCCGCCCGGCGGGGATCGCGGGGCGGGCTCGGCAGGGGACGTCGCGGCGGTCTAGCGCTCGACCTCTCCACGGATGAAGGCCTCGACCTGAGCGCGGCCCACGTCATCCGGCAGCTGCTGCGGCGGGGACTTCATCAGGTAGGCGGACGCCGAGGTGATCGGCCCCCCCACACCCCTGTCCTGGGCGATCTTGGCAGCGCGCAGGGCGTCGATGATGATGCCGGCGGAGTTGGGGGAGTCCCACACCTCGAGCTTGTACTCCAGGTTCAGCGGGACGTCGCCGAAGGCACGGCCCTCGAGGCGCACGTAGGCCCACTTGCGGTCATCCAGCCACTGGACATAGTCCGACGGGCCGATGTGCACGTTGCGCGCCCCGAGGTCGTGCGACACGTTCGAGGTGACGGCCTGGGTCTTGGAGACCTTCTTGGACTCCAGGCGGTCGCGCTCCAGCATGTTCTTGAAGTCCATGTTGCCGCCGACATTGAGCTGGTAGGTGCGGTCCAGGACCACGCCGCGCTCCTCGAACAGCCTCGCCATGACCCGGTGCGTGATCGTGGCTCCGACCTGCGACTTGATGTCGTCACCGATGATCGGGACGCCAGCCTCCTCGAACTTGGCGGCCCACACCGGGTCCGAGGCGATGAAGACCGGCAGGGCGTTCACAAAGGCCACGCCGGCGTCGATGGCGCACTGGGCGTAGAACTTGTCCGCCTCCTCGGACCCCACGGGCAGGTAGGAGACCAGCACGTCGACCTGGGCGTCCTTGAGCGCCTGGACGACGTCGACCGGCGCCGCGTCGGACTCCTCGATGGTCTCGCGGTAGTAGCGCCCGATCCCGTCCAGGGTCGGACCGCGCTGCACCAGCACACCAGAGGGCGGGACGTCGGCGATCTTGATCGTGTTGTTCTCGCTGGCGTTGATGGCCTCGGCCAGGTCGAAGCCCACCTTCTTGGCATCCACATCGAAGGCGGCCACGAACTCGACGTCACCGACGTGGTACTGCCCGAACTTCACGTGCATCAGGCCCGGCACGCTGGCGGTCGGGTCGGCGCCGCGGTAGTACTCGACACCCTGCACCAGCGAACTAGCGCAGTTGCCAACACCCACGATGGCAACTCGAACTGATCCCATGCTTACTCCTCGTGTTGTGCGGCACCGCGGAGGCCCGCGCTGCGCTCGGTTTCGATCAACCGGGTCAGCCAACGCACGTCGCGTTCGGCCGACTCCAGACCATGTCTGTGCAGTTCGGCGGCATAGCCGTCCACGTCCGCGCCCTGGGAGGGGCTGTTGGCGCGGAACATCGCCAGTCGCTCCTCCAGGCGTGCCCGCCGCCCCTCCAGGATGCGCAACCGGACCGCCCGGTTGGTGCGACCAAAGAAGGCGAAGTGCACGTCGAAGGCGCCGTCCTCCCACGCAGTAGGCCCGGCAGCAGTCAGCAGCTGCTGGAACCGTTCCTGCCCGGCGGGCGTTACGGCGTAGGTGATGCGGGCCCGACGTCCCAGCTCCGGGGCGTCGACCTCGATGATGAGGCCCCGCTCCACCAGCAGGCGCAGCCGAGGGTACAACGTGCCGTAGGACATGGCTCTGACCGTGCCCAGCACGCGGTGGACCTGCTTGCGCAGCTCATACCCGTGCATCGGAGAGTCGTGCAGCAGACCGAGGATGGCAAGCTCGAGCATCTCGGAACGTCGAGTCACGCCACACCTCCTTCTGCTGCACGGAATCTCCATCCGATATATCGGATCGATATATCGTACGGCAGGTTGAGAGGTCCGCTGCGCAGGACCTGCCGCCACACCTCGCCGAGGCGCATCTCGCCGAGGTGCAGTATTGGATCGACAGCGACACGAGGAGGCGTCCGTGGCTCACGGACCACAGGGCTCAGCACCGCGGACGCGGGCCGAGCACCGCAACGCCCTGCGCAGCAAACGCCGGCGCAAGGGCCGACGGTTGAGTTGGAAGAAGGTGCTGCTGACCCTGCTCGGGCTCGGGGTCGCCGGCCTGCTGGTGGTCGGCGTGGCCGTTGCCATCGCCTACAGCCGCACCGACGTCCCGCAACCGAACGAGTTCGCCACGTCGGAGAGCTCGATCCTCTACTACGCGGACGGCGAGACGGAGCTGGCCCGGTTTACGGGCGGCCACGACCGGGAGTCGGTGCCCCTCAGTGAAGTGCCAGACCACATGCAGAAGGCCATGCTGGCCGCCGAGGACCGCAGCTTCTACGAGAACCAGGGCGTGTCCATCACCGGCACCGGGCGAGCCCTGTGGCGCAACCTCACCTCGGACAGCACGCAGGGTGGGTCCACCATCACCCAGCAGTACGTCAAGAACTACTTCCTGTCTCACGATCAGACCTTGACCCGCAAGTTCAACGAGGTGCTCATCGCAGTCAAGATCGATCGCGAGCTGAGCAAGGACGAGATCCTCGAGAACTACCTCAACACCATCTACTTCGGACGCGGTGCCTACGGCATCCAGACGGCCTCACGGGCCTACTTCGACAAGGACGCGAGTGAGCTCACGGTCGCCGAGAGCGCCTTTCTCGCGGGCGTGACCAACGGACCCTCCCTGTTCGACCCGGCGTTCCAGGAGGGCAACCAGGAGCGCGCGGAGCAGCGGTTCGAGTATGTCGTGGGCGGCATGGTCCAGGAGGGGTGGCTGACCGCTGCGGAGGCGGAGTCGGTCCGGTTCCCCGAGATCCAGGATCCGGAGCCGACCACTGCGTCCACCGGCACGCAGGGCTACATCGCCACCCAGGTCCGCAACGAGCTCGTGCGCGAGATCGGAGTGGCCGAGGAGGACATCGACCGCGGCGGCCTGCGTATCGTGACGACTATCGAGCAGCCGCACCAGGAGGCGGCGGTGGCCGCCGTCGAGGGACAGCTCCCGGAGGAGCCGGACGACCTCAAGGTTGGCCTGGTGGCGACCAGGCCGGGCGACGGTGCCATCACCGCGATGTATGGCGGAGCGGACTACAGCCAGGAACAGCTCAACACCGTCACCGACGCTCACCTCCAGGCCGGCTCACTCTTCAAGATCTTCACGCTGATCGCCGCGGTACAGGACGGGATCAGCACGGAGTCCGAGTTCGCCGGGCCCAGCCCGATGGAGTTCACCATCGAGGGCGAGGACGAGCCCTACGAGGTGAACAACTTCCGGGACGCGCAGTTCGGGATGGTCGACCTGCGCACGGCAACCGCCCACTCGGTGAACACCATCTACGTCCAGCTCAACGAGGAGATCGGCCCCGAGCGCACAGTTGAGACGGCACGCGCCCTGGGACTGCCGGAGGACACCCCGGGGTTGGACAGCGAGCTGTCCAACGTGCTTGGCCCGGCAGCCCCGACCGTTCTGGAGATGTCCTCGGCATACTCCGCCATCGCGTCGCAGGGAGTCCTGGCCGAGCCCTACCTGGTGCAGTCGGTGATGAGCCAGAACGGCGTCTACGACTACGAGCACAACGTCGTCACCAAGGAGGTCGTGGACAGCGACGTCACGGCTGACGTGACCGAGGCGATGACGCACGTGATCACTGAGGGCTCCGGCACCTCGGCCGGCGACCTGGGTCGACCAGCTGCGGGCAAGTCCGGTACGAGCGAGGACAACAAGTCGGCGTGGTTCAACGGCTTCGTGCCTCAGCTCACCGGCACGGTCGGGATGTACCAGGGTGACGGCACCGTGTCCATGAGGGACATCGGTGAGTTCGACCAGATCACCGGCGGCACCTACCCCGCGCAGATCTGGGGCGACTTCATGCGGGGTGCCCTCGAGGGTGAGCCGATCGAGGAGTTCCCGGAGCGCGTCGGGGTCGGCGACGTCGTCGAGGAGACCGTGGAGCCCACCACGGAGGAGACGACGACCACCGAGGAGACGACGACCACCGAGGAGACCACCACC
>DATGRS010000235.1:0-6745 GCA_035303365.1 Ornithinicoccus sp.
CGACGCTGGCCTCCGCCGTGGGCGAGGGCCGCCTGGGCACCACCGAGCTGGGCGCCGACCTGCTGCTGGAGGTGCCGGTGGACTCCACCGCCGGTTCCTACACCAGCACGCTGACGCTCTCCCTCTTCCCGGTCGACTGACCGGTCGGATGAGGCACTGCTGACCCGCCGCGGGCAGGGCTACGGACCATGCGTCGTAGTCCTGCCCGCGGCATCGCCCTGTTCGCGGCGCGACCTGCCCACATACCGCCGCCCAGGGCCTTGCTCCAGCCCTGGTCACGGGAGGACCATGTAGCCGAGCACGGCGATGGGTGGCCCATGATGAGCGGTTCCCGAGCGGTTCCGAGTGGCGCACTGTCTGCGCAGCAGGGCCAGACGCTGTTCGTGTCGTTGGCCTCGATCGCGGTCGTCGCGGTCGCGGCCCTGCTGCTCCGGTCCTTGGACGTGCCGGACGAGGTCACCGCCTCGCTCTCCACCGCGTCGGGTGCCGTGGTGCCCGCCGTCGCCATCCGGCGTCGCGAGCGGGCCAAGGGGAAGTCCCAGCGCATCGAGGAGCTGGTCTCCGGGACGTTCGAGCGGCCACGCGTCTATGTCCTGATCATCGCCGGGTGCTTCCTGGCCGTCGCCGAGTTCCTGACCTACTTCTTCGTAGGGTTCCTCGGCGGCGTGGTGGCCCTGGCTGCCGAGGAAAGTGGCTTCCTGTCCACCGAGGAGTCCGCGGCCGTTCTCGTGGACGATGCCGTCATCGTCCTGGTGGCGCTCCTCGGTCTGCTCGTCACCGCGGTCATCGCCGTGCCGGTGGGCATCTACGTGGCGCACCGGATCAAGCGTCACCCGCTCTACTGGGCGTTCGGTGCCCTGTTGCTCGCGCAGGCGGTGAGTCTGCTGATCGAGCTGGTGTGGCTACGCTCGCCCGACACTCCTCCCAACTTCTTGGCCTACGCCATCTTCGTCGCAGTCATCGCTGTTCCGCTGTGGTTCGGTGTGCACCGCGGAGTGCGGACCCGTGCCCTGTTCCGGGCGAAGCGGTTGTTCCACAGGTTGCCGGAGAGCGACCGTGCCACGGTGCTGGCGCTGATGGAGGAGGTCCAGGTGTCCAGTCGGCTCGGTGACGGGGCGGTGCCTGCCGAGGCGCAGTAGCGGTCGCCGGGTGGGCATGTGCGGCCACGTGGACACCTGCAGCGCCGGCTGAGCCGGGGCAGAGTGCAGCAGCACCCCCGCTCGGTGTGAGTTGTTGCACTCGTTTGCCGTCCGGGGGTGGTGAAGCCTTGACGGGTGTGAAGCGCGGCACCTACCGTCGGGGAACCGCTTTCCGAACACGGATCCCCTCAACGTGGAGGTGCCATGTCAGCTCAGGTGCGACATGGCTCCCGCCGCAGAGCACAACTCAGCCACCGCACACCGGGTCACCGACCCGGGTGCTGACCGCGGCAGCTCCCGCCAGGGACGCGGGGCAACGACCTGCACAGCGCGGCTCGGCCGCGTCGACACACTTTGGAGAAGCACCATGGCAGTTGTGGATAACGCCATGACCGGTACGCCCTCGGCGCCGCCGGCCGGCACGCCACCACGGGAGACCAGCAAGACGGTCACCCGGCTCCTTCGGGCCCTGGACGCGTCCTGGCGTCCGCTCCTCGTCCTCACCGGTGTCGTCGCCCTGTGGTGGCTCATCGTGCGGCTGGAGCTGGTGCCCCAGTACCTCGTGCCGGCACCCGAGGACGTCGTCGCCACGCTGTGGGCCGACCGGGTGCTGCTGCTGGAGCACACCTGGGTGACGACACAGGAGACCCTGATCGGCTTCGTGCTCGCCGCCGTCATCGGCGTGGTGACCGCGATCCTGCTCGTCTACTCCCCGACGGCGGAGAAGTCGCTCTACCCGCTCATCCTCTTCGCGCAGGTCATCCCGAAGATCGCGATCGCCCCGATCCTCGTCGTCTGGTTCGGCTTCGGCCTGACCCCGAAGGTCATCCTCGCAGTTCTCATCGCCTTCTTCCCGGTGGTCGTCTCGGCCGTCGCCGGCCTGCGGTCGGTGGACCCCGAGCTGTTGGAGCTCTCGGCGACGATGGGTGCCTCCCGGTGGAAGACCTTCGTCAAGATCCGCTTCCCCTCCGCGCTGCCCTCGCTCATGTCGGGGCTCAAGGTCGCCGTCACTCTCGCCGTCGTCGGTGCCGTCGTCGGTGAGTTCGTCGGGGCCGACCGCGGCCTGGGGTACGTGCTGCTCCTCGCCAGCGGGAACCTGGACGCCCCGCTGCTGTTCGCCGACCTCATCCTCATGTCCGCGATCGGTGTCGTCCTCTTCGTCCTCGTCGAGGTGCTGGAGGCGGCCACCATCCCCTGGCACGCCAGCCGCCGGGACAACCTCGCCCTCGCCGGCTCCTGAGCCGTCGGGTCCACCCACCCCTAGGCGGCCACCGACGGCTCGCCGGAACATTCAGCAGAAAGGCAGTACACACATGCGTCGTTCAACTCAGGTCCTCGCCACGGCGGCGGTCGCCGGGCTCTTCCTCGCCGGCTGCTCCGGCTCGGAAGGCTCCAGCAACGGCAACGGAGGAGGGGACGCCGGCGGCGACGGCGGCGGGGAGCTCACCGAGGTCACCGTCACGCTCAACTGGGTGCCCTACGGCGAGCACGCACCGTTCTACTACGGCGTGCAGGAGGGGATCTTCGAGGACGAGGGCATCGACCTGACGATCCAGCCGGGCAACGGCTCCGGCAACACCGTCCAGCAGGTCGCCCAGCAGAACACCGACTTCGGCTGGGTGGACACCCCGCCGCTGCTCAACGGCATCTCCTCGGGCATGCCGGTGAAGAGCGTCGGCGTCTTCCTCCAGACCGGCCCCAGCTCGGTGGAGTTCTTCGCCGACCAGGGCATCACCGAGCCGGCCGACCTCGTCGGCAAGACCGTCGGGGGCACCCCGGGCGACGCCATGTACGGCACCTTCCCGGCGTGGCTGGAGATCAACGGCGTCAACCCGGACGACGTCACCGTCGTCAACGTCGACGCCGCCGGCAAGATCTCCGCCCTCATCGAGGGCCAGGTGGACGCGATCCAGGGCTTCTACCACGACCAGGCGCCCACCATCGCCAACGAGACCGGCCAGGAGGTCGACGCCCTGCCCTTCGCGGAGTTCGGGATGAACCTCCTCGGTCTCGGGCTCATCGCCCACGACAGCACCATCGCCGAGGACCGCGAGCTGGTCGAGGCCATGGTGCGTGCGACGGCGGCCTCCTTCGAGGCAGCGGCCGACGACATGGAGGGCGCCGTGGCCGCCATGGCCGAGGGCGCCGACCAGGCACCGCCGGAGGAGGTCATGGTCGGCCAGCTGGAGACCACCATCGAGCTGCTCAACCTGGACGAGGCCCCGGCCCCCGGCGTCAACACCACCGAGCAGTGGGAGGAGACCCTCTCCTTCCTCTCCGAGTACACCGACTTCGACGGCGACACGGCCGTGGACACCTACTGGGACGACAGCTTCACGGGCGGTGACCAGTGAGCGCGGCAACCGCGGTCCTCGAACGAGAGAAGACGATGACCCAGCCCATCATCGAGGTCCAGGACCTCACCCGACGCTTCAAGTCCAAGCGCTCCGAGACGGTGGCGCTCGACAACGTCTCGCTGTCCGTGGCGGCCGGTGAGTTCATCACCATCGCCGGCCCGTCGGGCTGCGGGAAGTCGACGATGCTGAAGATCATCGCCGGCCTGGTCCCCGCCACCTCCGGTTCGGTGCAGCTCTTCGGCAAGCCGGTCAAGGGCCCGCAGAAGGAGATCGGCTTCGCCTTCCAGCGCTCCGCCCTCCTGGAGTGGCGTGGGGTGCGCAAGAACATCCTGCTCCAGGCGGAGATGCGCGGCATGGACAAGGCCCACGCCGCCCGCCGGGCCGACGAGCTCATCGAGCTCACCGGTCTCACGGGCTTCGAGAAGGCGCTCCCGCACGAGCTCTCCGGTGGCATGCAGCAGCGCGTCGCGCTGTGCCGGGCACTGCTCCACGAGCCGCGGGTGCTGCTGATGGACGAGCCCTTCGGGGCGCTGGACGCGCTCACCCGCGAGCAGATGAACCTGGAGATGAACCGCATCTGGCGGGAGACCGGGACCACCATCGTGCTCGTCACCCACTCGGTGGCCGAGGCGGTGTACCTGGGCAACCGGATCGTCGTCATGACCCCGCGCCCGGGCAGGATCGCCGAGGTCATCGAGCCGGGCCTGCCCGACGACCGGGACTACGGGCCCACCATGTCCGACCCACGGTTCGCCGAGGCCTCCGAGCGGGTGCGCGACCTGCTCGGGGCCAGTCAGGCGCACGACTGACGATGGCGGAAGCGATCGGTGTCGGCATCATCGGGCTGGGGGGCATCGGCACCATCCACGCCCGGGCCCTGGCCGACCTGAGTGAGCGCACCCGGCTGGTGGCCTACAGCGGCGGCGGCCCCGATGCGGCCGCCGCCGCGGGGTGGCCCGACGCGGTCCAGGTGGGTGCCCGGGACGTGGTCGGGCACGACGGCGTGGGCGTCGTCGCCATCTGCTCCCCGACCGAGACGCACGCCTCCCTCGCCCTGGCGGCGCTGGAGGCAGGACGGCACGTCGTCGTCGAGAAGCCCCTGGCCGTCACGGTGGCCGACGCGGAGGCGGTGGCGCGGCTCGCCGAGGAGCGGGGGCTGATGGTCTCGATGGTGTCCCAGCGGCGCTTCGAGCCGGAGCACCTCCACCTCAAGCGGCTGCTGGACGCCGGGGAGCTGGGCGAGCTGCGGCTCGCCGCCACCGAGGTGCACTGGTACCGGGACGACGCCTACTACGCCTCGGCCCCGTGGCGCACCTCCATGGCCGGCGGCGGAGGCTCACTGATGAACCAGGGCGTGCACAACGTCGACCTGCTGCGCTGGCTGTGCGGCCCGGTGGACACCGTCACGGCGCAGTACGGCACCCTCGCCCACGACATGGACGCCGAGGACACCACCGTGGCCACGGTCCGCTTCGCGTCCGGGGCGCTGGGCCTGGTCAGCACCTCCACGGCCACGCCGCCGGGCTCGCCGGCGACCATCACCCTGCGGCTGTCGACCGGCATGGTCGAGCTGGGCCAGGGCACGGTGGACCGGTGGGAGGTCGGTGACGTGCCACCGCCGGAGGACACCAGCCGGACCATCGCCAGCGGCGCCGCCGACCCGCTGGCGATCGGGCACGCCGGCCACCTCAACCAGTGGCGGGACATCGTCCGGGCGCTCGACGAGGGGACCGCACCCGCCGTCGACGCGCGTGACGCGGTAGAGACCGTGCGCCTGCTGTGCGCCGTCTACGAGGCGGCCCGCACCGGCCGTGCGGTCCGCCCCGCCGAGCTGAGCTGAGTGTCGACGAGATAACCCGACAGACCGTCGCGAATGCGCGCCCGAGAACGCCATCTGGCAATTCGGGCGCGCATTTGCCATCAACGTGGGCAACGAATTCGGCAAAGTACGGCAAAGCGTTGACTCGGCACCGCCGCCGTGGCGATCGTTTGAATGGCGGGGCAGCAGCGTCCCGCAATTCCCCCGAGCCGCCTGGAATTGCAGCGGCAATTGTTCATAGGAGAACGCATATGCTGAGAACTCCCTCGTCCTCGTGGCGGCGCAGCGCCGGCATGATTGCTGCGGCAGCCCTGCCCGCCGCAGCGCTGGCCGGCCCGGCCGTGGCCGCCACGCCAGACGACCCAGACGCGCACTGGCCGGTCCCGGAGGACCGGATCGGCGTCGTCCTGTTCACCACCCGCGAGCAGATGGCCGAGGACCCGCAGGGCACCCTCAACGCGCTGTCCCAGTGCGGCATCCAGAACGTCGAGCCGTCGGGTAGTGCCGGCAACTTCTACGGCCTCACCGGAGCCGAGCTCGCGCCGCTGACCGAGGAGGCCGGCCTGAACGTGCCGTCCATCGGCGTCAGCGTCAGCAACCTCACCGACGACCTCGACCTGGTCATCGAGGAGGCCGAGGCCCTCGGTGCCAGCTACGCGCGCTTCTCCGGCCCGCGTGACTGGGACACCATCGAGGACTACTATGCCGGCGCCGAGACCTTCGACGCCATCGCCGAGGAGCTCGCCGAGTCGGGCATCACCCTCGCCTACCACAACCACGGCTGGGAGTTCGAGGTCGAGGAGGACGGGCTCACCGGGTACGAGGTGCTCCTCAACGAGACCGAGCACCTGGCCTTCGAGCTTGACGTCTACTGGGCGGCGAGCGTCGGCCACGACGCCGCTGACCTGTTCGAGGCCTACCCGGGCCGGTTCCCGCTCGTCCACGTCAAGGACATGGCCGAGGACGGGTCCTTCGCCGACGTCGGCGAGGGGGTCATCGACTTCCAGGAGATCTTCGCGCTGCGCGACGTCGCCGGGATCGAGTGGTACTTCATCGAGCACGACCGCCCGGAGCCGGACGGCATCACCTCGGCGTGCAACAGCTTCACCAACCTCACCGCCGACCCGTCGGTGGACCGCGAGGGCGTGCCGCTGGTGGCGACCGTGCCCGAGCTGGGCGGCAACGGCGAGGGTGCGCTGACGATGTCGATCGCCGACTTCGGTCAGGCCGTGGACCTGGGCCGGGCGCTGAACTCCGGCGACCGGTTCCGCTTCTCCGGCGAGCTGCCTACCGTCTCGGTGAGCGACTCCCGCCCTGCGGCGAGCACGCAGGACGGGTGGACCGTCTCGGGCCAGGCCTCCGACCTGGAGCACTCGGCCGGTGACCTGCCGGCCTCCTACCTGGGCTGGGTGCCCGGGCAGCTGAGCGAC
>DATGRS010000236.1:0-17804 GCA_035303365.1 Ornithinicoccus sp.
CCGCCGCGTTGGCCCCGGCCATCGCCAGCTCCGGGCGGTCGAACGCTGCCCCCGCGACCGCGTCCAGGACGAGGTCGCCCGCGTCATAGGTGACTAGCGCGCCGACGGGCGCGCTGCACCCGGCTTCCAGCCCGCCCAGCAGGGCTCGCTCCGCCGCGACAGCGGCTCGTGTCTGCGGATGGTCCAGCGCCTGGAGGATCGAGGTCATCGCCCGGTCGTCGGAGCGGCACTCCACCGCCAGTGCGCCCTGCCCAGGGGCGGGGAGCATCACGGAGGTGTCGAGCACCTGGCTCGCCTCGCCGAAACGACCGAGCCGGCGCAGCCCGGCGGCGGCGAGGACGACCGCGTCGACCTCACCGGTCGCGACCTTGTCGATGCGGCTCCCGACGTTGCCACGGATGCCGGTGATGCGGACCTGCGGGGCGGCAGCGGCCAGCTGCACCGCACGGCGCGGGGACCCGGTGCCGATGACCGCACCAGCCGGCAGGTCAGCGAGGTTGGTCCCGTCGCGGGAGATCAGCACGTCGCGCGGGTCCTCTCGCTCGGGGACGGCGGCGAGGACCAGTCCAACCTCCTCGCCCACCGGAAGGTCCTTGAGCGAGTGCACGGCAAAGTCGATCTCGCCGTCCTGCAGCGCCTCCCGAAGCGCCGACACGAAGACGCCGGTGCCGCCGATCTGGGCGAGTGGTGCACTGGAGCGGTCGCCGTAGGTCTGCACGAGCACGAGGTCGACCTGGTGGCCGAGAGCGCGCAACCGGTCAGCGACCCATTCCGACTGGGAGGTCGCCAGGGCGCTCGCCCTGGTCCCGAGCCGCAGCGGACGTCCGAGCCCACTCATAGCGACCCACCCATCCGGGGCGGACGGTCGACGACCGCGGTCTGCCGGGGGTCCAGGTCCAGGAGCTCACGCAGCAGCGCCACATAGCTGCCGCTCTCGTCACGGGCCGCGAGCTCCTTGGCCCGGATGGTCGGCGTGTGCAGCAGCTTGTCGATGATCCGGCGCATGCTCTGCTCCACCTCCGCCCTCTGATCGGGCGACAGGTCAGGCAGCTTCTGGCTCAGCCGCGCCAGCTCGGTGTCCGCCACCGCGGCCGCCCGGGAGCGAAGCACCGCCAGCGTCGGGCCCACCTGAGCCGACCGTCGGGTCGCGAGGTATGCCGCCACCTCCCCTGTCACCAGCTCACGGACGCTGTCGAGCACCTCGGCGGTCTCGGGATCGCCGTTCTGGCTGCCAGGGAGCTGGCTGCCTGCGGGGGCCTGGCCGACGGAGGCCGTCCGGCTGCCTGGGGCTGCCTGCGGGCCGCCGTGGCTGAGCAGCTCGTCGAGCTCGGCCAGGCTCCAGACCGTGACGCCGGGCAGATCGGCGACCTCCGGCGCCACGTCGCGTGGCATCGCCAGGTCGACGAGCACCCGAGGGCGGTCGGCGCGCGACGAGCCGGCCAACAGGTCGGCCGTGATGGGGTGGTCGGTCGCGCCCGTGCAGGTCAGCACGAGGTCGGCCGTGGCCAGCTGCTCTGGGAGCTCCGACCAGTCGTGGGCCTGCCCGCCATGGCCCTGAGCGAGTCGCTGTGCCCGGTCGAGGGTGCGGTTGACCACGTGCAGCCCGGCCACGCCGGCCCGGGCCAGGGAGGCGACGGCCAGCCCGGACATGGCACCGGCGCCGACCACCAGGGCGCGAGCGCCCTGCAGCGGTCCGAGGTGGTCGACGGCGCGCTCGAGCCCGACGCCCACCAGCGACCGCGCCACCCGGTCGAGGTTGGTCTCGGAGTGGGCACGCTTGCCGACCCGCAGCGCCTGCTGGAACAGCGGGTTGAGCACCGTTCCGAGCTGGGCGCGCTGCTGACCGACCTGCAGCGCCTCGCGCAGCTGGCCGAGAATCTCGCTCTCTCCGAGCGCCATGGACTCCAGGCCGCAGGCCAGGGAGAACAGGTGGTGGATGGCCCGGTCCTCGTAGTGGACGTAGAGGTGCTCGGTCAGCTCGTCGAGCTCGACCCCGCTCATCGTCGCGAGCGCGTGACCCACCTGGGAAACGGCACCGTGGAAGCTCAGCGCCTCGGCATACACCTCGGTGCGGTTGCAGGTCGTCAGGACGAGCGCCTCGCTCACGTCCTCCAGCCCGACGACATCGGCCGCCAGGCCACGGGAGCGCGTCTCGTCCAGCGAGACCCGCTCGAGGAGCTCGAGCGGTGCGCTCCGGTGGGACACCCCGACGACCAGCAGGCTCATCCCAGGGCACCCCTGTCGGCGTCCGGCTCAAAGCGGGACTCGAACGACGCCGGGCCGCCGTCCAGCAAGGGATCACGCCGGGAGATCTCTAGCAACCGCCGCTGCTCGTGGAACGCCAGGATCTGCAGCTCGGTAGAGAGGTCCACCCCGCGGACGTCGACTCCGTCCGGGACGTTCAGGTGGCCGGGGGCGAAGTTGAGGATCGAGCGAACACCCATCCGCACGAGCTGCTCGGCGACGGTCTGCGCTGCCTCACCCGGCACGGTGATCACGGCGATCGCAGCCGTCGGCCCGGACGTGGCCAGGTCATCCAGAGTCATCACGGTCAGACCCTCGACGGCGGTGCCGACCACCTGCGGGTCGTCGTCCACGAGCGCGACGATGCGGAAGCCCCGTCCGGAGAACCCGCCGTAGGAGGCCAGGGCGCGACCCAGGTTGCCCATCCCCACGATCACCACCGGCCACTCCTGGGTCAGCCCCAGCTCCTGCGCGATCTGGGCGGACAGCAGCTCGATGTCGTAACCGACGCCGCGGACGCCGTACGAACCCAGGTGGGAGAGGTCCTTGCGGAGCTGCGCGGAGCGGACCCCCGCCAATGACGCGAGCTCCTCGGAGGAGATGCTCGTCATCCCCCGGTCGTGCAGGGACGTCAGTGCCTGCAGGTAGAGCGGGAGGCGTCCGACGGTCGCCTCTGGCACACCAGCACGACGGACGGGCTCGGCCACCACCTCGGCACAGACTCCTCTCGGGCCGCAGCAGGCCCTATACCAGCAACCTGTCGGACAGACTCAGGGACCCCCACACCTTATGACTTTGTGAACGGATGCACAAAGTCGCTGGAGGCGGTGGGAGTTCATTGGCGGCCGAGCTGGCCGCGAGCGCGCGGAGGTCTGCGGCGCAACGCCTTCAGCACCTGGTCCTCGGTCACGACGTAGTGCGCGACCTGCCGGTCGTCGACGAGGACGACCGGGACTAGCTCGTCATACTGCTGCAGCAGGTGGGGCGAGGAGTCCACGTCGAGCCGGACCCACGCTGCCCCGGCGCGGGCCGAGACCCGGTCGAGCACGGCGGCGGCCTGGTCGCACAGATGGCATCCGGCACGGTCGACGAGCGTGATCCGCGCCGCGGCCGGTGCGCGGGACGCTCCACGGCGCCACCAGCTCATCAGAAGAAGACCGAGCGCCGGTCGCGCAGCAGCTCGTAGAGCGTGTGCTGGATGGTCTCCCGAACCCGGTCGGAGATCTCGAACACGATCGCGGGGTCCTCGGCCGCCCCCTCGCCGCGGTCCTCGGTGGCGATCGGCTCGCCGAACTCGATGAGCCACTTGCTGGGGAGCGGAATTGCCCCGAGGGGGCCGAGCCACGGGAAGGTCGGGGTGAGCGGGAAGTACGGCAGCCCGAGCAGTCGCGCGACCAGCGGGGCGCTGCCCAGCATGGGGTAGGTCTCCTCGGCGCCCACGATCGAGCACGGGATGATCGGCACGCCGGCCCGCAGGGCGGCCGCGACGAACCCGCCCCGTCCGAAGCGCTCCAGGCGGTAGCGGTCCTTGTAGAGCTTGCCGACGCCCTTGAACCCCTCGGGCCAGACGCCGACCAGGTGGCCCTCGTTGAGGAGGCGCTGCGCGTCGGCGCTGGTCGCCAGGGTGCTGCCGGTCTTGCGGGCCACCGGGCCCAGCACCGGGCTGGCGAAGACCAGGTCGGCACCGAGCATCCGCAGGCTCCGGTGCCCCGGGGTCTCCTCGTGAACGGCGACCTGGGTCATCACGGAGTCCATCGCGATGGTGCCGGAGTGGTTGGCGACGATGAGCGCACCGCCCTCGGTGGGGAGGTTCTCGATGCCGCGGACCTCGACACGGAACCACGTGCGGTAGAGCGGCCGCAGCAGCGGCAGCGCCAGGCTCTCGGTGAAGTCCGAGTCATAGCCGAACTCGTCGATGGAGTAGTCGCCGGTCAGTCGGCGACGCAGGAAGGCCAGCGTGTGCGCGACCGACTCCTCGAGCTCCTCGCCGGTGAGCCCGATGGCGGCGCCCGCAGCCCGCAGCCCCTTGATCAGCAGCATCACCGCGTGCTCGAGGTCACTCTCGCTGACCGGTTGCGCGGAGTCGTTGGTCCGCGGTCCTGCCTCTGCGCTCACGGGGTCTCCTCGGCGTGGTGCTCGGGGCGGTCTCCGGCACGATGTGCCGCCAGGAACGACTCGAGTGCGCCGCGCGTGGTGTAGGCGGGCGCGAAACCGAGCTCCTTGCGCATCCTCCGGGTGTCGATGACTCTCCCGTAGGACAGGAACTCCAGGTGGTCCGGCGGGAGCGCCGCCCAGCCGACGCGTCGGGTGGCCCAGAGGGACAGCTGACCGGCCCCTGGCAGCACGGGCAACCAGGGCCGTCTGCTGAGCGCGATCGCCTGCGCCAGGGAGAGGACGCCGTCACCCGCGATGTTGACCGTGCCGACGATCGGACCGGTCGTCGCCTGCACGACCGCGGCCACTGCATCGTCCTCGTGCAGGAACTGCAGGCGCCCCTGCTGACCGAACGGCACCGGGAGCACCGGCATGCGGAAGTAGTCGGTCAGGACGGTGCGAATGCTGGGGCCGATGACGTTGGCCATCCGCAGCATGGTGATGCCGATGTCCGGGCGACGGCGGGACAGGCCGCGGACGTAGCTCTCGGCCTCCATGGAGTCGTGCGGGAACCCTGATCGGGGCAGCCGGCGTGCGGTCATCTCCTCGGTGAAGACCGCTGGGTCCTGCGGTGAGGAGCCGTAGACGCCGGCGGTGGACTTCACGATGACGCGCTGGATGCCGGCCGTCTTCTGGCAGGCGGCCATCAGCTGCATCGTGCCGAGGACGTTGATGTCCTTCTGGACCACCCGACCACCGGCATCCCGTGGTGTCGCGATGACACCCATGTGGACGACCGTGTCGACGTTGGCCTGGGTCAGCAGCCGTGCGAGCAGAGGGCTACGGACATCGGCGCGGACATACTCCCCCCGACCCATCGGGTGCCGTGGCGGCACGAGGTCAACCCCGATGACGCGCTCGATCGTCGGGTCGTCCGCGAGCCGACGCACGACGCGCCCCGCGAGGTCGCGGGCCACGCCGGTGACCAGGACGACTCTCGGGTGTGCTGCCGCACCTTCACCCACGTGGCCCATCCTCCCAGGATGCCGCGAAGGCGCCGGCCGCCGCCAGGGGGGCCGACGCCAGCGCGATCAGGTCACTTCTTGTTGCGACGCTGGTGGCGCGTCTTGCGCAGCAGCTTGCGGTGCTTCTTCTTCGCCATACGCTTGCGGCGCTTCTTGATCACAGAGCCCATTGGCTAAACCGTGTCCTTTGTCTCTTGGCTGTCGGTCAGACTGCCGCCGGCACACGGGCAGCGGCCACCGGGCAGTCGGGTCAGCCTACCGCCCGGGTCAGGTCGTCCCCAAACGCGCTGTGTCCGACGGGTGCCCACGGTGGGTCGCAGTGCCGCGGCCCAGGACGTCGCCGTCACGACGACGGTCCAGCCCAGGCGGTGCCCCACGGTCAGGCTCAGGCGACGCTCCGGGCGCGTTCAGGCGGTGCCGTGGTAGGAGTCCTCGAGGTAGGCCGTCACGGCCTTCTCGGGAACTCGGAAGGAACGACCGACGCGCACCGAGGGCAGTTCGCCGGAGTGCACCAGACGGTAGACGGTCATCTTCGACACGCGCATGACCGCGGCGACCTCCGCCACCGTCATAAAGGTCATCTCGCCGAGCCGGCGCTCTTCAGCCATCGACGTCATCCCGTCTGTCTGAGTGGATCTGGTGGTGCCAACGGGTCTCCGGTGGCTCTGCTCCTAGGGAGAACCATAGGGGCAGATGGTGCTCTTGCGAAAGGCGTGGGAGCAGAAAGTCCAGCGGACACGCCGTTGTGACCAAACTGTGACCTAACTGGGATTCGGTTCAGGGACAGACGGAATGCCGTTCGGGCGACAGTCGGACGGCCGTGCACGGGACGGGCTGCCGCCGTTCCTGCGAGAGTTGGACAGCCGTCCACGGGGCCACTCGCTGAAGGGTGTGCCTCAGTCGAACCAGGGGTCGAGCCCCCACCCCGGGAAGATGGCCCGTCTCGTGGCCATGATCGCGGCGTCGACAGGACTCTCCGGCTCGTAGCCCGAGCCCCAGGTGCCGTAGTGGATCGGCTCACCGCCGAGATCGCCCATGCGACGGGGTGCGATCTGGCCGTAGATTCGTGACACGTGCTCGCGCCAGCCCTCGGGGACGTCCTGGGTCAGCGACACCGGCTGGTGAGTCGCGATCCCGATCAGGTGCGCCCAGGCCCGGGGGACGACCTCGATCAGCTCATAACCGCCACCGCCCAGTGCAACCCACCGCCCCGCGCAGACCTCGTGGGACAGCTCGTGCAGCAGGGTGTATGCCGCGTGCATGGCGTCGACGGACACGGCCAGGTGGCTGAGTGGGTCGGCGAAGTGGGCGTCGCAGCCGTGCTGGGTCACCAGGATCTGCGGGCGGAACGCCCGCAGGACCTGCGGCACCACCGAGTGGATCGCCCGCAGCCACCCCTCGTCGCCCGTGCCCGGGGGAAGCGCCACGTTGACAGCGCTGTCGGGAGCCGCTCCCCCTCCCGTGTCGCCGGGGAACCCGGTGCCGGGGAACAACGCCGCGCCCGTCTCGTGCACCGAGACGGTGAGCACCCGCGGATCGTTCCAGAAGATCCGCTCCACGCCATCGCCGTGGTGGACATCGACGTCGACGTAGGCCACCCGCTCGACTCCCTGGTCCAGCAGCCACTGGATCCCCACGGCGATGTCGTTGTAAACGCAGAAGCCGGCGACCTGGTCCGGCATGCCGTGGTGCAGGCCGCCCGCAATGTTGACGGCGTGCTCCGCCTCGCCCTCCCAGACGGCACGGCAGGAGTCGATCGTGGAGCCGACGGCAAGGGAGGTCGCTGAGTGCATCCCGCGGAAGTTCGGTGTGTCCTCGCCGCCGAGGCCGTGCCCGACATCGCGGGCCGAGGGGTCGGCCGACACCTTCTTGACCGCCGCCACGAGCTCGGGGGTGTGCACCGTCAGGATCTGCTCGTCGGTCGCAGCGGTCGCGCCCACGACCTTTACCCCCGGTGCGTCAAGCAGGCCCAGATCGTCGCTCAGCAGGTGGGTGAGCGCGAGACGCGACGGATGCATCGGATGTCCGGGACCGAAGTCGTAGGACGTGAAACGCTGGTCCCACACGACGCGTGCCCCAATCATGGTGACACGCTAGACCACGACCGTCAGGAGGCGAGCATGGTCGGGATCGGCAAGCACAAGATGTTCGACGAGGACGTCCTCGTCATCGGACTGGGACGGTTCGGAGCGGCGGCGGCCGTGGAGATGGACCGGTTGGGCTATCGGGTGCACGCCATCGAGGCCGACGGCGCGTTGGCCGAGAAGTTCTCCCGCAAGCTCACCCGGGTGGTTGCCGCTGACGCCGCGGACCCCAGCCAGCTGGCCCAGGCCAAGCCAGGGGACTTCCGGGTGGCGGTGGTCGGCATCGGCACCTCGATCGAGGGCTCGCTCCTCACGTCGGGCAACCTCGTCGACGCGGGCGTCCCGTCGATCTGGGCCAAGGCGGTCTCGGCAGAGCATGCCCGGCTGCTGGAGCGCATCGGCGTCCACCACGTGATCTTTCCCGAGGCCGAGTCCGGCAACCGGGTCGCGCACCTGGTCAACGACCGGATGATGGGCTACATCGAGTTCGAGGACGGCTACGCCATCGTCAAGATGGCACCACCGCAGGAGATGATCGGCTTCACGCTCGCCGAGACCGACATCCGCAAGCGCTACGGCGTGACGGTTGTGGGGGTGAAGGCGCCGGGTGAGGACTTCACGCACGCCGTGCCCGAGACCAAGGTCGGCCGGCACCACATCATGATCGTGTCTGGGCCGAGCAAGCTGATCGAACAGCTCGCGGCCCGTCCTTGAGGCGCGGCTCCCGGCCCGTCCCTGAGGCAGGATCAGAGCGAGGTCGGCAGTCCCGAGGCGTTGCCGAGCGGCAGGACCATGGCCAGCTCCTCGGCGTCCTCCGCGTCGTCGACGCCGTGGATCTCCATCGGGCGACGGCTGTCGGTCGGGCGGAACCCGAAGCTGCTCGCGAAGGCGACGGCCCGACCGTTGTCCGTGCCGACCCAGTAGACCAGGTGCCGGCGGTCGTCCGCGCGCGCCTGGGCCGCGGCGGCCTCGAGGAGCTTGCGCGCCACGCCGGTGCCCCGCCTGGCCGGGTCTACCCACAGTCCGAAGAGCTCGCCCATCGTGGGCTCCTCCTGGTAGTCGCCCAGGCTCGCCACCCCGAGGACGGCGTCGTCCTCCTCGGCGAGCAGCCGCCGGGACCGACGCATCCGGTCGCGCCAACGGCTCTCGTCGTAGGCCTCTTCCTCCTCCGCGGAGGCCACGAAGGCCTCCGGGGACTCCCGTAGCGCACGCAACCGGACATCGCGGTACTCCGACCAGTTTTCCTCTTCCAGCACACGCACGCTGATCTCACTCATGGGCTTTACTCTGGCACAAGCCTGCGACCAGACTCCACGCGGGCACGGTGAACAGCGGCCAAGGTCGAGCCTCAGTCGCCGGGTGAGAGCTCTCGCGAACGGCGCGCGGCAGCCTCGATCGCCGTCAGGAACGCCGCCCTGACCTTGTGGTCCTCCAGCTCCCGCAGGGCCGCCACGCTGGTGCCTCCGGGGCTGGAGACCTGCTCCCGCAGGATGCTCGGGTGCTCACCGGTCTGGCGGATCATGGTGGCCGCCCCGTAGAGGGTCTGGACGACCATCTCGGTGGCCGTGGTCCGCGGGAGCCCGAGCAGGACACCCGCCTCGATCATCGCCTCGGTGACATAGAAGATGTACGCCGGGCCGCTGCCGCTGATCGCGGTGGCGGCGTGCTGGTGCTTCTCGTCCAGGGTGAGGACCCGCCCGAAGGTCTCCAGCAGGTGCTCCGCCTCGGCGAGGTGCTCGCTGGTGCAGTGCCGTCCGGGGCTGAGGACCGACATCCCCTGGTCCACCTGCGCCGGCGTGTTCGGCATCACCCGCACCACACCGGTGTTGGCCGGCAGCCGGTCCTCGAGGTACTCCGTGCTGATCCCCGCCGCCACGGAGATCACCAGGGTGTCGGGACCGACCTTCTCGTGGATCTCGGCCAACAGACCCGACATGTCCTGGGGCTTGACGGCCAGCACGACGATGTCAGCGCCTGCGACGGCCTCGGCGACGGGAGCCGAGCGCACGGCATACTGCTCGGCGGTCTCACGGGCAGCCAGCCCCATGCGCTCGCTGATCACGATCTCCTCCGCCGGCTGACCGGAGCGGAGCAGCGCCGAGAGGAGGGCGCCACCCATCACTCCGGCACCGAGGATCGCGATGCGAGACACGCTCAGCCCTTGGTGGCGAGAGCGCGCAGGAAGAAGCGCAGGTTGGACGGCCGCTCGGCCATGCGGCGCATCAGGTAGCCGTACCACTCGTCGCCGTAGGGCACGTAGACACGCACCCGGTCGCCCTGGGCCGCGAGCCGCTGCTGCTCGTCGGGCCGGATGCCGAGCAGCATCTGGTACTCGAAGCTGTCGGTCGCACGCCCGTTGGCCGCCGCCAGCACGCCGGCGATCTCCACCAGGCGGGGGTCGTGCGAGGCGATCATCGGGTAGCCGTCCCCGGCCATCAGGATCTTCAGGCAGCGGACGAAGGACTTGTCGACCTCGGACTTGTCCTGGTACGCCACCGACTCGGGCTCCTTGTAGGTGCCCTTGCACAACCGCACCCGGCTCCCCTCGTGTGCGAGGTCCCGGCAGTCCTGCTCGGTGCGGTAGAGGTAGGACTGCACCACGGCACCCACCCAGGGCCAGTCCTCCCGGAGCTGCCGCAGTATGCCGAGGGTCGAGTCGGTGGTGGTGTGGTCCTCCATGTCGAGGGTCACCGTCGTGCCGACGGCGGACGCGGCCTGGCAGATCTCGCGGGCGTTCTCCAGGGCGATCTTCTCGCCGTCGCCACCCAGCGCCTGGCCGAGGGCACTGAGCTTGAGGCTCACCTCGGCGCCACCCCCCTCGGTCAGCCCCGCCTCGGACAGGGCGGTCAGCAGCGTGAGGTAGGCGTTCTTGGTGTAGGTCGCCTGGGCCGGGTCGAGCGTGTCCTCCCCCAGGAAGTCGATCGTGGCCATGCGCTGCGAGTCCTTCAGCGCCCGGACGGCGTCAACGGCCTGCTCGGTGGAGTCGCCGGCCACGAACCGGCGGACCACCGAACGGCTGACCGGCGCCTGCTCCAGGACGTCCCGCAGCGCCGTGTTTCGGCTGAGTAGCAGCAGTCCCTGCTTCATCCACACAGCGGGGGCGAGGGCTCCAGCATCCATGACGGTTCTCCTTCTGTGGTCCCGGTCAGACAAAGGCTAGTGGTCCGGGTGGTGTCTCGGCTCGGGCTCGGACGGGTCAGCGGGCGCGCACTGCCTGGCCGAGGTGGGTCCGGGCAAACTCCAGGGCCTCCGCCAGGTCGGCCTCCCGCTCGGCGACCGAGCGCTTGCGGGTGCCGACCTCGAGCGTCACCGCTCCGGCATACCCCTGCTCCACCAGCTGCCGGAGCAGCTTGTCCACCGGCTGGTTCCCACGGCCAGGCACCAGGTGCTCGTCCTTGAAGGAGCCCGTGCCGTCGCCCAGGTGGACGTGGCTGACCCGGTCCCCGAGCCGGTGCAGCAGCTCCACGCAGTCGAGTGAGCTGGTCGAGGCGTGCGAGGCGTCCAGCGTGACGTGCTCGTAGGCCTGCGCGACCGGGTCCCAGTGCGGCCGGTAGACCTGCATCTCCGAGCTGCGGGCGCGCCAGGGGAACATGTTCTCGATCGCCAACCGCACCCCGGTGTCCCGCTGCCGCGCGGCGATGCCCTCCACGAACCCCTCGGCATAGTCCCGCTGCCACCGAAAGGGCGGGTGGATCACGACAACCTCGGCACCGACCTCCTCAGCCATCTGGACCGACCGGTCGATCTTGGCCCAGGGCTCCCAGCCCCACAGCCGCTGGGCCAGCAGCAGCGTCGGGGCGTGGATGGCCCGGATGGGCAGGTCGTGCAGGGCGGACAGCGCCTGCAGCGCACCGCCCTCCTGGGTCAACGGGTCGGTCCAGACCATGACCTCGATGCCGTCGTAGCCCAGGCGCTCGGCCAGGTCGAACGCGTAGGCGGTGTTCTCGGGATAGACGGATGAGGTGGACAGCAGCACCGGGTTGGCAGCCATCAGTACTCCAGGCCGTCGAGCCGGCGCAGGATGAAACCCTCGCGCAGCGCCCAGGGGCAGATGTCGAGGCAGTCGACGTCGAACAGCTCCATGGCGGCCTCGACCACCATGGCCCCGGCCAGCATCTGCGGGGCACGCGCCTCCGAGATGCCCGGCAGTGCCGAGCGCTCGTCGGGGGTCATGGCGGCCAGCTTGGGCACCCAGGAGGTCAGGTCGGACCGCGCGAGGGTCCGGGGCACATACATGCCGTCCGACTGCGGGGCCGCACCGCACAGGCGACCGAGCGAGCGGATCGTCTTGCTCGTCCCCACGATCCGATCGGGGGGCCCGACCTTGACGAGCTGCCGGTGCACCGCGGCGATCTCGCTGCGGATCCGCTTGCGCAGCGCCTTGAGGTCCGACTCGGTCGGGTTGTCGCCCAGCTCGCTCAGCTCCCGGGTGAGCCGGCCGGCGCCCAGCGGCAGGCTCGCCACCGCGTCCGCGTCCTCGTCGATGCCGGCCGCCAGCTCCAGCGAGCCACCGCCGATGTCGATCAGGAAGAGCCGGCCCGAGGACCACCCGAACCAGCGCCGTGCGGCAAGGAAGGTCAGCCGCGCCTCGTTGTCACCGCTGAGGACCTGGAGGGTGACCCCGGACGCCTTGCGCACGCGCTCGAGCACCTCGTCGGTGTTGCCGGCGTCGCGGGTGGCGCTGGTGGCGAAGCCCATCAGCTCGGAGACCCCTCGGCTCTCGGCAACCTCCGTGCAGTCGCGCACGAACGTCGCCAGGCGGCTCGCGCCCTCCTCCGAGATGTTCCCCTCCGAGGTCATCTGCTCGGCAAGTCGGAGCTCGACCTTGTGAGAGTAGTCGGGGAGCGGGTGTGCACCGGGGTGTGCGTCAACGACCAGGAGGTGGACGGTGTTGGAACCGACGTCGATCACACCAAGCCGCATTCCCTCAGGCTACCCCGGTGCCGTAGCGGTCATTCGGGGGCAGCCTAGAGTGACCGGGTGGGCACGGTGCAGCGCGCGGCGGCGGGCGAGACCCCGCTCGACATCCCGAGGGTGTGGGCGGAGTTCACCGACCCTGCCGAGCCGGCGCAGCGCGTGCGGGCGGACCTGACCTGGCTGACGTCGTCGTGGCACTGCATCTTCGGGTCGGGCTGCGCCGGGATCTACGACGACCGGCCCGACGACGGGTGCTGCACCCTCGGCGCGCACTTCACCGACGCGGACGACGTGGCCAGGGTCGCCGCGGTCGTCGCGGAGCTCGGGCCTGACGAGTGGCAGTTCCATGACGCTGGGAGGGAGCGGCACGGGGAGCCTGTGGACGGGTCAGAACGGCCGTGGTGGCAGGACGTGGACGAGGACGGCGAGACGATCACCACCCGGCTCGTCGAGGGCGCCTGCGTCTTCCTGAACCGCGCGGGCCATCCGGCGGGCGCCGGTTGCGCGCTGCACCAGCACGCCGTCCTCAGCGGCTCTCCCGCCCACCTGGCCAAGCCGGATGTGTGCTGGCAGCTCCCGATCCGCCGCTCCTACCGGACGGTCGAGCTGCCGGACGACACGTCATACCTGGAGATCACCATCACGGAGTACGACCGCCGGGGCTGGGGAGCGGGCGGACACGACCTCGACTGGTACTGCTCGGGGAGGCCCGAGGCCCACACGGCACCCGACCCGGTCTACCTCGGCCTCGCGGACGAGCTCACCGAGCTGCTCGGGAGTCAGGCGTATGCCGAGCTGGCGGCATACTGCGAGGCCCACCTCGCCACTGCGGCCCGGTTGCGTGCGGAGCCGGGCCAGGGACGACCTCTGCTGCCGCTCTACGTCCACCCCGCGACGCTCGCCGCCGAGCAGGCCCGGACGCCCTGACCGAGTGACGGCGTCCGAACACGGTCTGCCGTCACCACCGTGTCGGACGGCTCGCCTAGGGTGCGGTGCGTGGCGACCAAGAGCAGGACCTCGACCTATCGGTGCACCGAGTGCGGCTGGAGCACCATCAAGTGGCTCGGTCGCTGCGGGGAGTGTCAGGCCTGGGGCACGATCACCGAGGCCGGTCAGACCGCGGTCCGGACCAGCGCCGCCCCTCCTGCCCGCGCCGCCGTCCCCATCGCCGACGTCGACGCGACCCTGGCCCAGGCGGGAAGCACCGGTGTCGGCGAGTTCGACCGGGTGCTGGGAGGCGGGCTGGTCCCCGGTGCGGTGGTGCTCATGGCCGGAGAGCCGGGCATCGGCAAGTCGACCCTCGCCCTCGACGTGGCCGCCCGGACCGCCCGGGAGGGGCGACGGGTCCTCTACGTCTCCGGCGAGGAGTCGGCGGCGCAGGTGCGGTTGCGAGGAGAGCGCATCGGCGCGCTGGCCGACAGCCTGTTCCTCGCCTCGGAGACCGACCTGTCCACCGTGCTCGGCCACATCGAGCGGACCGCGCCAGCGCTGGTCGTCGTCGACTCCGTGCAGACGATCGCGAGTGCCGAGGTCGACGGCGCACCCGGCAACGTCGGCCAGGTGCGCGAGGTGGCGTCGGCGCTGATCCGCGCGGCCAAGGCGGCCAACATCGCGGCCATCCTGGTCGGACACGTCACGAAGGACGGTGCCATCGCCGGGCCACGGGTGCTGGAGCACCTGGTCGACGTCGTCGTGCAGTTCGAGGGCGAGCGCCACTCGCGGTTGCGGCTGGTGCGTGCCGTCAAGAACAGGTTCGGCCCTACCGACGAGGTGGGCTGCTTCGACCTGGGCGACTCCGGCATCATCGGCCTCCCTGACCCGAGTGGGCTCTTCCTGACCAGCCGGGACCGTCCGGTCCCCGGCACCTGCGTCACCGTGACGCTCGAGGGCCGCAGGCCGCTCGTGACCGAGGTGCAGGCGCTGGTGACCGAGTCCTCGGGCGGTTCGCCACGCCGCACGACCAGCGGTCTGGACTCCTCCCGCCTGGCGATGGTGCTCGCGGTGCTGACCCGCCGGGCGGACGTCAGGGTCGGCTCCCACGACTGCTACGCGTCGACGGTCGGCGGGGTGCGGCTGGCCGAGCCCTCGGCCGATCTGGCGCTCGCCCTCGCGGTGGCCGGTGCCTATCGCAACGCACCTCTCCCCCAGGGACTGGTGGCTATCGGCGAGGTGGGTCTGGCCGGCGACATCCGCCCGGTGACCGGGCTGCCACGGCGGCTCAACGAGGCCTCCCGCATCGGTTTCACCAGGGCGGTCGTGCCCGCGGGGTCCCTCACCGAGGGGCCGCCACCACCGGGCGTCCGGGTCCGCGAGGTCAGCTCGATCGGCGAGGCGGTGACCGTCGCGCTGGGCTGGGAGGGCTGACGGCGGGCTACCGGTCCGTAGGGACTTCGTCTCAGTACGGTAAAGACTCTGTCGAACTGCTGGTCTGCGCTGGTCACGCGGATAGACTCCCGCACGTCAGACCGTCAGTTGGGAGGGGCACGTGGAGCGCAGGGACGACGAGACGCTGCGCTCGACGCTCGCCGCGGTCGCCCCGGGCACCGAGCTGCGCGATGGCCTGGAGCGCGTCCTGAGAGGTCGCACCGGCGCCCTGGTGGTGCTCGGGTACGACAGGTCCATCGAGGCCATCTGCTCCGGCGGCTTCGAGCTGGACATCGAGTTCTCCAGCACGAGGCTGCGGGAGCTGGCGAAGATGGACGGGGCGATCGTCCTCGACCGTGACGGCACGCGCATCGTCCGAGCGGCGACCCAGCTGGTCCCCGACCCCTCCATCGAGACCCGTGAGAGCGGCACGCGCCACCGCACCGCTGAGCGGGTCGCCAAGCAGACGGGCCACCCGGTGGTGTCGGTGAGCCAGTCGATGGCGATCGTCGCGATCTACGTCGGCGGCGAGCGCCACGTGCTCGAGGCGTCGACCGCGATCCTGTCCCGAGCCAACCAGGCGCTGCAGACGCTGGAGCGCTACAAGTCGCGCCTCGACGAGGTCAGCAGCAACCTGTCCGCGCTGGAGATCGAGGACCTCGTCACCATCCGCGACGTGACCGCGGTGCTGCAGAGGCTGGAGATGGTGCGCCGGATCAGCGACGAGATCGCGCAGTACGCCCTCGAGCTCGGCACCGACGGCCGGCTGATGAGCCTGCAGCTCGAGGAGCTCACCGGCAACCTGGGCAACGACCGAGAGCTGGTGATCCGGGACTACGCCGAGTTCGTGGCGAACGGCCCACCGGTCGCCGAGGTTCTGGAGTGCCTCTCGTCGGTGAGCGCGACCGACCTGCTCGACATGTCGTCTGCCGCTCGGTGCCTGGGCTTCTCGGTCGTCGGTGACGGCCTCGACGCCAGCGTCAGCCCGCGCGGCTACCGGCTGCTCTCCCGCATCCCCCGCCTGCCGTCGGTGGTCATCGACCGGCTCGTGGACCAGTTCGGCACGCTGCAGGCGCTGCTGTCCGCCAGTCTCGAGGACCTGATGACGGTCGACGGCGTCGGCGAGGGCCGCGCCCGCGCAGTGCGCGAGGGCCTGTCCCGCCTGGCCGAGGCAAGCATCCTCGAACGCTACGTGTGACCGCCCACCCCCACCCCCAAGACCTCGTCTCCCCCGTGCTCGGGTGGTATGCCGCGCACGCCCGAGACCTGCCCTGGCGCCGGGACGGCTGTTCACCCTGGGGGATCCTCGTCTCCGAGGTGATGCTGCAGCAGACCCCGGTGGGACGCGTTGAGCCGGTCTGGCGCGAGTGGCTCGCGCGGTGGCCCGAGCCGGCTGATCTGGCGGCGGAACCGCCCGGTGAGGCGGTCCGGGCCTGGGGGCGGCTGGGCTACCCGCGGCGGGCCCTGCGACTCCACGCCTGCGCGGTGGCTATCACGGAGCAGCATGCCGGCGAGGTGCCGGACACGCTCGGCGCCCTGCGCGCGCTTCCCGGCGTCGGGGCCTACACCGCCGCGGCCGTCGGGGCGTTCGCCTTCGGGATCCGCGCAGCCGTGGTGGACACCAACATCCGCCGGGTTCAGGCACGTGCCGTGACGGGTCTCGCATTCCCCGCACCGTCCCTCACCGCTGCGGAGACAGGGCTCGCCGAGCGGTTGCTGCCGGCGGATGCGGAGAGGGCAGCGACGTGGAACGTCGCGGTGATGGAGCTGGGCGCACTCGTCTGCACCGCACGGGCGCCCCGGTGCGACGGCTGTCCGATCGCCCAGCAGTGCGCGTGGCGCCTGGCCGGCTATCCGGCGTACGACGGTCCCGCCCGACGGGGCCAGGCATGGCACGGGACGGACCGTCAGTGTCGCGGCGTGGTCCTTGGCGTGCTGCGCGAGGCGCCCGGCCCCGTGTCGCTCGACCAGATAGCCGCCCTGTGGCCGGACCCCGAACAGCTCACCCGCGCGCTCGAGGGACTCGTCAGTGACGGCCTCGCCGAGCGGGTCGGTGACGGAGAGCTGCAGCTACCGAGCGGCGCGGGCCGAACCTGAAAGGAGCCCGGGCCTCAGTCAGCCGGCCGAGGCGCGGGGACCTCGGAGAGGCCGGGACTCAGTCAGCCGGTCGAGGCGCGGGCCCGCAGGGCACGAAAGCCGACGCCCCGCACCGCCTCGATCACCACGGGAGCCCGCTGTCGGATCAACTTGGCTCGCAGGCGCTTGACCACGGCGTGCACCTGGCTGGTGTCGCCGACGTGGTCGGTGCCCCAGACGTGCTGCACAAGCTCAGCGAACCGCCACACGCGCTCGGGCTCCCGCAGGAGGAGCCGCAGCAGCGCGAACTCCAACGTCGTGAGGGAGACCTCAACGGTGCCGAAGCCGACGACCTGGCGGTCCTCATGGATGCGCAGGCCGTGCTCGGGCGCGGTCTGTGCCGGACGCGGAAGGTGACTTCCCGAGAGGTGTCCACTGGCGACTGCTGCACGCTCAGCTAGGTCGTCCCGCGGCGCGGTGGACGTGTCAGCGCTGCGGTGCGGCGTCTCCAGCAGTGCTTGCGCAGCCTCCATCGTCGGCACCATGAGGACCGGGGCGGCGGGATCGAGCTGGGCGATGAGCCGTGCGCGTTCGTCCCTCGTCGGCGCCACCAGCACCACCAGCTCGGGCTCGGTCTCGGCTCGCGCCGGCTTCGATACCGAACCGGCGTGCTGCCGCGGGGCGGCGCGGGGTGCGCGCGGGCGGGTGGACGGCCTGGGCGGCTCGCCGACCGCTGCTCCCTGCCCCAATTGCGCCACCTCCTCGCTGTGCCCTCACCACACGATGCCGAGTCCCGGTTGGGTAAGGCAAGGGACTTGACGAAGCCTTTAACCAACCCTGATCGTGAAGTGACCCGGGGTCCGTGCTAGAACGGTGGTTGGTGGCCGGAGAACCCGGTCGGCCCCGGACGAGGCGCAGCACGTACCCGGCTCCGACGACGGCTGCTCAGGAGATGTCATGGCGTGGTTCGTCCTGATCACTTCCGGCCTGCTCGAGTCTG
>DATGRS010000237.1:0-6721 GCA_035303365.1 Ornithinicoccus sp.
TGGATGACCGGTGGTGGCTTCATGCTGGCCATCGCCCTGTGGCACGTGTGGCGCAGCAGGACCCCGAAGACCGAGCAGCCGATGTACCGCAAGGCGGCCGCCATCGGCGCCGTCGCCGTCCTGATCGGCGGCCTCGGCACGGTCGTCACCGGCGACATCCAGGGCAAGATCATGACCGAGGTCCAGCCGATGAAGATGGCTGCCGCGGAGGGGCTCTACGACTCGGTGCCGGAGGGCGAGGGCGCACCGTTCTCCATCATCACCGTCGGGACGCTCGACGGTTCCGAGGAGGTCTGGGCGGTCACCGTCCCCAAGCTCCTCTCCTACCTGTCCACCGGGACCTTCGACGGCGGCGTCGAGGGCATCAACGACCTGAACGCCGAGTACCAGGTCACCTACACCGGCAACGAGCTCACCGTGATGGACGACTACCGCCCGATCATCCCGGTGACCTACTGGACGTTCCGGCTGATGATGGGCTTCGGCTTCGCCGCGATGGCCATCGCCGCCCTGGCCCTGCTGTGGCTGTGGAAGCGCAAGGAGATGCAGCACCCGTTCTGGTACTGGTCTGCCATCGGGGTGATGTTCCTGCCGCTGATCGCCAACTCGTGGGGCTGGATCTTCACCGAGATGGGTCGTCAGCCGTGGCTGGTCTTCGGTCTGATGACCACCCAGACCGGCGTCTCGCCGGGCACCACCACCGGCGAGGTCCTGACGACGATGGTGCTGTTCACCCTGCTCTACGGGGTGCTGGCGGTGATCGAGGTCGGGCTGATCCTCAAGTACACCCGCGAGGGTGCCCCCGAGTTCGACGGGGTGTCCCTGGACCCGAAGGACCGGGCCGAGGACGAACCGTTCGTCTTCACCTACTGAGCTACCGGCATACCTGAGAAAGAAGCAGTGCAATGGAACTGACCACCATCTGGTTCATCCTCATCGCGGTGCTGTGGATCGGCTACTTCGTCCTGGAGGGCTTCGACTTCGGCGTCGGCGCGCTCTTCCCGGTGCTCGGCCGCGGCGACGAGAAGCTGGACGGGGAGACCCGCAAGCGCGTCATGCTGTCCACGATCGGGCCGGTCTGGGACGGCAACGAGGTATGGCTGCTGACCGCCGGCGGCGCCACCTTCGCGGCGTTCCCGCACTGGTACGCGACGTTGTTCTCCGGGTTCTACCTGCCGCTGTTCATCATCCTGGTCGCCCTGATCGTGCGCGCCCTCGGCTTCGACTACCGCGGCAAGGTGGACAGCGCCGTCTGGCGTAAGCGCTGGGACTGGGCCATCTTCCTGGGCTCGGTGATCCCGGCGGTGCTGTGGGGTGTGGCCTTCACCAACATCGTCCGCGGCGTGCCGATCGATGCGCAGATGGAGTACACCGGGGGCTTCTTCAACCTGCTCAACCCTGTCGCGCTGCTCGGCGGGATCGTGTTCCTCGGCGTCTTCGTGACCCACGGTGCGATGTTCCTGGCGCTGAAGACCGACGGCCCCATCCGGCACGAGGCGCGGGCGCTCGCCGTCCGGGTGGGCGCGGTCAGCGCCGTGCTCGCGGTGATCTGGCTGGCTGCCATCCACTTCGCCACCGGCACGCTCGCCTCCTGGCTGGCCGCCGGCCTGGCTGCGGCGGCGCTGCTGGCCTCCCTGGTCATGGCCCGCAAGGGCTCGGAGGGCTGGGCCTTCGTCGGCACGTTCGTCGCGATCGCTCTGACGGTCGTCTCGCTGTTCCTGGCGCTCTTCCCCGACGTGATGCCGAGCAGCACCGACCCCGCCTACAGCCTGACCGTGACCAACGCGTCCTCGACCGACTACACGCTGACGATCATGACCTGGGTCGCCGTGCTCTTCGTGCCCATCGTCCTGCTCTACACGTCCTTCACCTACTGGACCTTCCGGAAGCGGGTGAGCGGCCACCACATCCCGCAGGTCGACACCGCAGACGACCTCTCCGTAGGCAGTCCGGGCACGTCATGAAACCGTTCGACCCGGAGCTCCTGCGCCGGGTCCCCGCTGCCCGCGCCCCGGTCGCGGTGCTCTCCGCCACCGGGGTGCTGGGCGGCGCGGTAGCGGTTGCCCTCGCGGTCTGCGTGGCCTGGCTGGCCAGCTCGGTCGTGACCGGCCGTGGACTGACCGCTCCACTGGCCTGGACCGTCGGCCTGCTGGTCGCCCGTGGCGTCATCGCAGGCACCCAGGAGTCGGTGGCCGGGTGGGCCGGCCAGCGGGTCGCCTCCGGCATCCGCTCACAGCTGCTGCGGCGGTGGTCCCGGCTGCCCGAGGAGGCACGTCCGCAGCAGGACGACGCGGTCACCCGCGCCACCGACGGGGTGGCGGCGATCGAGCCGTATGTCGCGCGCTACCTCCCTGCCCTCGTCGCCGCTGCCGTGGTGCCGGCCCTGAGTCTGCTGACCCTGCTGTTCGTGGACCCCTGGAGCGCCCTGATCGTGGTGCTCACCCTGCCGCTGCTGCCGCTCTTCGCGGCCCTGATCGGGCGGCATACCGAGGCCGAGACCCAGCGACGCTGGTCGGCGATGACCGACCTGGCCGGCCACTTCCTCGACGTGGTGCGCGGTCTGCCCACGCTGGTCGCCTACGGACGCGCGGAGCGTCAGGTGGACGTCGTGGCCGAGGTGGGCCGACGGCACCAGGTCGCCACCGTCCGCACGCTGCGGACCGCCTTCCTGAGCACGGTGGCGCTGGAGCTGCTCGCGACGATCTCCGTGGCGCTGGTCGCGGTAGCGGTCGGCCTACGGCTCGCCTACGGCCAGATGGACCTGCAGGTCGGGATGACCGCGATCCTGTTGGCACCCGAGGCCTACTGGCCGGTGCGACGGGTCGGCGCCGAGTTCCACAACGCCGCCGACGGCGCCGAGGCGCTGGAGCAGCTGCACGACGACCTGGATGTCCCCGCTGTCCTGTCGGACGGGTCCCGTGGCGAGCTTGGCACCCGACCGGACGCGTCGGCCGACGACCTGTCCGTCGAGGACCTGCGCTACCACCACCCCGGACGCCGGGACACCCTGCACGGGCTGACGCTCTCGAGTGACGGCGACCCTGGACTCACTGCGCTGACCGGCGAGTCCGGAGCCGGCAAGACGACCCTCCTGGAGCTGCTCGCCGGGCTGCGGCTGCCGACCGCCGGTCGGATCCACGCACCCCACGCCCACCTGGCGACTCAGCGCCCGCTGCTGGTGCCCGGCACGGTGCGCGACAACCTGGCGCTCGCCAGCAGCGACGCCAGCGATGGTGAGATGCGCCTGGCCCTGGACCGGGTCGGCCTGTGGCACGCGCTGTCCCTGCGCGAGGGGCTGGACACCTGGCTGGGCGACGACGGCTTCGGGCTGTCTGCGGGCCAGCGCGGCCGCCTCGGCCTGGCCCGCGCGGCGCTGTCCGAGGCCCCGCTCGTGCTGCTGGACGAGCCCACGGCCCACATCGCGCCCGACTCGATCGCCGCCCTGCGGACGTTCGTGGTCGAGCTGGCGCGCCACCGCCGCGTGGTGGTGGCCACCCATGACCCGGTGCTGGCCGCTCTTGCGGACCAGCAATGGCACCTTCCATCCCCACCCCCACAGACCGGTGGCGGCGGCGCTCCCGATGCCGGCGACGCCGCCACCGACCACCCCGTGGAGCAGTTCCGCTCCGGGGTTGGCGCCCTCGGGGCGCAGGACGGAGCGCCGGAACGTCGACGCTTCCGCTCGCCCCGGGGACGCCTCGGTGTTGCCGCCGCAGTCGGTGGCCTGGCCACGGCATCGGGTGTCGCCCTCACGGCGACGTCGGGATGGCTCATCGTGCAGGCGTCCTACCAGCCGGTGGTGCTGACCCTCATGGTGGCGATCGTCGGGGTGCGTGCGTTCGGCCTCGCGCGGCCGCTGCTGCGCTACGCGGAGCGGGTGACCTCGCACGACGTCGCGCTCGAGGGTCTGGCGCGGGACCGGACCGACGCCTACCGGCGGCTCATCCCCCTGACGCCGGCCCGCCTGGGGCGGCGCAGCCGCGGCGACCTGCTCACCGCTGTGGTGCGCGACCTGGACGACATCGCCGACGAGCAGGTGCGAGCGCTCGTGCCCGCCTGGGATACCGCGATTGCCAGCCTCGTCGCGGCGGCGGTGATCGGCGCATTCCTGCCTCTCGCCGGGCTGATCGTGGCAGTCGGCGCCGGTGTCGCGTTTCTGCTCGCGCTGCTCGACCAGCGGCTCGAGCAGTCGGCGCACCACAGAGTCGTCGCCTCACGGGGCGCGGTGCGTGGCCTGGCCTCCATGGTCACCGGCCAGCTGACCCAGGTGCAGGCCGTCGCGGGTCTCGGCGGTGCGGACACGCTCGTGGAGCGCGTGGAGGCGAGTCAGGCTGAGGCCGACCGGGCCGCGCGACGGTTGAGCCGCGCCCGCGGACTCGCCATCGCTGGCACCTGGCTCGTGGTCGCCGGGGCTGTCGGCAGCGTGGCGTGGCTCGCCGGCGCGGCCTACTCCGCCGGCACGTTGAGCGGCCCGGTGGCCGCACTCGCCACACTCACCCCGATGGCCCTCGCTGAGGCGTGGGCGGGACTACCTGATGCCTTCGGGGCCCGAGCCCGCGCGCACGCCGCGCGCCACCGGCTGACAGCCATCTTCGACCAGGCTCCCGCGGTGGCGCAGGCTGTCGAGGTGGCCCAGGCTCCCGCGGTCGCGGAGGCTGTCGGGGTGGCCCAGGCTCCCTCGCTGACCCAGTCCGACAGGTCGCACGGCATACGGCTCCGGCAGGGTGTCGCGGCAGACCCGACGGAGCGGGGCGTGCCCACCCTCCGCGTTGCGGAGCTCGAGGCCGCCTGGGACCCGACCGCCGCCACGCCGGACCTGGCAGCCATCGACCTGGTGGTGGGTCCGGGTGAGCGGTTGGTCCTGACCGGCCCGAACGGCATCGGCAAGTCGACCCTGCTCGCGGTGCTGGCAAGGCACCTGGACCCGTCGTCGGGCAGCTACCACCACGACTCGGACGAGGTGCGTGACCTGCCGTTGGCGCAGGTGCGCGGCCGGCTGGCCCTTGCTGACGACGAGCCGCACGCCTTCCAGAACACCGTGCGGGCCAACCTGCTGCTGGCCCGGCCGGATGCCACCGACGACCAGCTCCTCGCCGCGCTGGACGCGGCCGACCTGGGTGACTGGGTCCGGCGTCTCCCGGAGGGGCTGGCGACACGGCTGACCGGCCTGAGCGGCGGAGAGCGCACGCGCCTGAGCCTGGCCCGAGGCATCCTGTCGGGCCGGCCCGTGCTGCTGCTGGACGAGCCGACCGCGCACCTGGACGAGGCGACCGCTCGCCGGGTGCTGGAACGACTGGGCAGCACCGGTCAGAGCGCCGTCATGGTCACCCACGACCTCATCCCCGACGGCTGGACCGAGGTGTCGATGCGCGCCGAGGCCCCTGTCCCCGTGCGCGGGTAGCTCTCAGTCTGCGAGCGTCCAGTACAGGTCTGTCCGCAGGGAGGCCGGATCCATCTCTGGTGACGGCTCGGTGACGTAGACCTCCCAGAGGCGCTGCCCCGGTGTGCGCCCCTGCGACGCGATCCACTGCCCCAGCGCGCCCCAGGACTCGCCAAGGGTGTCGTAAGAACCCGTGTGGGTGCCCCGCGCCACCTCACCTGCCGGCAGCTCGCTGGCAACCACATCGGCGTCCGCTGTCAGCTGGCCGACGGTAGGGAACCCGGCCTCCAGCTCGATGTGCTCTCCCGGCGGGCTCAGGTAGTAGCCGAACGCCGGTCCGGACGGCTGCAGTCCCTGACGACCGAGGGCCTCGGCGACCGTGCGGTACGCCCGGTCATAGAACGCCGTCAGCTCGTCCATCCGGACCGAGCCACGGACGACGGCCGTGACCTGCGCCTGCTGGGTGCTGATCTCAGTGTTCTCGAGCATGGACATCACTTCCTTTCGTCTGGTGTCTCCAGTGTGGACTCGTCTCGGGTCAACGACTCATCGGGTCGGCCGCCATCCACTCAGTCACGTTCGCTCGCAACGTGATCGGCGACGCAACCCGCACCGCTGAAGGAGGCGTGTCCGGTCGCCCGGAGGCGGCTCTCTGGGTAGCGTGAACGCACAACCACCTGGAGGTGTGTCATGGAAGACTGGATGATCTGGCTGCTCGTCGCGATCCTGGTGCTGCTGGTGCTGGGCGCCATCTGGGCATTCGTCAACAACAAGAACAAGGTCCGCGCCCGGGAGGAGGCCCAGCACATCCGTGAACGGGCCATGGGCGGCGAGACCTACGCCGAGGACCGGGAGAGCGCGGCCCGCGCGGCACAGCGGGAGGCTGACGCCGCCAAGGAGCAGGCTGAGCGCGCCCGTGAGGAGGCCGAGCGTCGGGAGGCGCAGGCGAGGAACGCGACCCAGGAGGCCCGCGACCACCGTGACCGGGTCACCGACCAGTATCTCGAGGCCGATGACATCGATCCCGACGTGAAGAAGTAGCAGCACAGACCATCCGACGAGCGCGTCCCCCGCAGACGGGGGGCGCGTTCGTCGGTTCCGTGGCCCCTGACGCGAGGCGGCGCGTCCGGCTGCGGCCAGCCTGGACCGTCTCTGCGAGAATCGGCGCATGCCATCCCTCGCCGACCTCACGCCACTGATCGCGCTGGGCGCACTCGACGGCCGCTACCGCAGGACGGTCGCCCCCCTGGTGGACCATCTCTCGGAGCCGGCGCTCAACCGCACCCGGCTGCACGTCGAGATCGAGTGGCTGGTCCACCTGGTGGCCCACCAGGTGGTGCC